>CATZIC010000023.1 GCA_958419945.1 uncultured Clostridia bacterium | reverse complement strand
CTCGAAGGCCATAAACTTAAATTCGGCGTGATAAGTGAAAAAGACGTAGGGAGTAACTTCTTTATAGAGTTTGTGGCTTATGATGAATAACTTTGACAAACTTTCTCTTTTAAGCGAAAAACAGGATGAAAACGCAGTAAAATCCGTTATTCAGCCTAAAGCGCCCGCACCGGAAGCCCCTAAAAAAAGGCCGACTATTTTTACTGCGCTTTTTGCAAACTTCAAGCAGGATAAGGATCTTTTGTATCCGAGTAAAGGCGCCGTGCTTCCCAAACTTACGGGAACGCTCGGTACGCTTGTAACTCTCGTGTTTTTATCGGCAGTTATGGTGGCGCTGTGGTATTTTATCGACAAAGTGGCGTTTATTCCGGTTGCACTTGTGTTTTTATCGATTTCAATACCTTGTTTTATAACGGTTTTTTATTACGAATTTGACGTTGGAATGAAAATTCCCGTAGGCAAGCTGTTTCTACTTATGGTAATAGGTGCACTGTGTTACATCGTTATTTCGCAGATTATGTCCGAGTTTTTGTATATAATGCTGTACCAAACAATAGTGGATTCCGTAATTATGCCGGTTATTTCAAACGTCGTAATGTTCGCAGTGATATTTTTGTCCGCAAACTTTTTCAAAGGGGAAACCGTAAGAGATTATTTTGCAGTGGTTGCCTTTTTGACAATGGGTTACGTAATGTGCGAAAATTTAACTAAAGGATTTTCGGCGTTATTTATTTCAAGTAAAATCGACGAAGCCGCTTTATATAATATAAAGGTAATCGTCGATAACGAAGAAATGCTTACCTTAAGCATGCAAAACCTTTTAAAAAACCTAGTTTACGACTATATAATAATTCCTATTCTGTATTCTTGTTGGGGAACGGTATACGCTTATCTTGTTTACTACCTTATGGATTCGAGAAAGAAAAAGAACACTATTCCCAAATCAATGTACTTATTGGTGCTACTAGTAATTATACTTAATATTTTGGCACTCGTAGACACTTCAATGGTTTCGTTTAATATAATTTTACGCTTTATATCCTGCGTGCTATCCATTTATATTCTTATCAAACTATTGAACTTTTCCTTCGACGAGGAACCGCCACGGCCTGTTACACAAGATACGGCAAACTGACGCCGCTATAAAATTAAGCCTTTATCCGAAAATGTATCGGATAAGGGCCTTTTTTTAAGTCAAAACGGTTGACTTTTTTTATTTGTGCGCATATAATGGATTTGCAAAGTTGGAAAAGTAATACAAGTATTACAAATATAACAGTTTTAGAGGAGGCGTTATGAAGGCACCGGAAGGCAAATATATAGCAACGGTTAAGTTAGGACCTAAAGGTCAGATAGTTATCCCGAAAGAAGTAAGGGATATGTTTGGAGCAAAAACAGGGGATTCATTCGTACTTATGGCGGATAAAACGCAGGGCATTGCACTGCAACCGTTTGAGTACATGAAAACCTTTTGGGATGCGGTAAACAGCATGCGCGGAGAGGAAAAATGAAAGCTTTAGAAGTTAAAAATTTGACGAAGGTTTATCCTTCTTTCAAACTTGCCGGCGTTAGTTTCGAAGTCAAAGAAGGACATATTACCGGCTTAATCGGCAGAAACGGAGCCGGCAAAAGCACGACGATAAAAGGGATTTTACAACTTATTTCCGCCGAGGGAGATGTGAAAGTTTTCGGTAAAGATATCTTTAGTCAAGAGGAAGCCGTTAAAAAAGAGGTCGGCTACGTTGGCGGAGGTTTCAGATTTTATCCGCTTAAAACACTTTTTGCAATTAAAAACGTTTATAAAAACTTCTTTTCCGAGTGGGACGAAAACAAATACCAAAGTTATCTTAAAAAGTTTTCTTTAAAGGAAGATAAGAGGGTAAGGGATCTTTCCGAGGGCATGAAGGTTAAGCTTGCAATAGCGTTAGCACTTTCGCATGGTGCAAAACTGCTTATTATGGACGAGCCGACAAGCGGACTCGATCCGCTTTCCCGAGAGGAATTTTGCGATATTATCCTCGACCTTGTTAAGTCGGAAGGGGTATCGGTACTGTTTTCAACGCACATAACCTCGGATCTTATGCGTATTGCGGACGATATAGTTTATATTTCTTGCGGTAAGATTTTGGCGGATTCACCACTAAAAGAGTTATTGACAAAGTACAAAGTTGTGCATTTGCTTAACGAGGAACAGTCGAAAAACCTTGAAGTTGTAGGTCTTAAAGCCGTTAAAGAAGGTTACGAGGGGCTTGTCAAAGCGGAAAACGTTGCTAAATTAGAGGGCGTTGAATATTCCGATGCGACAATCGATAAAATTATGATTCACCTCGAAAAGGAAGGGGGTAAAGTATTATGCTGAATCTTATAAAAAAGGAGTTTGCGCTGTGCGTTCACCCGACAAACTACGTGTTTTTGTCCTTTGTGGCGCTACTTTTGGTTCCTAACTATCCGTATGAAGTGGTATTTTTCTTTTCCTCGCTTTCTATGTTTTTCTATTGTCTGACCTCAAGGGAAAACAGCGATTTGCAGTTTACCTGCTCACTTCCTGTAAAAAAATCGGACGTAGTAGTGGCAAGAATTCTCGTTTGTTCGATTTTTCAGACAGCTTTAATGCTTTTATCCGTGTTAGTCGGCGTAATAAAATGCGCTGCGTTTCCACAAGAAATGATAATAAATCAGGCGGGAATTTCCGCAAATCTTGCACTTGTCGGAAACGGAGCTTTGATTTTAGGCATATTTAACATTATCTTTTTCTCGACGTATTTTAAAAATCCAGATAAAATCGGCATTCCGTTCGTTATTTCCGCAGTGGTTGTGTTTGCCGTAATCATAGTGCTTATCGTGCTTCGTTGGGTTACGCCGTTATTTTCCACTACGCTGAACGGTTTGAATTCGGAAAACACCTTGGCAAAACTTTCGGCGCTTGCTATCGGCATCGTAACTTATGCGCTGCTTACCTTTATAGCCTGCAAACTTTCCGTCAAAAACTTCCTTAAAGTAGACTTCTGAAGAGTACTGATTTAACGAGTTTTGAAATATCTTTCGGTTTATAACGTAAACCATTGCAATTTTTGCGAATTTTGTATATAATTGTAAATGTCAAGTAATTGGCAAGTAATTTTTAAAATTGCTTTAAGGAGATTGTTATGACCATCAGATATGGTTCGTTTGCGTACTTTTTGTATATCGTTATTGCTTTGGGGCTGACGGCAGGCGTTTATTTACTGCTTCGAAAAAGAAAGGAAAAAACACAAAAAATTACGGTTTTTTGCTTGATGCTTGTGAACACGCTGCAACACTTCTTTAAATTTATATTTTGGCCGCATTTGTGGAATACCGGTTTCGGACACGTAAACACACTTTATAACATGTGCGCATTTCTGATTGTCGTTTCGCCGATTGTTTTTTTGATCGGAAACGATACTTGGAAAAATTTTATTACATACGTCGGAAGCGTTGCAGGTATGATTGCCATGGTTGTTCCCCATTGGTTTTTGGGGCTGCCGGCCTTTTCATGGGAGGCGCTGCGTTTCTATTTTTGTCATACTTTCTTGTTCATGACTTCCATTCTGCCGGCGCTTCTCGGTATATATAAAATTAATTACCGCACTTGTTGGAAACTGCCGTTTTTGTTGTTTTTTGGCATGATTATAATCGTGTTTAACGATTTTATTTGTGTTTCACTAGGCTTTTTGGACGGGGAAGGGGATTTTTACGGTACGTTATATTCGCTGAATCCTATGTTCATTATGCACTCGCCCGAGGCATTCCCAATAATGGGAAAAATTTGTGCGGTGTTTACCCCCAAAGCTTGGCAAAACGTTGCCTTTTTGTGGCTCGTGATACCAATGTACTTACTTATTGCAGTTGTAACTTTCGGTATCGGCGCCGCGGTGGATAGGGAACGCTTTAAAAAGGATTTTTCTAATATTGCCGCATGGTTTAAATCCGTTTTCGGAAAATTGTCAAAAAAGAAATAATATTTTATTATAGTAAATAACGCCAACCTGAACCGTAATGGTTTTGGTTGGCGTTTTAACTGTGGGGGAGCGTTGATGTTCAAAAACAGACAGTTACTCTTTTACGTTTATAACAAGCGAGCCGTCTTTGTTTTCTTTCGTTATTTCAAGTTTGTCTAAATTTTTAAAGTAGTTTAAATAATCTGCATTGATTTTCGCTATTTTATCCTTATCGCTTTTTGCTTTATCTATTCTGATGTTGTAGGACTGCCGCAAATTATAAATGGTATAATATTCATTATTTGCAAGGGTGTTATAGCCTTTCATAACTCTTTGCAACAATTTGTTTTCACGTTTATTTTTGGAAAAATCTACGTTGTTAACAGCGTCGGAAATATTTGATACTTCTCTTTCAAAGCCTGATGGGAATAATTTAAACTTCTCATCTCTATGGCTGCCGATATCATTAAAAATACAAATAAAAACCTCCAAAAACAAACATAAGAGTGATTGAGTTACCAAAAAAACGATAAAGGTTGTTTCGCCGATAACTTGGAAAATTGATAGGGTACCAAACAAACTTGATATTGCAATTTGCAGATAAGAGTAGAAAAAGCAGAAAACTTCATATAATGTGTACCTACCGAAATGGCAAGGTTTAAAATAAATAAGTTTCATTATGCCGCTTTTTTTAACCAAAAAATGGGTTTCGTAATAAATGGAATAAATTCTGTTTCCTATCCAACCGGCAGCAGCAATTTGTTGTAAACCAAATATACTCAAACAAAGAAAAATCCACATAAGTATGTATGAAGTTTCCATAAACATTTCTCCTTTTTTTAGGTTTAAAGTGGTTTGTTCCAATTATGTAACTCTTTAAAGGCTTTTAAATCGGATTGATAGTTATTATCCTTTAATTCCAAAAACGTGTTTGTTTCGTCATAACTCCAATCAGGATTAAAAATTATTGCCAAATGAAATTCTTTACTTTCAGAAGTGGGACTATGACCTTCGCCGTTCACATCACAATGTACTCCATAGACGTAATACAGCATCCGTCCGTAATCGTCATAAGTATTGAATCTGGCGTATCTATAGACAGAATCTTTACCAAGGCAACCGCTTTCTTTTGCATAAGCAATACAAAGGTTTGTAAGCAGTTGCTCGTTGCTTTTACTTAATTGGGGCTCATCTTTTTTGAGTGTGATCTTTCTTTTTATACACTTGCTTTCATCAAATTCTTTTCCGAAGTCGTTAATCGCTTTAAAGTCGTTGATTTCTTTTTCGGTATATGCCTTGTATATGACTTCTTCAAGAGTGCCTAACCCGGGTTTAAAGTTTGGAACTAGTATAAAATTGTAGTCAGAGTAGTAATAAACGTAATTATCGTCCGATTCTTGCATTATGCAAATTGCAAGCATATTACTTTCGTAATAACAGTACATTATCCTGCCGTATGTATCGCTTTCTAAAATTACTATTGCGGGGTCTGCTAAAGATGGGCTGTCATAAAAGCCACTACATTCTAACACGCTATAAATAGTTTCTGTGTATAGTTCCGGATATTTGCCCCTGTATCCCTGATAATAGCAATATTTGCAACCGAATACAGGAAATGTGATTAAGATTAGTGAAATTGCAATAACAAGACTTTTTTTACCTTTTTTCATAAAACCTTTCTCCTTCCTTGTTATATCATTATAACATAACATGTTATAAATTGCAAGGAAATCAGAAAAAAAGACAGGCACAAGGCCCGTCTGTTGTTGGCAATCTTATCGTTTTAGTTATCGTTCCGTTTGCTCGGTCATAATTACCCAGCGGAACCCAAATTTATCTACAAGACTGCAAGTGGCGGAACTATAGGTCGTACTATGAACGGGATATATTATTTTGCCACCGTGTTTTAAAATGTCGTAGGCTTTTATGACTTGCTCTTTTGTATCTACCGTAACAGTGAGCGAAAGTGCGTAACTCGGTTGCAAATCAATATCCATAACGTCAGCCAACATTATTCTTTGATTTCCGACATAAACTTCCGCATGGTAAATAAAATTCTTTTGCTCTTGAGTCAGTTTTTTGTTGTAATCTTCGGAGTTTGCATCGCTATAACGAAGTAAACATTCTACTTTGGCATCAAAGGCTTGCTCGTATAGGCGAATTGCTTCTTCGCAGTTTCCATTGAAATTGAAGTTTGGCGTAATTCTTATCATATTATTCTCCTGCACTTTGATTTTATCAGAAAACCGGTAAGATTGCAAGTAAAACAAAAGGTTGGACCATATATGCCAGAGGGCTGAATAAGTGTAGATAAGGGGATTCACGCCGCAAACTTTGTTTGCTATCACGCCGACTCGGCAAACAGTCCACAAGACTATTTGGTCGCAAAAAAGAGAAATTTGGTTAATTTTTGCGACTTCCCGATCCGAATCCCCAATTTTCGTTACAAATAAAAAATTCATACAAAGCACAAGACTCTGTATGAATTTTTATGGTGGAGATAAGGGGATTCGAACCCCTGGCCTATGCGTTGCGAACGCATCGCTCTACCAACTGAGCCATACCCCCGAAACAATAACCTGCAACACGCAAATATGCGTCGTTACAAGCAACGCTAATATAATAAAACTTTTTTTAATTTATGTCAACGCTTTTTATTTTGTTGTTTAAAATTATTTTATTTTTTCAAAAATAACTATTTTAAACCACTTTTTTTGGTTGAAAAATGCCTAAAAAGGTGGTAAGATATAATTCCTATGAAAACAATTAGAAAACACACATACAAAAATTTAATTGACGGAACGGAAAGAAGTTTATACGGCATAACCGACGCGCTTGTGGAAAACTGTCGTTTCGAGGGGCCGGATGACGGGGAATCCTGCTTAAAAGAAACCTCTCGATTGACTATTAAAAACTGCTATTTCGGATTAAGATATCCGCTTTGGCACAACAAGGACAGCATTATTGAAAACTGCGTAATGCCGGAAACCTGCAGGGCTTCGCTTTGGTATGACGAAAACCTGGAAATAACAAACCTTGACTGCCACGGAATAAAGGCTATAAGAGAGTGCAAGGGGATGAAAATAAAGGACAGCACTTTCCTTTCACCGGAATTTTGTTGGCTTTCGGATAGCATTGACATATCAAACGTAAAAGTGGTGTCCGAATATCCTTTTTTTACCGTTAAAAATTCCGTTTTTGAAAAACTTAATATGGTTGGAAAGTATTCCTTTCAGTACACCGAGAATTTAACCATAAATGACAGTGTATTAGACACGAAAGACGCATTTTGGCACTGCAAAAACGTTACCGTGAAAAATTCCGTTGTAAAAGGGGAATACCTTGGTTGGTACAGCAAAAATCTGACCTTTATTAACTGCAAAATAATGGGCACACAACCGCTTTGCTATGCTGAAAACCTGAAACTTATAAACTGCACTATGGAAAACTGCGACCTGTCTTTCGAAAATTCCGTAGTGGACGCCGAAATTATTGGAAACATAGTAAGCGTTAAAAATCCTATGGGAAAAATTGTTGCTGACAGTATCGGCGAAGTAATAAGAGACGAGTATTCTCGTGGCGAATGCGAAATTACGGAAAGATTAAAACAGTTATAAAATATATAAAAATGCGCTTGCAAAATTTTGCATGCGCATTTTTTAAACCTAGTCGATTTGAAGAATAAAAAACTTGAGATAAGAGGATTCGTCCTCGGAAAGAAGTGAAGGATGATCAAGGCACTGAATTTTTTCCTCCAAAACTTTAGCGCGTCGTCCTGCGTTTTTAGCGGATTCGGTAAGCATTTTTCTGAAAACCGCCTGACTTATGAAATGGGTACATGAAGAGGAAACCAAAATTCCGCCACGCCTAAGAAGCTTCATAGCCAAAATATTTATATCTTTATAGCCGTTATAAGCGTTTTTGACTTCGCTTACGCTTTTACAGAAAGCAGGTGGGTCGAGTATTATTAAATCGAAGATTTTACCTTGGTTTTTATATTCTCTTAATTTTTCGAAAACGTCGCATTCAACCGTTTCTATGTTAGTAATGCCGTTAAGTTTTGCGTTATTTTCAACGTCTTTTAACGCTTGTTTGGAAAGGTCAAGGGCGTAAACTTTTTCGGCCCCCGAGACGGCGGCGTTTAAGGAAAATCCGCCTGCGTTACAGAAGCAGTCAAGCATGGTTTTACCCTTGCAATATCTCCGTATTGCAAGTCTGTTTAGTTTTTGATCGAGAAAATATCCCGTTTTTTGCCCGTTAAGAAGATCTATTTCGATATTAAGTCCGTTTTCTGAAACTTGGGCTTTTTCTATATTTTCGCCGTAAATTATGCCTTTAAAGGGCTGAAGTCCCTCCTTTTTACGAATATCCGAATCGCTTCGTTCTACAATGGTTTTAGGGTTAAAATGTTCTTTAAGACACTCGATAATAAGGTCTTTTCTTAAATCCATGCCAAGGGTAAGAAATTGCACGGACAAAACGTCGTTAAATCTGTCTACTATAAGTCCGGGAAGGTAATCGCTTTCCGAAAAAATCACTCTGTAACAGTTATCTTCAATGTAATTTCTCCTCATTTGGTCGGCGTATTTAATGCGGCTTAAATACATCTCTTTGTCGTCGATTCCGTCGCTAAATATAAAAAGCCGTACTAAAATCTTCGACAAATGGTTAATATAACCTTTGCCGATAAATTTTCCGTCGAAGGAACGGACGGTCGCTAAGCTTCCGTTTTTATCCTTTCCGTCGATTTTATAAACTTCGTTGGCGTAAATCCAAGTCTTTCCGTTTATAACCTCTTTTTCCTCGTTCTTTTTCAAAATAACAGTGTAACTCATATCACTACCTTCAGACATTCTATAATGAATAATAGCATATTTTTTTGAACTTTCAAAGTAATATTGGGGAACCTGTATTATTTTTGTGAAATATTAAAAAATTAGCACTCTTTGCTTGACATTGCTAATTTTTAAGATTATGATATTGGCGTACATTAAAAAACCCGACGATTTCGGGAAAGGAGTATTGTTTATGAAAAAATTTAAAACCGAATCCAAAAGGATGTTGGACTTGGTGATTAATTCTATTTACACCAACAGAGAAATTTTTTTAAGGGAACTTCTTTCAAACGCAAGCGACGCAATCGATAAATTGTATTATAAAGGTTTGACTGAAGGTTTAAGCGGTCTTACGAGAGATGACTTCTTCATTAAAATCGACGTAGATAAGGACGCAAGAACACTTAAAATAACCGATAACGGCATTGGTATGACCGCTGACGAACTTGAAAATAACCTCGGCACAATCGCAAAAAGCGGCTCTTACGACTTTAAGAACGGCGCTGACGGTCAAAACAAAGATATCGACATAATAGGGCAGTTCGGCGTAGGTTTTTATTCCGCATTTATGGTTGCCAAAAAGGTTGACGTTTTGTCAAAGGCTTATGGTGGCGAAAAGGCTTATTTATGGTCTTCCGAGGGGGCGGAAGGTTATGAGATTTCCGAAAGCGAAAAAGAAAGCAACGGGACGGAAATTACTTTGTACTTAAAAGACGACGCAGGGGAAGAAAGCTACAAAGAATTCCTTGAAGAATATAAAATTAAGGAACTTGTCAGAAAGTATTCCGACTATATAAGATATCCTATTAAAATGCTCGTTACCACATACGAATACGAAGAGGATGACGAGTGCGACTGCGAAGAGTGTCATGACGAAACTTGCGAACATGAGCATGAACACGAACATGGCGAACATAAACACAGCGAGCCTAAGGAAGTTAAGAAAGAACAGGTTTTAAACTCTATGACCCCTGTTTGGCGCAAAACCAAGGCGGAACTTAAAGAAGGCGAGTACGAAAGTTTTTATAAAGAACAGTTTTACGATGCGCAGGATCCTTTAAAATGTATTTACACCTCCGCTGAAGGTGCAGTAGACTATAAAGCGCTGCTATTTATTCCTAAGACAATTCCTTATAACTACTATAATAAAAATTACGAAAAAGGCCTTAAATTGTACACTGCGGGCGTAATGATTACCGATAAGTGTGCGGACTTACTTCCCGATTACTTCAACTTTGTTAAAGGTATCGTAGACAGCGAAGTTACCCTTAATATTTCGAGGGAAACCGTTCAGCAGAACAGACAACTTAAAGCCATCAAAACAAGCTTAGAGAAGAAGATTAAAAGCGAACTTCTGTCCATGCAGAAAAACGAAAGAGAAAAATACGAGGAATTTTTCGATAACTTCGGTTTGTCGCTAAAATACGGAATTTATTCTTCGTTCGGCATGAACAACGATAACCTTTCCGACCTTATTATGTTTAAATCCGCAAAGAGCGGAAAGTACGTAACCTTCCAAGAGTACGTGGATAACGCTAAAGAAGGGCAGAAATCCATTTATTACGTTACGGGTAAAACGGTCGAGGCGTGCAAAGCGCTTCCTAAGCTCGAAGCGGTTTTGGATAAAGGCTTCGACGTGTTGTGCTTAACCGAGGACGTTGACGAGTTCTGCGTAAAAATGCTTGCAAAATACAAGGATTTTGACTTTAAGTCTTACGAAACCGAGGACACTTCTCAAGAAACCGCCGTTGAAATCGATAAGGACGTAGAAACTGCCGTTATGGAAGTTTTAAAGGATAAAATCGTTAAAGTCAAGTTGTCGCAAAACCTTAAAAACCACCCTGTAAGCTTAACTAGTGAAGGGGAGCTCTCTATCGAGATGGAAAAGGTTTTCTCTAAAATGCCCGGCGTAAATCAGCCTATGAAGGCGCAAAAGGTGCTTGAAATCAACGCAAATCATGCAGTTTACGGAAAACTTTTGGAAACTGTTAACGCTGACAGAGAGAAGTTTAACGATTTGGTTATCGTTTTGTTTGATCAGGCTTGTCTTATTTCCGGCCTTGAGGTAGAGGACGTTACTGGACTTACCGATAAAATCTTTAATTTGATAGTTTAATTTAGTTAATTAGTAAAAAGTAACCCATCGACTAAGCCGACGGGTTACTTTTTTAGGTAGCAGTAGTATCATTCCTGTTTGGGCATGCGCAAGTAGTTGTCGTTAGAAGCGCAAGGAGCAAAAACAGTTGTGTTGAAGTAATTGTTCCGTTTGTTGTCAAAAGAAATAAAAGTGCAATTAGTGCAATATTTGCAGACGACATAAATTCCTCCGATAGTTTCGATATATATCGACGTTATTATACAATATGCGTTAGGTTTGCCATATATGAGCAGATTGACAATTATTGAAAAATCCACTAAAATTATACTATAAATTAAATTAGGCGAAGACTGTCGTATCGCCAAGGTGGAAACATGAACAATTTACTTTTGCTTGACAAAAGAACTCAATCGCTGATTGAAGATTATGTTCCTACTAATGAAATGCTTACAGAACTTGTTAACTTTTTTTCCATATTTTCAGACACAACAAGACTGAAAATCATATCCGCACTTGCAATTTCCGAAATGTGCGTTACGGATATATCGAGAACACTTGCGCTTAATCAAACCACTGTAAGCCATCAGTTAAGGCTTTTGAAAAACTACGGGGCAGTGGATACGCGGCGCGACGGTAAAATAATCTTTTATTCGCTAAAACATGAACTTTTAAACGACGTTTTATTAAAAGGCGTGGAATTTTTAGGATATTAACCTTGAAAATTTTGTAGAGATGAAAGGCGGTGTCGCAAATTTGCGACACCGCTATTTTAAACTTAAGGTTTGTTTGTTTCCTTAAGGTTTAGCCTTAAAGTTTATTTCCTTTGTTTAAGTTTATTTGCAACCGCATCCGCCGAAGTTGTTTCCGCCACCGCCGATATGGGGTTTCTTGTCCTGACAGCTGCAAAGAAGCAGTACGATTAAAATCGGTAACAAGCATTCGCAACCGCAGATTTTATCAAACAAACCTCTTATGCAGCCGCCTTGGCAGCATAAAAGCAGAATTATGAGTATGTAAAGATAACAGCAATTGTTGTTGAAACAGTTAAGCATAATTTTCTCCTAAATGTTGTGGTATCAGCCGTTCAGCTGTCATTACATATTACGGATTTAGATTATAAAATGTTACAAAGTGTTTATATTCGTTTGCTAAAAGCAATAAAATATATTAAAATATAGTCATAATCTCACCGTTATTCGGGAGATATAAAAATTTTTTATTTTTTGCAACAGATATTCCTATAAGGAAATCTGATTGGAGGTTTTTATGAAAGGTGAAGAGAATTCACGTGTAAGTTTCAGGGAGCGTTACTTAACCGCAAAAAACATTACTTATTTTGCAGTTTTGTTAGCGCTCGTTATTGTTTTGCAGATGTTTGGCTCCTTTTTCAAGATCGGCTCAACGTCGCTTAACTTCGTTTTGGTTCCGGTAGTTCTTTGCGGTATGATTTTGGGACCGTGGGCTGCCTGCATACTTGGCTTTGTATCAGGTTTAATCATTTTTTTACAAGGTCTTTTCGGTGCTGACGCTTTTACTGCGATACTTATAGCCGACCATCCTGTTTGGACTGCGGTAGTTTGCCTCGTAAAAGGGGCTGCAAGCGGCCTTGCGTCGGGATACGCCTATAGACTTATTACTAAAAAGAATGCTTTAGTCGCTTCATTCGTTGCTTCGGCAGTTTGCCCTACGGTAAATACAGGTTTGTTTATAATCGGCGCATTGTTTATGAGCGACACTTTATCCGCAAATTTCTTGGCAGACGGGCAGACCGTTATATATTTCCTCGTAATCGTGTGCGCGGGGACAAACTACCTTATTGAACTTGCTATAAACCTTATTTGCGCACCCGCTATTTTAAGGATAAAAGAAGTAATAGAAAAAAATATAAAAAGAGGATAAACAATGATTTTTTGCATTGATATCGGCAATACGAACGTGAAATACGGCGTGTATTCCGACGATAAGTTAGTTGCAAGTTTCCGTGTTGCTTCGGCGAAAAACCAGACGGCCGACGAGTATGGAATCGTAGTAAAAGATTTACTTGAAAGCGCAAAAATCAAAAAGTCGCAGATAGAAGGGGTCATTTTGTCCTCGGTTATTCCGCAACTTAACTATACCATGGCGCATATGTGCGAGTATTTTTTGGGACATTCTCCTATTTTGGTAGGCCCCGGTATAAAGACGGGACTAAATATCAAAGTGGATAACGCAAGGGAAGTCGGTGCCGACCGCATCGTAAACAGCGTTGCTGCCTACAAAAAGTACGGCAGGGGAAAACCCATAATTTGTATTGACTTCGGTACTGCGACTACTTTTAACGTTATAAGCGCAGACGGTGAACTTATCGGCGGCGTAATCTCTCCGGGCATTAAAGGCTCGCTAGATTCGCTCGTAAACGGAACGGCACAGCTTCCGCATATCGAACTTGAACTGCCTAAAAAGATTATCTGTAAGTCAACAGTAACCAATATGCAGGCAGGGCTTTTGTACGGCTTTGCGGGGCTTGTGGAAAAGATAGTTTCAAAGATGAAACAGGAACTTAAAAGAGATGACGCAGTCGTTGTCGCAACCGGCGGATTAAGCGAAACAATCGCTTCCGAAACACCGTGTATCGACGTTATAGACAGAACCCTTACGTTAGAAGGTTTGCGGCTTCTTTACGAAATGAACAAGGTGCAAAATGACTAAAACCGTTAAGGTTGGAAATACCGTAATCGGCGGAGGATCTTCGGTAAAAATACAAACTATGTGCGACGTAAAAACTTCAAAAATCGCTGATGTTATCAGCGAAATTAATGGAGTTTACGATTTAGGTTGCGACATTGTAAGAGTGTCTGTAAAAGACGACGAGGACGCAAAAGCGTTAAAAATCATAAAGGAAAACTCTCCGCTTCCGATTGTTGCCGATGTTCACTTTGATTACCGACTTTGCCTGAAAGCAATAGATAGCGGCGTAGACAAAGTGCGTATAAATCCCGGCAACATCGGCGGTGATGATAAACTTTTTGAAGTTGCAAAAGCATTAAAAAGTAACGGCGTTGCCGTTCGCGTTGGCTCAAACAGTGGGAGCATTGAGAGGGAGTTTTATTCTAAATACGGAAGAAGCCCCGCTGCTCTCGCAGAAAGCGCCTTACAGAAAGTATCCTTACTTGAAAAATACGGTGTCTCCGATATAGTGGTTTCGGCAAAAGCCTCCGACGTAAAGACGACGGTTGAAACGTACAGATATCTTCACGACAAAACCGACTATCCATTACACCTCGGCGTAACCGAAGCGGGCTCTATGGATATGGGCGTTGTAAAAAGCAGTATCGGTATAGGTGCACTCCTTCTCGATGGGATAGGCGATACTATAAGAGTTTCGCTAACCGCCCCTATAAGGGAAGAAGTTCTTTATGCAAAGCGGATATTAAGAAGCGTAGGGCTTGAAAAAAACTTTGTCGAGATAGTTTCCTGCCCAACCTGCGGTCGAACTGCTTATGACATGAAAGGGCTTTTAAATAAGGTTGAAAATGCGACTAAAGATATTAAAAAGCCCTTGAAAGTTGCCGTAATGGGGTGCGTCGTGAACGGCCCCGGAGAGGCGAAAGAATGTGATATAGGTATAGCCGGCGGAGAGGGTAAGTGCGTGCTTTTTAAAAAAGGCGAGATATATAAAACCGTGGACGAAAAGACTGCGGCTGAAGTTTTTATCAATGAAATAACTAAACTTTTGAGCGAAAGCAAATGAGTAGCAATATTTTAGAAAAAATCAACAATCTATCAACTGTAAAAGGAAAAATCTCCTTGAAAAATGGGAATATTTCACTTACCGAAAAATCGCTGAATTTGTGTTTTCTGTCTGATTTTAACGTGTCGGATGACTTACATAAAGAGATTTCAGACCTTATAAAATCGGAAATTCCCTCGTCGTTTTCATCGGTTAATCTTTCATTTGAAAAAGTGGTTTCGGATAAGGATTCCGTTTTTGAAGCCATTCAAAAATATCTCGAAAACGCTCATAAGGCGATTGCCGATCTCGCAAGGTTCGATAAGTCGGAATACAATCGGGAAAATTACTCCGTTACGGTAAATTTGTATTTTACAAAATCCGCTTACGAGTACGTGAGTTCCAACGGTATACCCGAAGAAATCGAAAGTTTTTTGAAAAAAACCTTTGTTGACGATTTTTCGGTTACGGCAGAGTCTTTGGAAGAGGACGATTCCATGGAAGATTTTACCTATAAACCGACGGAAAACGACCTGTACAGAAGGGAAAAGCGTACTTTTAAGGTTGATGAAGTAACAAGGCTTTTCGATAACGATAAGGAAGATACCTGCGTTTACATAGCGGATACCAAAAATTTTATCGGGGACGTTTACGTGGGGGGTATTATAAACCGTATAGAAGAGAGAGAAACAAAAACGGGCAAGTCGTTTTTCCTTATTGAAATAACGGACAGAACGGGAACTTTGACGGGAACTATTTTTCCGACAAAAACCAATTTGCCTAAGGTTCAAAAGCTTGCCGTTTCTTCCGAAATCATTGCAAGAGGGGATTTTCAGAAACGTGGAGACTACGTCAATTTTACTTTTAGAAGCATAAATTTGTGCGTATTTCCTAAGAATTTTGTGCCACAAGAAAGAGCACACAGGCCTTGCCCAAAGGAGTATTCGCTTATCTTCCCAAAGCCGCTTGAAATAGAATCACAGGATAATTTTTTGGAAGTAAAGACGGTGCCGGAATGTTTTATCGGAAGAACTTTCGTTGTGTTCGACCTTGAAACGACGGGTAAAGAAGCGGACGATAAAATTACGGAAATCGGTGCGGTAAAAATGATCGACGGCGTTGCAACCGAGTATTTTTCCACCCTTGTAAACCCCGAAAAGCACATTCCGCAGGAAGTCGTGGATATTACCGGAATAACCGACGAAATGGTTAAGGACGCACCTAAATTCAGCGAGGTTTGCGCGGACTTTTACAAATTCTGCTACGGCTCGACTTTGGTTGCACACAATATCGATTTCGACTCCCGCTACATAAAAAAGCAGGGGGAGGCAATAGATTTTTATTTTGATAACCCGCTAATGGATACTTTAGCGCTTGCAAGAGAAAACATTTTCGGTGTTTCAAACTATAAATTGAACACCCTTTGCGATAAATTCGGGATAGTTTTCCGCCATCACAGAGCCTATTCGGACGCGTGGGCGACTAGCGAATTGTTCGTGGAAATCATAAGAATACGCAAGTCTTTGCCTTTTTAGTCAAATTATTTTGCAAAAACGCTTGCATTTTGTATATAATTATGTTAATATATAGATGCTCAAAATAGTATTTTACTTAATGAGAGTGGCTCGCCACTCTCAAAATTTTTTGTAAGGGGTTAAAATGAAGGTTAAATCCAATCAGGAAATTTACGACTTTTTAAAGCCGATTGCCGACGAAGAAAAGGTGGAACTTGTCGAAGTCGATATGAAGGTAGGTAAAAATCCTTCGCTTACGGTGTTTATCGATACCGAAGACGGGGTTGACCTTAACACTTTGGAAAGATTCCATAACCGCATTGACGCCCCTTTGGACGAACTCGATCCGACGTTCGGAGAGGCTTACACGCTTAACGTTTCAAGCCCCGGATTAGACAGACCTTTTAAAACCGAGCGAGATTACGAGAGGCATTTAGGGGAGAAAGTTGAAATAA
The DNA here is from genome assembly GCA_958419945.1 of uncultured Clostridia bacterium. GTDB lineage: Bacteria > Bacillota > Clostridia > Christensenellales > Borkfalkiaceae > UBA4636. The sequence continues at coordinate 12,783 of CATZIC010000023.1, read as the reverse complement.
AACTGTTTGCTCCCATTAAAGGCAAAAAGTTTTACGAAGGCGTTATGACCGATTACGACGAGAATACCGTTACCGTTCTTATAGGCGAAACTGAAGAAAAGTTTGAAAAATCAAGAATCGCAAAAATTAACGTCGCAATCGATTTCGACTAAAGTTTTTTGAAATTATATTTTACGGAAAAACTTTAAAAACTGCTTATAAAATCTTTAATTTTAAAAATTATTACGTCATGCATCACATGACTCGGAGGATAAGATGGAAAAGGATTTTTTTCTTGCTATCGAGGATTTGGAAAGAGAAAAAGGCATTAGCCCCGAAGTATTGATTTCGGCACTTGAGACCGCACTTTTATCTGCATATAAAAAGCACACGGGCGACAGTGCTGACAATATTCACATAAAACTTAATCCCGAAAAGGGCGTTGCAAAATTCTATGCAACAAAAAAAATCGTGGAAGAAGTTACCGATCCCGATAAGGAAATATCTTTGGCCGCAGCCAAAACATATAAAAAATCATATAAGCTCGGCGATACTTTCGAAACCGAATTCGTTCCTAAGAAGTTTGGCAGAATTGCCGCACAGACCGCAAAGCAGGTGATTACGCAGAAGTTCAGAGAACTCGAACGTGATCACACTATCGCCGAATACGAGGATAAAGAGGAAGAAATTCAGAACTGCATTATCCGCCGTATAGAAAACAATACCGTATACGTCGAAATCGGCGGTGGTCAGATAGAGGGCGTAATGCTTCCGCAAGATCAGATTCCTACCGAAAAATATAATGTTAACGATAAACTCACCGTTTACGTTAAAAAGGTAAGAACCAACGGCAGAAACGCACAGGTTATGGTTTCGAGGACTTCCCCCGGACTTGTACGCAGACTTTTCGAAAACGAAGTGCCTGAAATCAAGCAGGGCTTTATACAGATAAAATCGGTTGCCCGTGAAGCGGGACAGAGAACGAAAATCGCAATTTACAGCGAAGATAAGAATATCGACGCCGTGGGCGCATGCGTAGGTATGAGAGGCGCAAGGGTTAATGCAATCGTTCAGGAACTCGGCGGTGAAAAGATCGATATCATTTTGTGGAGCGAAGATCCTTTGGAATACATCTCCAAGGCTTTATCTCCTGCAACAGTTCTGAAAGTTACCGCAATAGAGGGTGAAAAGGTCGCAAGGGTTATAGTTCCCGACGACAAATTGTCGCTTGCAATCGGCAGAGACGGTCAGAACGCAAGACTTGCTGCAAGGCTTACCGGTTGGAAGATTGACGTTAAGAGTTTATCAAAAGCCACCGCGGAAGGTTTGACGACTGAAGGAGAACTTCAAAGCTTAGACGAGGAATAACGGAAGGCAAGAATGAAACACATTCCGCAAAGAACCTGTATTTGTTGCAGACAACAGTTTCCTAAGGAGCAACTTATACGGATCGTGAGATCGGACGGAAAGTTTTTCGTCGACAAGAGTCAGAAAGCCAACGGCAGAGGAGCGTATTTTTGCGGCTCGGTTAGTTGCAGAAAAAAACTTGTTAAAAGCCATGGACTTGATCGCTCCTTCCATCAAAAAGTCGATGATTCCGTGTACGAACTTCTATGCTCTGATCAGGCTTTAGATAAAAGTTAAATTTTAGGTCAAAGGGGCGGTTTTATGAAAGATAAAATCCACACCTATATAGGTTTTGCCGTAAAATCCGGCAAAGTTAGGCTTGGCGTTAACGCCATATATACACTAAAAGGCAGTGTTCCGCTTCTTCTTTTGTGCGATTCGGCTTCGGAAAACACCAAAAAGGAAGCGAAAAAGATAGCAAAAAAATATAATTCCGTCATAGTTTTGGTTAAAAACGAGAAACTTGAGGATATATTCTATAAGGAAAATTGCAAACTTGCGGCGATTTTGGATCAGTCGCTTGCAAAAGCGATTTTAGATAATTTAAACGAAAATTTCGAACAATTCGGAGGCTAATAGTTCAGAATGGAAAAGAAAGAGGCTACTGTAAGTCATATCAAGAGCGTGGCGACCGCTATAAACGGGACGCTTGCAGACCTTCTCGTCAGGGCTAAGTCAGGGCATAAAGAGGTAAACGATATTACTAAAAAGCTCGGTGACAGGGAAAATGCTGTCAAAAAAGCCAAATTGAATAAAGAGGCTGAAATTCAGCGTGAATCCGAACTTAAAGTGGCGGAGGAGAATAAACGCCTTGAAGAAAAGCTTCGTCAGGAAGAGGAAGCGAAGGCTAAGGCTAAAATAACCGAAGCTGAAGAATTGGCGAAACAAGAGGCTTTACGCTTAGCAAAAGAGCAGGCTGAGAAGGAAGCCGCAATTAAAGCGGAAAAAGAGCGGGAAGAATTGGCTATTCAGGCGGAAAAGGAACGCATAGAAAGACTTAAGAGAGAGTCTGATGCGAGAGAGGCTGCCGAAAGGGCTAAAATTGCCGCTTTGAAACAGCCTTCCGTAAGGTCGTATACTCCTAAACAACCGCAACAGAAGAAAGAGTTTGTTCCGTTTGATAAGAGGACGCCTAACAAGCCTTACGGCGATAAACCCGTTCGTCAACAAGGGGATAGAACTCGTCTAACCGATGCGCAGGGAAGAAGACCTGCCGATCAAGGTGCAAGACCTACAGGCGCTCGTCCTGCAATTTCCAAAAAGCCTCAGGAAGTTGCATTTATTCCTAAAGACAATAATAAGTCTTTCACAAAGAAGAAATCGGACGGCAAAAACTACGACGATAAGAGAGTTGTTAATAAAAAGTCGGCTATGCGTGGCGTTGTAAACGTTAACGATTTTGATGAAGACAGAAGCGGTTACAGAAAAGTCCGCACCAAAAAGAATAAGTCGGACGTTGTCGAAAGCCGTATAAAGGTGGATAAAGCAATTATTACGAAAGAAATAATTCCTTTGAAAGAATTGAGTGAAAAACTCGGCGTTTCAGCTGTTGAAATCACTAAAATTTTGTTCAAAGAAGGTATTATCAAGACTATAAACGATTCTATCGACTTCGATACCGCAGGTTTTGTTGCGGCAGGACTCGGCATAGAATTGGAACTTAAACTTGAAAAGACGGCTGAAGAGGTTCTTAATGAAAACTTCTCAGACGACGTCGATAAGGAAGAAGATTTGATCACACGCCCGCCCGTTGTTACGGTTATGGGACACGTTGACCATGGTAAAACTTCACTTCTCGACTACATTAGATCCACACACGTTACCGACGGCGAGGCCGGCGGAATCACACAGCATATCGGTGCATATCAGGTAACAACGCACGGAAGTTTAATAACCTTCCTCGACACTCCGGGACACGCTGCGTTTACGGCAATGCGTGCAAGGGGCGCGCAGGTTACGGATATTGCCGTAATAGTCGTTGCGGCGGACGACGGAATTATGCCGCAGACCGTTGAAGCGATTAACCACGCCAAATCGGCAGGTGTTTCCATTATTATAGCCGCAAACAAGATTGATAAACCGCACGCAAACCTTGATAGGCTTCGTCAACAACTTTCCGACAGAGAACTTCTTGTTGAAGATTGGGGCGGTGATATTATCATGGTACCCGTTTCCGCAAAAACAGGTGAAGGCGTAGATAAACTTCTCGATATGATTTTGCTTGAAGCGGAAATGAAGGAACTTAAAGCAAACCCGAACCGTCGTGCAAAAGGTGCGGTTATCGAGGCTAAACTCGATAAAGGTAAAGGCCCGGTTGCTTCCATTTTGGTTCAAAACGGTACTTTGCATACCGGCGATTATATAGTCGCGGGCACCTCGACCGGTAAGGTAAGGGCTATGTTCGACGATAAGGGTAAAATGGTTAAAGAGGCGACTCCTTCCATGCCCGTTTCCGTGCTCGGCCTTGAAGAAGTTCCTAATGCCGGCGATATAATCTTCTCCGTTCAGGAAGATAAACTTATGAAACTCGTTGCAGAGGAAAGAAAGAACAAAGAGCGTGAAGAAATGATCAGACGTTCCGAAAAGGTTACTTTGGACGAGCTTTTCTCGAAAATCAGCGACGGACAGCTTAAAAACCTTAATATCATTATTAAGGCGGACGTTCAGGGCTCGGTTGAAGCGGTTAAACAGTCTTTAATCGAACTCAGTAACGACGAAGTTAAAATCAACGTTATTCACGCAGGCGTCGGTTCCATAAACGAAACGGACGTAATGCTTGCGGATTCAACCAATTCCATAATTATCGGCTTTAACGTAAGACCTGACAGTAAGTCGAAAACTCTTGCCGAAAGACAGAAGATCGACGTTAAACTTTATCGCGTAATTTACGACGCAATCGACGAAATTAAAGCTGCAATGAAAGGTATGTCCGCACCTAAATATACCGATATTTATATGGGTAAAGCTGAAGTCCGGGAAACCTTTAAGATTACGGGCGTCGGCACGGTTGCAGGCTCCTACGTTACGGACGGTAAGATTTTGCGCAGTGCAAAACTTAGAATTTACCGTGATGACGTAATGATTTGCGAAGGTAACGTTTTACAGCTTAAGAGATTCAAAGACGACGTTAAAGAGGTCGCACAAGGCTACGAATGCGGTATTTCCATCGAAAACTTCAACGATATCAAAGTCGGCGATTTTATTGAATGTTACGTTGTTGAACAGCAAAAGGATTGATAATGAAAGAAAAAAGAGAAAAACGCCTTGAAAAGGAATTTGCAAAACTCATTTACGAATATCTTTCTACAGAGGTTAAAAATCCCGACATTACGGAGATGTTTTCGGTTTCCGGCGTAAGGGTTACGAGCGATTTAGAGGAAGCTTTCGTTTACGTAAGCGTGTATTCCACTAATCCGTCCTTAAAAGAGAAAACTTTTAACGCTATCAAAGATTCTTCCTTAGGGGTTAGAAAATTTTTGGCCAGGGAAATGAGAATAAGGCAGGTTCCGAAGATCAATTTCTTGCCGGATACTTCTTATGAGTACGGTGAAAAAATAGATCGTATAATCAGCGGATTTACTTACGGAGATCATGATGACGAAAGTAAGTGAGTTTGCTTCGCAATTACTTGGATTAAAAAGCGCTTTGATTTTTTGTCACGTCCGTCCGGACGGGGACACTCTATCATGCGCTTTTGCTTTATATTACGCATATAAAAAACTCGGAAAAAACGCTGCGCTGGTTTGCGCATCGGAAGTTTCCGAGCAGCACTTGAAGTGGATTCCTTTCAGCCCTAATAAAACCCCTTTGCAGGGATTTGACGGCTGCATTGCCGTTGATACGCCTACTTTGGAACAACTTGGCAGTAATTCCGACTTTTTCAGAAAACAAAAACACACTTTTACGATCGACCATCATTTATCAAATTCACGTTACGCAGACACTAATTTTATAGGTGATAAACCGGCTTGTGCAATCGTAACCTACGAAATTATCAAACAAATGGGCGTGGAAATGGATAAAACCATTGCCGAGTGCTTACTTGTGGGTATTCTCACGGATACAGATAACTTTACTATTTCCGGCCTTGACGGGGAGGTTTTTACTACTGTTTCCGAACTTATCGGATACGGGGCAGACTTTTCCGCTACATACGATAAACTGTTTCGTTCGGTCAAAAAAGAAAAGGTTTTGCTTTGCGGTAAGGTGTTTTCCTCAGTAAAATATTTCCACGACGGAAAAACTGCAATTATAACCATTACCCAAGATATGTTAAAGCAAACGGGCGCAAACGAGGGGATGACTTTGGGTTTAGTTGATTACCTTACAAAAATCGACAACGTAGACGTCGGAATAAGCCTTCTCGAATCACGACCGAATTTGTTCAGAATCAGTTTTCGTTCCCGTTTTTCCGACGTAAGCGAGATAGCAGGCGTTTTCGGAGGCGGTGGCCATAAACATGCAAGTGGCGCCGTGCTTAGCGGCTACTATGAAGACGTAATCGATAAACTTGTTTTTACAGTAGGAAATTACCTTTTATGACAGGTTTTATTATTATCAATAAGCGTAGCGGTGATTCTTCCGCTTATTGCGTCAATAAAGTAAAAAGAAAGTTAGGCAAAAAATGCGGACACCTTGGCACCCTCGATCCGTTAGCTTCAGGGGTTCTGCCTGTGGGTGTCGGTCAGGCAGTCAGGCTTTTCGATATATTTATAAACAAAGAAAAGGTTTATATTGCGACCTTTGATTTTTCCTATTCCACGCCGTCACTTGACCTTGAAACGGAGCCTGACGGGTATTCCGAAACCTTACCGAAAGTTTCCGATATAGAAAGGGTTATACCTAATCTTGTAGGCGAGATTGAACAGATTCCGCCCTCTTATTCTGCGAAATTTGTCGACGGAAAGAGAAGTTACAAGCTCGCAAGAAAGGGGATAGAGGTCCAATTACCGCCTAAAAAAGTCAACATTTACGGCATAAATCTTCTTGAAAAGGTGACGGATTCAAAATATAAGTTCGAAATACGCTGCGGAGGAGGAACTTATATCAGGTCGATTGTAAGAGATATGGCAAGTTTATTAAATTGCCGTGGAGTAATGACCGAACTTATTAGGGTTAAATCGGGAAAATTCGATATAGAACGCTCTGTTTCTTTGGAAGATTTTTTGACCGCTGAAGATCCCTCTGTTTACCTTATTAAAGCCGACGAGGTTTTGGACTATCCCTCTATAGTTTTAGAGCCGACTTTTGCCAAGCGGCTTTTGGACGGCGTTTACGATAGTTACGACTATAGCGACGGGTTGTATAAAGTCTACAACCAAAAAGAGTTTTGGGGTATCGGTGAAGTGAAAGACAAAATTCTAAAAATGAAAGTTTACGTAAGAGATTTATAATATATGAAATTATTGGATTATTATAAGCCGTATACGGATAAAAACGTAATTTGCCTCGGTAGGTTCGACGGCTTGCATCTCGGGCATAAAACTTTAATATATAAGGGCCTTGAAATCAAAAACGGATATGGCTACGATACGAAGCTTGCCGTGTTTATGTTTCAGGGAAGTGGGGCTATAGGTCGATTAGGGCTCATTTATACCTTTCGTGAAAGTATCGAAAGGCTAAAATCGGAACCTGTCGATAACGTCATAGTCGCCCCTGAAACTTCTGACTTCTTCAATATCGACAAATCGGAATTTTTGGAAACAATTAAAAATAATTTTAATCCCGTTGCAATAATATGCGGTGAAGATTATAGGTTTGGACATAATCGAGAGGGAGATAAAGAGTATCTTCGTGAGTTTTGTTTGAAAAACGGAATCGCGTTATGCGTTATTCCGCTTGTTAAAATTCACGGTGAAAAAGTGTCTTCGTCAAAGATAAAGGAATTGATTTCGGAAGGCAGAGTTGACGAAGCATACGACTTCCTCGGTGAAAACTATTTTATTCGCGGACAGGTTTTAAAGGGCAGAGGCGTCGGAAGAAAGTTAGGGTTTCCGACCCTTAACGTTATGATATCGCCCGACAAAGTACCCCTTAAAGAGGGAGTTTACGCGACGTTTACCTCTTTCAACGGAGAGATTCACCCTTCGGTAACAAATTACGGGTGTGCTCCGACTTTTTCGGATAATACAAAACTTGTCGAAACCCACGTGATAAATTCACATTGCGATTTGTACGATTTCGACGTAAAGATAGATTTTAAGAGATATCTAAGGCCGAACGTAAAGTTTGATAGCGTAGACGAACTTATCGAACAACTTAAAAAGGACGTGAAAAGTATATGATGAAATTCGGACCTAGCGGACCGGGTGAAAGGTTTTACGAAGAAGGTTATTCCACATCCGAACAGGCCGCAAAATGGACCAAAGAACAAGGGTTAGACCTTTTCGAGTATTCTTTTGGACGAGGGATTAACCTAAAAGAGGAAAAGGCGCAGTTATTAAATAATGCCTTTTCAAATAACGAAGTGAAATTGAGCGTACATGCGCCTTACTACATAAATTTTGCCAACCCCGACGAGGAAAAGGCGGAAAATTCTTATAGATACGTGCTTGAGTCCGCCGTTATGGCTAAAAAAATGGGTGCGGATAGGGTGATTTTTCATCCTGCGACGCAAGGAAAAGAAACCCGTGAAATTGCTGTTTCAAGGACAAAAGAAAGGCTTTCTCGTTTGGCGGAAATGATTCACGCAGAAGGTCTTGACGATATAACCTATTGCCCGGAAACTATGGGAAAAATCGCACAGATAGGCACAATAGAGGAAATAACTGAATTTTGTTTAATTGACGACGTTTTCCTTCCGACGGTGGATTTCGGACACGTGAACGCAAGGGAACAAGGCAGTCTTAAAACTACAGAGGATTTTCTTACACGTATGCAATACATGATAGACAAACTCGGTTACGATAGAATGAGAAATTTCCACGTTCATTTTTCTAAAATTCAGTATTCCGCTAAAGGCGAAATCAGGCATCTCAATTTCGACGACGAGATATACGGACCTAACTACGAACCGTTTATCGATGCTTGCGTTAAACTAAAACTCGAACCGAACGTTATTTGCGAATCGGCGGGAAATCAAGCAGACGACGCCGCTACAATGAAGGCTTATTACTTATCCGTTATAGGAAAATAGTACCGACTTTGTTCGGGAATGATTTATAATAAATCTACAAAAATTAAGAATATCGAGGCTAATATGAAATTAAGAAAACTTTTTGCTTTGGTTATTGCGTTTGTGGTAGTCCTTTCTTCGTTTTCGTTTGTGGGCTGTTCAGGCTCGAAAGACGTAATGGGGCTTAAAATAGACGAAGAATGTTACGTAAACAAAACGCCTACAATCGGTTATAGCGAAAAAAACTATAACGACGCCATGGAAAACATTCGCAAACTTACGGAACTTGTTGAAAAACAGCAATCGTCTGATCTTGCTTGCCAGATTCTTTGTCTTTTGGTTTCTTCTCAATTATATAAGCTTATTGACGCTTTAAACGTTGCTAACCTTTATTATTACACCAATACGCAGAATCAACTGAACCAAGAGGGGTATTCCGACCTTTATGATAAATACACTGTCGCCATGAACGAATTCAAAAAACTGTACGGATTGTTTGCTGATTCGAGATATAAAACCATATTCTACGGCGATATTTCCGACGAGGAAATTGCGGAACTTGTTAAAAAGGCTGTTTCTTCCGACGAATTAGTTAGCATGACCAATAAAGTTGTGGAACTTCAAACAAGGTACGACGGTTTTACCAACGAGCAAAAGCTTGGCGCAGACTTTGACGGAGTGTACAAAGAACTTGTCGTAACCGAAAATTCCATTGCAACCGAATACGGCTATGAAAACTTCATGAATTACAGTTACGATATGGAGTACAGCAGAGATTTCACGCCATCAGACACTCTTAATTTTGTGGAACTTTTATCAAATGGCGTCGTTACGACTGCACAAAGTGCTTATGAAAACAGCGTTGACGCGACTATGGCATTAACCGATGAACGCATCGATGAGCTTGAAGCAATACTTAACGATTCCTTCACAACGGAAAAAAGTCAATCGGTTTTAGACGGTTTTTACAGGTCTTTAGGGGACGATATCTATTCGATATACAGGCACGTAATGAAAAACGGCTACTACTATATCGCTTATGGTGAAAATGCTTACGACGGCGCATTCACCAACTATTTTGTAACTCTTAACGAACCGTTCATGTACTTTTCCTCTGCATACGCAACCGTTCAGACTTTCGTTCACGAATTCGGACATTATTGCAGATTCTATCTTTTAGGAAACGGCGATGAAAGTTCATATGAACTTATGGAAACCCATTCACAGGGCGCAGAGTGGTTGTTTATGAGTTATCTTACAAGCTCGCTTTTCGAAGAAGAAAAAAGTTATCTTGTAAACGACAGATTTGTAAGCGACAGTTACATGATATTGCTTGCCGCAATAGTCGGCGCATCCGAAGTTGACGTTTACAATTTGGAAAGTCTTGACGGCGTAAACTTTGATACGATAGTTAAAAAATATTCCGATATGGTCTTGGGAAGCACTTTTCCTGCCGTTTACAGCGGATATATAAAACCGGATCAATATTTCAGGTTCGTTGCCGTCAATAACCCCGGTTATTATATAAGTTACTCGGTTTCCCTTATTGCGTCGATAGATTTGTATGTAGAAAGTCTTACTTCATATAATGACGCTGTTGCCGCTTATTGGAATATTCTCAACGCGCAAGATGCAAATTATATTACTTTACTTACCGATAACGGCCTCGGTTCGCCGTTTGATTTAGCAACGATAACTAAAATTTGTACCGTTTTTGCCAACCTGTAAGTATTTAACAATCAATATAAATTAGGATTGCAAGATTAAAAGTTCCTTTTAATCGAACAATCCTTTTTTTAATGCTTTTGATTTTGTGAGTATCATAAATGGTAGGTATTTTTAATAAATTATAGTTGACGGCGTATTTTTTATGATATTAAGCAGTGTGAAAGTAGGTTCTTTCGTAAGGGTTTTAGGACTTAAATTAACAAAGTCGGAAATCGAACGATTGAATTCATATGGTATAACGAAAAATTCCATCATCAAAGTGGAAAGAAATCTTGGAGGAATTATAGTTTCCGTAAACGGTCGTCTTATTGCGTTAAGCAGTAAAATTGCAGATAGTATTGAGGTCAATTATGCGAATAGTGATAACGGGTAATCCGAATTCCGGAAAAACCACTCTTTTTAACGCACTTACCAAAAAGAATGCACGAGTGGGCAACTGGCACGGCGTTACAGTATCCGTTTTAAGAGGCTTTTTTAAGTGTGGCAAAGTCAGACACGAGGTTTACGATTTGCCCGGTCTTACTTCATTTAAGCCGTTTACAATGGAAGAAAAGGTTTCCGTCGACTTTTTGAAGGCAGGGGAATACGACCTTATCATAAACGTAATAGAAGCTGTCAGATTCGATGCGTCTATAGAACTTACAAAAATGCTTCTTACCCTAAATAAGCCGATAATTTGCATAGTCAATATGACCGAAGATTTAATTAAATTCGGCGGTAATTTGGACTTTCGGAAATTGAAAAATTTTAATATTACCTTTTATCGCTGCAATTTTACGAAGAAAAGCGACGTTAAATCTTTAAAAGAATTGATAAGCGACGCAAAAATTACTGCAGTCGCCGCAATGACGGAAAACTGTGATTTTGACAAAATTTTATCCTGTTTTACTCCGCCGAAAAAGGTGTTTACAAAAGCGGACGGAATACTTACGAATAAGCTATTTTGCTGTTTTTCTTTTACGCTTATAATACTGTTTTCCTTTTATCTTTCTTTCGGGAAATACGGGGTTGGAAGAATTATCGGCGAAGGGTTGTCGTCAGCGTTTTCGCTACTCGGCGATAAAACCGCAACGCTACTGCAAAACTTAGGGGCTACGGAATTTACCATAAGACTTGTAAGTGAGGGGATAATTGCCGGTTTGGGGGCTTTGGTAGGCTTCCTGCCGCCGATTATTATACTGAACTTTGTTCTTTGTTATCTTGAACAATCCGGCGTAATCGCAAGGATTTCCTTCGTTTTCGACGGCTTTTTATCTAAATTCGGTCTTAACGGCAGAACCCTTTTTGCACTTATAATGGGATTTGGTTGCACTACCGTCGCGGTTTCTATGACAAACGGCCTTGAAAACAAAAAGCTGAAAGATAGGCTTATTCTTGGTTTGCCTTTTATAAGTTGTTCCGCTAAAATGCCGGTGTATCTTTATATTTGCAGTAAACTTTTAAAGGGTGTTAGCGTTTTTGCGTTAGCGTTTATCTACGTTTTCGGAATCGTATTTGCGCTATTATACTGCTATCTTGACAGTAAAAGTTCCAAAGCGCAATCTATTCCGCTTATACTCGAATTGCCGGTAATTCGCTTAAATTGTTTAAAAAACACCTTTAAACCCTTGATAAATTCCGTTAAAAACTTTATAATCAAAATATCTACCATCGTAATGGTCGTATCGGTCGGCGTTTGGCTGCTTGGTGCGATAAGTCCCGAATTTAAATATCTTCCCGCAAACGAGATGGATAAAAGCATTTTGGCGTATTTAGGAAGATTTGTTTGCATTCTTTTTAGGCCGATAGGTATTGACGATTACAAAATAGGAAGCGCAGTTGTTGCAGGGCTTTTTGCGAAAGAAGCGGTTTTGTCAACCCTCGCTTCGCTATCCGTTAGTCTTGATATTTCAGTCCAAAGCGGATTTGCTTTACTCACTTTTATAGCGTTCTATCCGCCGTGCATAACTGCGCTTGACGGCATAAGAAAGGAAGCAGGATTTTTTAAAATGCTTTATTCCTTTGTATTTCAGTTGTGTTTCGGGCTATTTATCGCTTACACTGTGTATCTATTGCTTAACAATTTGATTGTATCGATTAACCTTATTGCGCTTTCGGTACTTTTGATTACGGTTTTTAAGGTGTTTAAAAATGAAAGAATTTTCGGTAAACGAAAAAATTAAATTATCGAGGTTTTTGCTTGGCGTTTATAACGGCAGCCTTTCCTTTTCCACACTTAATAAACTGCTGCGCAAAAAGGATATTAAGGTTAACGGCGTAAGAGTATCGGAAGACAAAATTTTATCTTTCGGCGATACCGTAACCGTTTATTACGACGGCGAGAAAAAGGAAATACAGTATAAAACACTTTATAAAGATGATAACGTTTTGGTTACGGTAAAACCCAAAGGAATAACCTCGGAAGACTTTCACAAAGTTTTAAATACCGACGGCAGTATTTATTTTTGTCATAGGCTTGACAGAAACACCGACGGAATTATGTTGTTTGCATTAAACGAAAAGGCTTATAATGAGATTTTAAAGGGTTTTAAGAATAGGACCTTCGAAAAGATTTA
>CATZIC010000022.1 GCA_958419945.1 uncultured Clostridia bacterium | reverse complement strand
CAACCGTGCAGGGGTATATTAACGAATACTGCAAAGTATTGCTTGAAAGCCCATTCCGTGCGGAATTAGAAAAGGCGCTTCCTAAGACATTATTTAAATATTACGAATGCTCCATAAAAAGCCACTCCAAGGAAATAGAAGAGGACGAGCGTGAAGAAAACGCACTCGTAACCGAATATTCCGACCTTATGTCCAAACTTACCACGGAATTCCGGGGCGAAAAACGCACGGTTAGTTATATACGTGGCTTTTTGGAGGACAGTGACAGAGAAGTAAGAAAGCAGGCGGCGATTGCGATAGGTAATGCCCTAAATTCTGTTTCCGAAAAATTGGACGGCATTTACGATAAACTTGTAAAGGTCCGTACCCGCATGGCGCGAAAACTCGGTTACAAAAATTTTGTTGAACTCGGCTATCTTCGCATGGACAGAATAGATTACGATGAAGAGATGGTTAAACGTTTCCGTGAAAACGTAGCAACCGATATAGTCCCCGTCGTAACCGAAATCAAAAACCACGTTAAAGGCAAACTAAATCTCGACAAAATCTACTTTTACGATAACGACGTAACCGAAAACCCCGATGCGCCCGTTCCCTGCGTGCAGGGTAATGACATTTTGGAATCCGCGCGCAGTATGTACCGTGAAATGAGTGAACTTACGGGCGAAACAATGGACCAAATGCTTGCGGCAGAGGCTTTCGATACCGAAGCAAGAGACGGCAAGTGGGGCGGCGGATATTGTACTTCTTTCGAAAAATTCAAACAGCCATTTATTCTTGCAAACTTTAACGGTTCCTCCGGTGATATCGACGTGGTAACCCACGAATTCGGCCACGCCCTTGCCGAAAAACTTAGTTTTGTTTATGGCGATAAAGAGGTCGGCATCGGCAGTATGGAAACCGCCGAAACCCATTCCATGAGTATGGAATTTTTCGCATGGAAGTATATGGATAAGTTTTTCAAACGCCCAAACGAGTATAAATTAAAGCACCTTGAATGTTGTCTTACCTTTATCCCTTACGGCGTTATCGTGGACGAATTTCAGCATATCGTGTACGAAAATCCCGATATGACGCCGCAGGAAAGAAACAAAGCGTATATGGAACTTGAAAAAAAGTACCGTCCGTATATGGCTTACGAGGGAATACCCTATCTTGAAAACGGAACCCGTTGGCAGTTTCAGATGCACATTTACGAAAGCCCCTTTTACTATATAGATTACTGCCTTGCCCAAGTGGTTGCACTTGAGTTTTTAGAAGATTCTCAAAAGGATTACGATAACGCGCTCAATAGATATTTCGAACACTTAAAGCGTGGCGGAATGTATCCGTTTAGCGAACTTGTCAGCTTAGCAGGGCTTAAATCCCCGTTTGAAAAAGGCGCTTTAAAAGAGGTTGCAAAATCTTCTTTAAAGATTTGCGAGGGCTTGCAAAAATAAAAAAGTGAGGCTATAGGCCCGTTATTGACTATTTTTTATCAAAAATGAACGGAAAGCGTAACAGTCTTTTGCTTATTATCGGCATTTTTTTGGTGTGCATAACAGCAGTTATTTGTAACACTATAACGATAATTCCAAACGACGAAGTTTTCGACAAACTTATAAAAGAGGTTTTGCAAAAGTTTGCAGTCGCCGTTTACGTTGCGGTAGTTTTTTGTCTTATGAAAATACCTTTTTGTAATAGAGGTTTTTTATGGGCGTTACCGCTTTTTGTAACGGCAATAGTTAACTTTCCGTTTACCGCGCTTATTTTCGGAAAGGCAAACGTAGACAGGGCGGATTTAATTTGGCTTTTCGTAATCTCCTGCCTGTTGACTGCCATAGCGGAAGAATTGTTTTTCCGCGGAATCCTATTAGATTATTTTAGTAAAAGGTTCGCGGGTAGGTTTGTAATATTAAAATCCTGCCTTATATCTTCCGCCGTTTTCGGGCTTTGGCACCTTACAAACCTTTTCTATGGCAGCGGACTTTTAATAACCCTCGGTCAAGTTGTGTACACGTTCTTGCTCGGCATAATGCTTTCCGTAGCGGTTATAAAGACAGGTAACAGATTAATCACGATTTTGATTCATTTTATTTTTAACGTCGGCGGAAGGCTTATTCCGACCCTCGGTAGCGGTTCAACCGATTTACCTTTTATAATCCTTACCGTGATTTTCGGAATAGTTACAGGCGTGTATATCCTAATAACTTATATGAAACTTGAAGGCACCCGCGAAGGCTTGTTCAAGAAAAACAGCCGTTAATCGGCTTATAGGCAGACTTTTACCGCAAAAACGCAAACTGTAAAAAACAAATTTACAAAAAATGCTCACTTTTAGGTGAACATTTTTTATTATTCGGCGATATTGCAAGGGGGACGGAAAACACTAAAAATCGCCCGGCGGCGTAAACTTCTGTCTCACTGATTTTTTTAAAGACTGCCTACCTAAAGAAATAAAGAATACGACTATAAAAAAAATTTTTCAAAAATATGGCAAAAAAGCAACCGAAACGGGCAATTTAATGGTATAATAAATGAAAAACGGAGGGAGGACGCTTCTAACAAGTTTTTCGATCCGATTACAGGGCGGTAAAACCGCTTTTCGGTGCAGGTTGTTGTAGCACGTTTTCTATGTCGAAATGTCCTAAAGAGTGTCTATGAGCGAGAAATTTTCCGGTCGCGAAGTAGACCGATATTTAACTGAAATACGTGCGGGCAGTCCTGAAGCTATGGAAAAACTTTACGATTGCGTCTCAAAACCGCTTTTTGCGTTGTGCTATGGATACTTTCATAATGCGCATGATAGCGAAGATGCTTTGCAGGAAGCCTTCCTTACCATAAAGCGCAAGATAGAAATGTATAACGGTACAAGCGGTTTTAACTGGGTGTACACAATAACCAAAAACATCTGCCTTAAGACCTTGCAGCGGTCGGGACGTGTACAGCCTGTGGATTTTACCGATTCGCTTACCGTAGATAAATATTACGGCGATAGTTCTACCGAAGGTCCCGTTGCGTTTGACGAATCGGGAATAATAAAACTGAGTCGTCAGATTTTAAACGATAACGAATACGAAATTCTTATTTTCCACGCAGTATACGGCATGCCGTTTAAGGAAATTGCAAGTTTTACCGGCCGAATTGAGGCGACGGTCAGATGGCAGTACCACAATGCGATTACGAAGGTCCGTAAAGAATATGAAAGGAGGTACGGCAAATGAAAAATAAAGATTTTGAAAAGATACTAAAAAACGTTGAACCCGTTCTTCCTTCGAGGGAGCTTAGGCAAAGGGTTTTAGAAAATTCCAATAAAATTCCCGTTCTTGAAAATAAGCCCATAAACAAATTTTTCCTTTTAATGCGTCGCTACGGCGTGGCGCTTGGTATGCTTGTTTTAACCCTTGTCGCAACGCTGACGGTGTTCGGCTTTTACAGCGAAAGTTATTATGAAGTTTACCTTGACGTCAATCCGTCGATAGAAGTGAACGTCAACCGTTTCGGTGTGGTAAGCGGCGTAAATCTTTTAAACGACGACGCCAAAGATTGTTTAAAGGGGATAAACCTAAAAGGCAGAAAGACCGAAGAAGCGGTTACCGTTATAGCGACGGCACTTTCCGAAAACGGATACTTCGGAGAGGATTCCGAACTGTTTATAAGCGGTTATTCCGGTTCTTTTAGCGGCATCGATCAGACCGTCGAAGCCCTTTACTACCGCTTGGCGGACCTTACCGAGCAGCAAGGCTACGGCGTGGAAGTCTATACGGGTGCGTTTACGAAACAGCAGCGTGAAGCGGCTGCAAAAGCAAACCTTTCACCCTTAAAGTACAGCATTATTTCCGATCTTTTGGAACTCGACGACGGCTACACGATGCAGGAACTTTCAGGCTTTTCCATGGCGCGGCTTAACGAACTATATACGACGCTTTCAAATTACATTTCGGAAGACGATATTATACTTGCCCGTCAACAAAACCTTTCCCCCATGCGTTACGAACTAATTAAGACCCTTTCGGGTATGGGGTGCGAGGAAGAAGAGATTTCTGCGCTTTCCACAGTAGAACTTAAATCCCTTCTTAAAAGCATGAACACGTCGAATCTCGACAAAGTTAATAAGGACATCGAAGAAGAGGCTGCGGCAAACGGTTTTACCACCGAAGCGGAACTGGCTAAATTCCGTGTGATATATAGCATTATAAATCGTGATTCCACTTATAACGTGGAAGATCTTCGCAATAAATCCATGTTCGAACTTAAAGCGCTTGATTACGCACTTGAAAAATACGACGTAATAAAGGACTTGTTCGGCTAAACTTTCACGGCGTTAAGCGTTTTGGCTTAACTAAAAAAGTTTTTAAATTACCTACTCACTCTCCTACAAAATATAGAAATTCAAAAAGGTTTCCGTCTGATTCGTCAGGCGGAAATCTTTTTTTGAAGCTTGGACAAATTAACCGTTCGGCCATATATTCGTTGTAACCAAAATATAATAATAAAAAGGTACGATATAGTCGTAATAAGTATTTTGCGGAAAAACATTTTGTTTTGCGTATTATGCCGATAAAACGGAAAAGAAAGAAAAATCATAAATAAAACGGTAATAAAAAACTGACATTTTATCGCCAATTTTTGACAAAAAAGGAAAAATACCGCAAAAACTATGGAAATTCTTTATCGATTGTGCTATAATGTACCCTGCAGCGGAGTGTATACCGTTATTACGGTCTATACAAGCTGTCAAAAAAGATAAAAAGTTGTATTATGAATTATTGTTTATTTAACCCTTTAGCTAACAACAAACAGGGAAGAGTAAAAGTAGACGAACTTTTTTCAAAGCTCGGTCGTATGAATGAAGTTGACGTTACGAAAAGATCTCCCGAAGATCTCGCATCATTTTTAAACGGTCTTGATAAAACCAACGATAAGATTTATCTTGTCGGCGGCGACGGAACGTTACAAAGATTTGCAAACTGCACGTATGGGTTGGAACTTCCTCCCGTTATCTTCTGCCCCGCAGGAACCGGCAACGATTTTTGCAACGACTTAGGTAAAGATCTCGTTGTAGACGGTATGGTAGAAGTAAATAAATATCTTAAAAATCTTCCTACCGTGTACGTAAACGACAAAAGTTTCCGCTTCATTAACGGCGTAGGCTACGGCATCGACGGCGTTTGCTGCGAAGTTGCCGACGAACAGAGAGAAAAATCGGACAAACCTATAAATTACACCTCTATTGCGATTAAGCAATGCCTTTTCAAGTTTAAACGTCGTAATGCGGAAGTTACCGTTGACGGCGTTACAAAGACCTATAAAAACGTTTGGGTTTGCCCCACTATGAATGGCAGATTTTACGGCGGCGGCATGATGGTTGCCCCCGGTCAGGACAGACTTAACGATAAGCATACCGTAACCGTTGTCATTGCACACGGCTGGTCTAGACTCAGAATGCTTATGGTATTCCCGAAGATATTTACGGGCAAACACGTTACAAGTCCCATCGTCGATATTATGGAAGGCAAGGAAGTAACCGTTAAATTCACAAAACCCTGCGCGCTTCAGGTAGACGGCGAAACCACCAAAAACGTAACGTCCTATACCGTTAAAGCGGAATAGTAATAGCCGATAACGGGCTTATAGCCCCACTTTTATTAAAACACGACAAAACTTACAAGGTGTTATAATATGTTAATGACTTTGATAAGTGCGATAATGGGTGCGGCGCTTTCCGCACTTATTACGGTTTCGTGCGGCCTCGTTACGGACTTTGCCGATATATGGATACCTATACTTTTGTTTATCGGCTGTACCGTGGGCTCTGCGTTTCTGATAATATTCGTACTGTTTATCGCAACCTTATTTATAAATACCAAAAAACCCGTAACAAAACCGAGCAAGGTGTGGTTTGCACTTTACAATATGGTAAACTCCTTTCTCATTGTGTGGTCGGGTATGGATATTAAAATAAACGAAAGAGAAAAATTGGGCGACGGACCCTACCTTTTCGTGGTAAATCATCGTTCCAACTTCGACCCAATGATAGTTTCCAAGGTTTATAAAAAATATAAACCTCTTATGGTGTCAAAGCCCGCAAACTTTAAAATTCCCATTGCGGGTCCCGCAATACATAAATCGGGATTTTTGCTAATGCCGAGGGAGGATCCAAAACTTGCGCTTAATACGATCGCAAAAGCGGTCGGTTACCTTAACCAAGGCGAGTATTCCATAGGTCTTTGCCCCGAAGGCACCAGAAACAAACACAGAAGAGATCTTCTTCCCTTCAAAAACGGCTGTCTTAAAATTGCACTGCGCTCCGGCGTCCCTATAGTCGTACTTTGTCTTGACGGAACGGAAAAGGTCGCCAAAAACTTCCCGTTTAAACGCACGAAGGTATATCTTGACCTTATAAAGGTAATAAAACCTGAAGAGATAGCGGGAAAACACACTGCCGAAGTAGGCGAAGAAATAAGAAATCTTATGCACGATTGCATAGCCTCTCACGCCCCGATAGAGGAAGAAAGAGAGGAAGAATTAAGTAAAAACGTAGCATAAAAAACAGCAATAACGGGCCTATAGCCCCACTTATATAGTATTTTTAGTAAAATGTTGGAATTCAAAAACGTAAGTTACGTTGCTTCAAACGCCGATGGCGAAAAGGAAATAATCAAAAACGTCAGTTTTGAAATTAAAGAAAAATTCACTTGTCTTACCGGCCCTAACGGGGGCGGTAAGTCTACTTTGGCAAAACTTATAATGGGTATCATAAAACCAAACGAAGGCAGAATTTTCTTTGACGGACGGGACGTTACCGACCTATCTATAACCGAAAGGGCAAACGCAGGCATAAGCTTTGCCTTCCAGCAACCCGTAAGATTTAAAGGTATAACGGTAAGCGACCTTATAAATTACGCCGGCGGCAGAAAACTTAAAATTTCAGAGGTCTGCGATTATCTTTCCGAAGTAGGACTTTGCGCAAGAGAATACGTAAACAGGGAAGTCAACGCAAGCCTTTCTGGCGGCGAACTTAAAAGAATAGAGATTGCCACCGCAATGGCCCGTGGCGCAAAACTTTCCGTTTTCGACGAACCCGAAGCGGGTATCGATTTGTGGAGTTTTTCAAGCCTTATAAAGGTTTTCGAGAAACTTCGCGATAAAATGGGTGGCTCGCTGATTATTATTTCCCACCAGGAAAGAATACTCAACATTGCCGACCGTATTATCGTAATTTCCGACGGTCAAATAAAAGAGGACGGCGCGCCTAAAGAGGTTATGGACAAGCTGTTTGTGGCGCGTAACTGCAAAATGCTCGGCGACGGAGGTGCGGTATGAAAGAATTCAGCAAACTTGAAAAACAACTTTTATCAACCATTGCCGATATAGAAACCGTGCCAACCGGCGCTTTTAACATTCGCGAGGACGGAAAACTTAAAGAAAGGCACACGACGGCTAATATCGACATAGTTTCCAAAACCGATAAATCCGGCATAGATATTATCGTTAAGCCAAACACCAAAAACGAAAGGGTGGATATTCCCGTAATCATTACAAAAAGCGGCCTTAATGACCTTGTATACAACGATTTTTACATCGGTGAAGAATCCGATATATTGATAGTTGCGGGCTGCGGTATTCATAACCCCGGTTGCGATACCGCTCAGCACGACGGAATACACACCTTCCACGTAGGCAAAAACGCCAAAGTAAAGTACGTCGAAAAGCATTACGGAGAGGGCGAGGGCTCTGGCGAAAGGATTCTTAATCCCACCACCGTTATAGAAATCGACGAGGGCGGGTACTTAGAGATGGAAACGGTGCAGATTAAGGGCGTGGATTCCACCGTTCGCACGACGAACGCAGTTTTAAATAAGGACGCAACTTTGGTTATCCGTGAAAAGATTATGACCCACGGCAAGCAAACCGCCGAAACCCATTTTACGGTCGACTTAAACGGTGAAAATTCCGGCGCACACGTTATTTCAAGGTCGGTTGCAAAGGACGATAGCCATCAGGTATTCAATTCCCTTGTAAACGGCAACAATAAGTGTAACGGCCATACCGAATGCGACGCTATAATCATGGATAACGGCACCGTTTCGGCAATCCCAAGAATAAACGCAAACAGCGTTGAAGCAAGCCTTATTCACGAAGCTGCAATCGGTAAAATCGCAGGCGAACAGCTTATAAAACTTATGTCCTTAGGACTTACCGAAAAGCAGGCGGAAGAGGAAATCGTCAACGGATTTTTGAAATAAAGTAAGGGGCAAAAGTGCGTAAAACCGACTTATAGCCCCACTTTTTATGATAACAAACGATAATTTATTTAAAGGTAATTATGAAGATTTGTCTTTACGGTTCGGCGTCGGACGATATTTTAAACCTCTATAAAACCGCAGTTTACGACCTATGTAAACTTCTTGCCAAAAGCGGGCATCAGCTTGTTTTCGGCGGCGGTTGTACGGGGCTTATGGGAAGCGCAGCAGAAGGTGCAATAGCGGGCAGCGGTAGAATTATCGGCGTTGCACCGCAGTTTTTCAAAGAAGGCGACGTAAAAGTGCTTTTCGACGAGTGCGAAATGATTCCTTGCAACACTATGTACGAGCGTAAGCAGATTATGGAAGAGATTTCAGACGGATTTATCGTTGTGCCGGGCGGAATAGGTACGTATGACGAATTTTTCGGCGTTACCGCTACAAAGCAGTTAAAAAGGCACTCTAAACCCATAGCGGTTTACAACGTGAACGGATTTTTCGACGGTCTTATTAAACTTATATCGGACGGAAAAGAAGAAGGCTTTATTAAAGAGTACGAAAGTCTTTTTTACATATCTAGCGACCCCGTATCTCTTATAAAATACTTGGAAAACGATATATTGACCTAAACAGAGTGATAAACAGTAATTTAGGAGGATATATATGAAAAAAGTATTTACAAGCCTTTTGTTAGGATTATTTCTCGTTTTGACATTAGCTTTGTCTGCTTGCGGCAATGATAAGAACGGCACTTATTATCCGTCTAACGAAGAAATGAAAATAAATCTTGAAAACGACAGTTATTTTGTAGAATCTTATCACGACGATTATGCGTTCGACGGAGAAAACGGCGACGTCATTAGATGGTCTGCCGATACTATTCGGGCAAAAAAAGGCGCCGAATATATACAGTTTTGCCGTGTAAATATGTCCGAAGCGTGTGATTATTACTATAACAAATTACGAAAGGCATACCCCGATGCCGAAGTGTTTATCTTAATCGAAAACGATAAAAGTTTTGGAAATATTGTTTATTGCGGAACGGAAAACGCTGTCAACGCCGCAGGAATAAAAGTTATTAATGTAAAAGTTAAAGCGTAAATTACAATTTAGCGGAGGGGTTATGCCGTCAAGCAAAGAATATTTGAGTTTCATTTTAGAACAATTATCGGACTTAAGCGATATAACGTACAGGCCTATGATGGGTTCATTTCTGATTTACTATCGGGGAAAACTTGTCGGCGGCATTTATAACGATAGATTACTTGTAAAGCCCGTAAAATCCGCAATTTCCTATATGCTTCAAACTGAATACTCTTCGCCGTATGAAGGCGCAAAAGAAATGCTGCTTGTAGATAACATAGACGATAAAGAATATTTGGCAGGGCTGTTTAATGTAATGTTTGACGAGTTACCGATGCCGAAAATTAAAAAGCGGTAAATTACATTTTAAAGGGATTTAGAATATATGAAAAATTTAAGCATAAAGGCGAAAATCTTCCTGGCTTTTCAAATAATATTTTTAGTATTAACCTTAGTTGGCGGGATATTATTATTTACGGGAAAAATGGATAATGCAGGTATGTCAGTATGTTGTGCGGCAATGTCTACCGCATTTGGGGCTTTATATAGTTCAACGAAAAAAAGTAATAATTAAATTATGTCGGGCAAAGCTAAATAGTATTTCGGCGAATAACCGACTTATAGGCCGACTTTTTGACTAAACTTAATAATAATTGAAGGTGAAAATATGAGTGAAAATTGCAATCACGATTGTTCAAGTTGCGGTGAAAATTGCGCCGAACGTGCAATAGAAAAAGAACCGCAAAACGCTATGTCTAACGTTAAAAAGGTATACGCCGTCATAAGCGGCAAAGGCGGTGTGGGTAAGTCCCTCGTTTCCTCTCTTCTTGCAGTGGAAGCACAGCGTTTGGGACTTAAAACCGCAGTACTCGATGCCGACGTAACAGGTCCGTCCATTCCCAAAACTTTCGGTATAAGGGAAAAGGCTATGGGTAACGACAGCGGGCTTTTCCCTGCGGAAAGTAAGATGGGCACCAAAATAATGTCCGTAAATATGCTTTTGGAAAATGATACCGATCCCGTTGTATGGCGTGGGCCGGTAATTGCGGGCGTTGTAAAACAGTTCTGGACGGACGTTATTTGGGGGGATATAGACCTTATGGTAATAGACTGCCCTCCCGGAACGGGCGACGTTCCTTTGACCGTATTTCAATCCATTCCCGTTGACGGCATAATCGTCGTAACTTCTCCGCAGGACTTAGTTTCTATGATAGTGGAAAAGGCTGTCAATATGGCGGAAATGATGCACGTTCCCATCGTCGGCGTAATCGAAAACATGTCGTACTTCGTGTGCGACAAGTGCGGCGAAAAGCATTATATTTACGGAAAAGGTAATACAAAGCAAATTGCCGCAATGCACGGAATAGAAAACTATGCCGAACTTCCCATTGACAAAAACCTCGCTAACCTTTGCGACCACGGTCTAATCGAACTTAACGAAACCACCGCATTAAAGGAATTCTGCGAAAAGATTTTATAATTCAAAAAAACACTTGTAATCAAAATAAAATTTCCCGCTTGTCCTTTTTTGGAAAGCGGGATTTTTTCTGCCCTTTTGGAAAGGGGGAGGGCTTTTAGTTGAGTAAAAAACGAATATATAAAGTCAAAAATCGGCAAACTTTTAGTAGCTAAAGGCTTGCCTTTTTTAATGCAGTTTTCATAAATCGAACATATAAATTATGTCATTTTTAGGGTGAAAATACGCAAAATGTACATACATTACGAATAAATGTGTGCAGGTTGCGAACATTTGTTTAAAGCTTCTTTTTAGTCCACATATAATAAAGTAATCAAAAATCATTTGTTATATGCCGAATTTTTTAAAAAAAGTGAACGCACAAGAAGGACAAACCCATTTTTTGGCAGTTTAGGTTGTGCAACTTGCACAAAAAATCGAAAAATGAATAAATTTATTCAAAAACAGTTGACAGAATGCCGTTTAGGGCGTATATATGAAGCACGAACTTGTTTTCGCTACGCAATCACTTGTTTGTGAAATTAAAACAATTTGCAAGACTGAAAATTCAAAAAACGCAGATAAATTCGCAAAAAACAGAAATTTGTAAAAAACGAAGGGGATCCCCTTCGGCGTTTGCTTCCGCAAACGCCGTCAGGTACTCGTTTTTATAAAAATATACATTGAAAGGTAGCAGCTAACTTATATATACGCTAAAATTACGGGGTATAAACAATCTAAAATTACCTGTGGCGGAAATCAAAAGGATTTTGGGAACTACCGAAAAAACTTTACGATAAACGAGCGATAAAGATTTAAGGAAATTTAAGGAGGTTTAAATAAAATTATGAAAAAACTAATGGCACTTTTGTTGTCGGCAGTGGTGTGCGTAACAGTTTTCTCCGCTTGCGATTGCAGCGGCGGCGGAGAATCCGAAGATTACACCTATCGTACGTACACACCGGTTATGCCGAGCAACTGGAACGAACTTAACTACGAGGACGCAAACGACACGCAGATTATGGACTACCTTGTTTCTCCGTTTTTCGAGTACGACTTTAAGTTCGAAAACGATCAAAAGTTCACGGCGGACGGAGAGATAAACGCCGCAGGTATTGTTCCCGGCGGGTTCACCGTAAATTACGCCGCGGCGACCAAACTTGAAGACGTAACCTCTTCGGTGGATGCAAAATGGGGCTACACTGAGGACATGAAAAAGACGGGAAGTTACGCCTGGAAGATTACTCTTCGCGAGGACCTTACCTGGGATGACGGAACGCCGATTGACGCAACCGACTTCGTTTACACGATGCAGCAACAGCTCGATCCCGAATTCCAAAACATGCGCGCTTCAACCTATTACAACAATATTCAGATACACGGCTCAAGGGATTACGTATATCAGGGTCAGACTTCCTGGTTCCCTGCGGACGGACCGTATAAGACTTTTGAAGAATCTCTGTACGACAAAATCGTGTTCAACATTGCTTCCCCCGCTGAAAACAAGGAAAGTTACAGCGGTACCGAATGTAGCTTCAGGGGGAGTATGGGCTTCCCCGCAGCCTATACCGCGGAAATGGTTGCAGATTATTTAAGCACCAACTATATTTCTTCTTTCACAAAGGAACAGATACTTTCCCTTCAAGGCAAAACCTATGCAGAAATTGCCGCTGACCAGGATTTAAAGGCGGTCTGGGACGCGATAATCGGTTGGTGGCAGACCGACCCCGACGAGGAATTGGACTTCTTCGTGGTTAACTACACCTATCCCGAGTATGCTTGGGAGAACGTAGGCATCTATTCGCCTTCCAAGTACGAACTTGTGGTTTGTCTTGACGCACCTATCGCTTGCTTAAAAGAGGACGGAAGTTTATCTTATGAAGCAGCTTACAGTTTTTCAAGTCTGCCGCTTGTTAAAAAGTCCCTTTACGAAAGTTGCAAAAAGCCCCCTCAGGAAGGTTCAAATCTACCCTCTACCACCTATAACACGAGTTTAGAAACAACTGCAAGTTGGGGCCCGTATAAACTCACGCAGTTCCAGGCAGGTAAATCATACACTTTGGAAAGAAACGACAAATGGTATGGATACGCACTTGAAACTAACAAAAATCAATATAAAACGGACAGAATAGTCTGTGATGAAATTTCCGAAGTCAACACCCAGTGGACGATGTTTTTGTCCGGTCAGATAGACGCTATCGGCCTTGACGTAGACCATAAGGACGATTACAGAAACTCCAAATACACCACCTATCAGCCTGCAACCGGCACCTTTGGGTTCAACCTTTACGCAAACCTTGACGTTCTGAAGAATGCGGGAAGAAACAACGGTATTTTGGCTATTCACGATTTCAGGAAAGCTTTCTCGCTCTATCTTGACAGAGACGAATACAACGCAACCTGCTTTACTTCCAACAAGCCCTGCTATGGACTTCTCGGCCCGTCATATTACTACGACGTTGAAAACGGCGGAGTGTACAGAAATACTCAGATCGCAAAAGAGGGTCTTTTAAGAGTTTACGGCTTTACCGAACAAGAGGGCGGAAAATGGACGGACGGCACCAACACTTACGCCGACTATCAGGAAGCCTACGACGCGATGAACGGTATGAACAGGACTTTAGCCAAAGAACTCCTTCAAAGCGCGTATAAAGAACTTACCGAAAACGCCGAAAAATACGGTTATGACCCAAGTAAGAATATCGAACTTAAGGTAGGCGCAAGCACCGACAACGAAAACGTACGTCGTCATTACAACTATTTTGCCAAAACCATCACAGAACTTATTGCGGGAACACCGTTAGAAGGCAAGATTACGGTTACCTTTGATTCATCTTTCGGCCAAAAGTGGGCTGACGACTTTAAGGCAGGTTCCTACGACGTAGCTATTGCTACAGGATTCCAGGGCGGCGCGTTCGATCCCGAAGGATTCTTGCAGTGCTACGTAGACCCCGAAGCCGGACTTATGTACTCCACCTGGTGGGATACCACAAAGGAAAGCATGACCTATACTATGCCGGCAGGTGATTACGCAGGCGCAGGTCAAGAACTTACCATGAGCGTTTACAATTGGTACTGCTGTCTTAACGGAATAGCGGGAAGCCGTTCACAGCCTCAAACCTACAACTGGGGCGCCGGATTTATTCCCGAAGAAGCAAGAATGAGACTTTTGTCCAAAATAGAAGAAGTGGTTTTGGAAAAATACTTCACGATAATCACAACTTCGGAATATTCCGCAACCGTTAACAGTGCAAAGTTCTCCTATATCACAGAAGAATACAACACCTTTATGGGCTTTGGCGGTATCAGATACAGAGTACCTAACTATAACGATTCCGAATGGGAAAGCTTCGTTGCTCAAAACAACAACGATCTCTCAACCGAATACAAAAAATCCGAATAACTTATTCGGATAGCAAGTTAAGACGGCGGCGGAAGCTTTTTCGGCCGTCGTCAATTTGCATTTTAAAATTACGCATTATAAAAATAGAAGGGAGGAGCATTGATTATGTATATGTTTAAATACGTTATGAAAAGGCTTGGGCTTATGCTCATGACCTTTTGCATTATAATGCTTATGTGCTTCGTGCTTATCAAACTTCTGCCCATAGTTATTACCGTGCAGCAAGGTCAGGACGCTAATATTATAGTGCAAAGGCTTGTTGCGAGAGGCTATATAAAAAATGCCGTACTAAACCCCGACGGAACCTGGTCTTACGAAAGGGTTCCGATTATGATACAACTTTTCAATTACCTTAAAAGAATAGTTACAAGCGGAGACTTCGGCGTAGGCGTAACCATGCCTTCATACCGCGGTTCATCGGTTACAAAAGTGTTTTTGGAAAACCTTCCGCCTACAGTCCTTATAAACCTGTATTCCACTATTTTGGGCGTGCCTATAGGTTTGGGGCTCGGCATCTTTGCTGCGCTTAAAAAGAACAAGTGGCAGGATCAGGTTATAAATATATTCATAATTTTGCTTATTTCACTTCCGTCCGTGGTAATGGGCATTTTGATACAGTACTTTTTGTGCTTTAAATGGAATTTGCTTCCGCAGATTATGATGTCCGGCTACGACTATTTTTCCTGGCCAATGTTTAAGTCCATGCTTCCGCCCGTTTTGGCGCTGAGCCTTGGGTCGATAGCAGGCTACGCAAGATATACAAGGGCGGAACTGTCGGAAGTTTTAACCAACGAATTCATGCTTTTGGCAAGGACTAAAGGGCTTACCCGTGGGCAAGCAACCTTCCGCCACGCCATGCGTAATTCCATGGTAGTAATCTTCCCGTCCATATTAAGTGAGTTCGTCGCGGTGCTATCCGGTTCACTTATCATAGAATCCATGTTTTCGGTGCCGGGCGTAGGAAGATTATATTTAAATTCCATAACCTATCAGGATTACGACTTTTTTATGCTGCTATCGGGCTTTTACTGTCTTGTAAGTCTTTTAGCCGGCATTGTTATCGACATAAGCTACGGCTTTATCGATCCGAGAATAAGAATGGGGGCGAAGTAAAATGGAAAAATTCAATAATTACGATAATATTCCGGCTGAAAAGTTCCGATTTGCAAGTTCCGCAGACTTTACGCATGAGAAAAAACTTCAGACCAAATCGGTAGGATATTTTCAGGACGCTTTCCGCCGTTTCAGCAAAAACAAAGGCGCAGTGGTTGCCGCAATAATCATTTTGCTTTTAGTGCTCTTTTCCATAATCGTGCCGTTTACTACCCCGTACGAGGTTTCTTATAGCGACAAAAACTTTGCCTTTGCAAGACCTAAAAACAAACTGTTTGCCTCTACTTCCTTTTGGGACGGCTGTCAAAAAAAGGAAACGAGTAAATTGAACTTTACCTACTATTACGCAATGGGGCAGGAAACAGGACACAACGCCGTTAAAAATCAAAGTTACACCGTTAACGAAAACGGAATGTATGAATTCAGGCTGGACACCTATCATCAGACCGGCGTTATTTACAAGCATTTAAGCTTAGATGAATACCGCCAAATTCAGGAATATCAGGACAGAACCGGCATTCAGGTAATATATCCTACCTTAAAGGCGGAAGACAGACCGCAGGCGCTACAAGATAACGACAACGCAAACTACTATTACAAGACCACGGGCGCAAGCAAAACCCGTATCGAATACGACGAAAACGGTAACGTAATACCCGTTTATTGGACTTACGTAGAGGGCGAAACGACGGGACAATATAAAGACCCGTCGGACGGCTATAATTCCATTCGCATTAAAGGGGATTTATATACGGTAGGCGATACCGTGTATAAGTACTGCTACGCAAAAACCACTTCGAGCGGTGTGGAATGTCGTATAAACTACTACGAATATTACGTTTACTACCATACGACCGTGCTTAAAGACGGAATAACCGAGCCATATTTCCTTTTCGGAACGACCGGGGCGGGCAAGGATATTTTAACCTGCTTATCTTCGGGCGCAAGGTTTTCCTTTATTTTCGCAATTTTGGTGGCGGCGGTAAACCTTGCGGTAGGGGCGTTATACGGCTCCGTTGCAGGGTATTTCGGCGGCAGGGTGGACCTTATAATGGAAAGGATTACCGACGTTTTGGGCGCCGTTCCCACAATGATAATAATTACACTTTTAAAACTTCATATGGGTGCGTCAAGCCAGATTTTAGTGCTGTTTTTAACCTTCTTTTTAACGGGTTGGATAGGCATGGCGGGTACCACGCGTATGCAGTTTTACCGCTATAAAAATCAAGAATACGTACTTGCGGCAAGGACTCTCGGCGCAAATGATTTCAGGCTTATGTTCAAGCATATCTTTCCTAATGCAATAGGAACGCTTGTAACTGCGTGTGCGCTTGTAATACCGTCCATGATTTATTCCGAAACAAACCTTTCTTACCTCGGTATAATAAACCTCGAATCGGGCGATATCACGAGTGTGGGAACACTTATTGCCGCAGGTCAGAAATCACTTGCCACAGCCCCGTTTGTAGCGCTGTTTCCCTCGCTGTTTTTGGTTCTTTTAATGCTATCGTTTAACCTGTTCGGCAACGGATTAAGAGACGCTTTCAATCCGTCGCTTCGTGGTTCGGAGGGATAAATATGAAAGAAGTTAAACTTTCCGTAAACAACTTAAAAATTTCCTTCCGCACGGACGCAGGCACCGTTCAGGCGGTAAGGGGCATAAACTTCGATCTGTATAAAGGCGAAACTTTGGCTTTGGTTGGCGAAAGCGGGTCCGGTAAGTCGGTAACGAACCGTGCCATAATGGGCATTTTGGCGGGCAACGCCATTAAAGAGGGCGGCGAAATTATCTATAACGGCCAGGACCTTCTAAAGATTTCCGAAGAGGACTTCCATAAACTGCGTGGTGATAAAATCGCCATGATTTTCCAAGACCCCATGTCAAGCCTTAACCCCATTATGCGTGTGGGAAAGCAAATGACCGAGGCTTCGCTTATTAAGGGTAGATTAAGTCAAAAGGAATCAAGAAAGGCGTTTAACGATATGCTTTCCCTACTAAACAAGCGTATGGACGAGGCAAGAAAAACTCCTGAAGCCATCGAGGAAAACGGCCGCTATTGCCGCAACTTCGATAAGTTCGAATATAAGCATTTGGATTTAGAGTATGCCTACAACAAGGCAAAAGAATGTGCCGAAAGTGCGTTAGGCAACGTAAAAGATATTCTGTTCCGCATAGAAAAACGCTCTTACGCTAACGTAAGACATGATTTATCCGAGACTTTAAAAACCGCCGAAAACTCAATCGAGCGTTACGTCGTTTATTCCCGTGCGGAAGAACTTAAAAGACTTTTGGCGGAGATAAAGCCCCACGCGCGCATATCTATAGCGGAAAAGTCGGCGGCGGCAATACGCTTTTTACTAAACAAAAGCGAAAAAAAGGATACAGAAAAGGATGCCGATTGGAAGATTATAGCGGAAAAACTTACCGTCGTTAAGGAAATACTCGAAGAGGCTTTAAACTACAAAAAGCCAAACTTTTTTGCAATGGGGTACTATTTAACCTTTGCAAACAAGCCGCTTCCGGATATGGAGATAGAGGGCCTTAACAAATTTCTTCGCAACTACCTTGACGAAGATTTCATGCTCCACTTTATCGCAATCGCCAAAGAGGGGGTAAAATATTCCCACGCCATTTCCATAGAAGGTAAGAAAAAAGCAGTCGGGTTGATGGAAGAAAATTTGGAATTTTTTAAGGCTTCAGAGGACAAAAAAGAGGCGCTTATGCGCGCCAAAGTTCTTACCGATGCGGTTGAAAAATCCATAGATAAGCTCGAAGTGGTAAAAGACAACCTTTTATACACCTTTTCATCGGGGCTTAAAACCACCATTTCCATGTACTTTGACGGCATTATCCACAATGCGGCGGAAACTAAGCGTTACGATAAACAAATGGCAAAATGGCAGTCGCAGGTAAATAAGGGCAAAATACCGGAATATCAGGTTCCCGAAAAGGACCTTGTAGACCTTACGATCGCAAAAGAAAATATCGCAAACTTTATTCTCAGAATAAAAGAAAAACTGGAAAAGGATATAGAAAACAGCGACAACGTAGACTTTGATAAAAAGGTGGTAGACCTTATCGACTTTTTCAAGGAAAAGGCTTCCGCAGTCGTCTTTAAGGTAACTAAAGCCATTGCAAAAAACCGCGCGCTCAAACTTTTGGAAGAGGTCGGTATTCCGGAACCTAGAAAAAGATTCCGCCAATACCCCTTCGAACTTTCCGGCGGTATGCGGCAGCGTATCGTTATAGCGATAGCTCTTTCCGCAAACCCCGACGTTCTTATCTGCGACGAGCCGACTACGGCGTTAGACGTTACTATTCAGTCGCAGATTCTGGAACTTATCAATAGGGTTAAAAAGGAAAGAAACCTTACGGTAATCTTTATTACCCACGATTTAGGCGTGGTCGCCAACATGGCGGACAGGGTTGCCGTAATGTACGCAGGCAAAATAGTGGAAATCGGCACGGCGGAAGAGGTCTTTTATTCTCCTGCGCATCCCTACACCTGGGCGCTTTTGTCATCTATGCCCGACCTTGATACCAAGGAAAGGTTGGAGGCAATCCCGGGCACTCCGCCCAATATGATTTACCCGCCTAAAGGGGATGCATTTGCGGAAAGGAATAAATACGCGCTTGAAATAGACTTCGAAAGGGAACCGCCTATGTTCAAAATAAGCGAAACACACTACGCCGCAACCTGGCTTCTTCACCCAAGTGCGCCAAAGGTTGAAATGCCCAAACAGGTTGCCGACCGCATTGCCAAAATGAAATTGCAAAAGGAGGCTTAAAATGGAATTTAATAACGCCGAAACTTTAATTAAAGTGGAGAACCTTTGTCAATTTTTTAAACTTGGAACTTCTGAATTGAAAGCGGTAAACAACGTCAGTTTTGAAATAAAAAAGGGCGAGGTTTTCGGTCTGGTAGGTGAGTCCGGTTGCGGAAAAACCACCACGGGGCGCACCATTATAAAACTTTACGAGGCAACCGACGGCAACGTTTACTATAAAGGACAGCGCATAGTCGCCGGCACGAGAACCTACAAAAACAATATTAAAAACAAGCGTAAAGAGGTAAAACTCAGCCTTGCGGCGCTCGATAAAAACGCCGAGGGCTATTCCGAAAAAAGGGAAAAAATCATTGCCGATGGGTTAGAATATATCCGCAAACAGAAAGAGGAAATCCAAAAAGCCGACCACGACCGCAAGTTTTGCGATAAAGATTATGCTAAAAGGCAGGCGGCGGAAATTACGGAAAAGTATCTTCCGCTTATAGAAAATTGCAAGGACGAGGCTGAAAGAGAAAAACTCAACAAAGAGTACAAAAAGAATCTGTACAAGGCAAAGCATGAAAGGCTTGTTACTCAGATTCAGATGATTTTTCAGGACCCAATCGCGTCGCTAGACCCCCGTATGACGGTAAGGGATATTATTGCCGAAGGTTTGGTTATTCACGGCGAGAAGGACAAAAAGGTGATAGACGAAAAGGTCTACAAAATGCTTGATTTAGTTGGGCTGCTTCCCGAGCACGCGGGGCGTTATCCACACGAATTTTCAGGCGGGCAACGTCAGCGTATAGGCATTGCAAGGGCACTTATACTTAATCCCGACTTCATTATTGCAGACGAACCTATTTCCGCACTCGACGTTTCCATTCAGGCGCAGGTTATAAACCTTTTAAACGAATTGAGAGAGCGGCTTGGCCTTACCATAATGTTTATTGCGCACGATTTGTCGGTAGTTAAATACTTTTCCGACCGCATAGGCGTAATGTATTACGGCAATATGGTGGAACTGGCTTCTGCCGACGAACTTTTCGCTAACCCATTGCATCCGTACACCAAATCTTTGCTGTCGGCAATTCCGCTACCCGACCCGTACTACGAAAGGCGTAGGAAGCGGCTTGTGTATAACGCTCTTTCGGAACACGATTATTCCACCGACAAACCCACTGTGCGGGAGATAAAAAAAGGACATTTCATTTTCTGCAACGATGCGGAAGAAATTAAGTATAAAGAGGAATTAAGTAAGTAACCATGAAAAAGAAGGAATTTTTACCCTATTTAATAACTGCCGCGGTCGGTGTCGTTTTTTCCGCGCTTGTCGTTTTAATTACGGTTTTGTCGGATTCTGCGGTAATAGTGGCCGGTGCGGGTGCGCTTTCGCTTATGGCAGACGCAACCTTTGTAACCGGCGTACTTCTTTTAGGCGTTGGCGGAATCGCTTTTGCCTCCCGGCAGGGGATCTTCGACGCAATAGGGTTTTCCTTCGAAAGTATTTTCGTTGTAAGAAACCTTTCCCCAAAACGGCGGTTTAAGGAAAGGGAAAACTTTGCGGAATATAAGGAAAGAAAGGAAAAATCCCGTAAGGAAAAAAACGGCGTAGCACACTTTTTTGCTACGGGTGGAGTATTTCTTTTAACGTCGATAGTTATGATAGTGTTGTACTACGCAATTTCACAAAACTATTAAAAAAAGCCCCTACAGGTCGTAAGGGCTTTTATTTCAAAAATAATTTTTATTCATTCATATGACCAAAAAAGACAACTCATCCGAGTTGCCTTTTTTATGCTGTTTTTCAGTCAAGTTCGTCTAATGATTTGGTTAAAGAGGGCAAAACGTGTTCCACAAAATATTTAACTTCCGGCGCCTCAATAGCCTTAACGTCCTTTCCTATGGAGTTATAGGCTTTTTTAAATTCCTTGTTGCCAAGGTTTACTTCGTCGATACATTTTACGTAAGCTGCAATCCTGTCGGCGTATTTTACTATTTTGTATTCCTCGCTGGTTTTATCGGGAATAAGGGATTTTTCGTATTCCTCTTTTAAAAAGGGGTCGAGCGTGTCGATAAGTTTTTTGCAGGCGCCAAGTTCTATGTCTTTATACGCCACGTTTATATCACGGTTAAAGTATTTTACGGGGGTGGGAAGATCGCCGGTTATAACCTCGCTGCATTCGTGGTAAAGCGCATAGTTTAAAACCCTTTCCACGTCGTAATTTTTATCGAACTTTTTGTTTCCGATAAGCGCAATAGCATGGGCTATAACGGTAACTTCCATGCTATGCTCCATGTCGTTTTCCTCTAAATTAGAGTGCATAAGCGACCAACGCTTTATGTACTTCATTCTCTTTAAGTATCCGAAAAAGTCGTTCATAAGTAAACCTCTTAATTCTAAAAGTGGGGCTATAAGCCCGTTATTAGCCTAAAAGTAGCTCTAACACGGCGGAAAGCACATACACCGTGTTTGCTCCGCTATCGGACACTAAACATCTATTATCGTCTAAAATATCGATATCCGCATCTCGTGCGTCGGTTAAAGGGCTTGGGTGTAAAACGCATGCGTTACTATTAAGTCCTGCAAGTTTTTCCTTATTTATTTTGCAAGATTCGGGATAGTCGTTGTCGATATAAAGAAGGTCGCATTCCCTAAGCGCCTTATCAAAATCGTCTGTTACCGTTACTTCGGTAAAGGTTTCCAAATAATTCAAAACCTCTTCATTCACTTCGCTGCCTATCGTTACAAAGTTTATTTTCATGCCGCATTTTGCCATTCCCGCCAAAAGCGAGGTAATTTGCGACGGGCTTCCATAATAGCAAACGTTAAGTCCGTCAAGCCGTTTAAGCCTTTCGTACACGGTCAAAAGGTCGGATATCGCAGTTATCGGACTATCACTACTATAAGCGTTCACTACAGGCGCCATTTTTTTGCTTAACTTTTCCGCATCGTCTGAAACCGAGGTTTCCACCACGAACCCGTCAATACCGAGTTTTGATAAAATTTCCACCGACTCTCTTCCCGAAAGGAAACCGTCTATGTTGCTGCCGCCGATGGGTATGGTAAGGGGGTGGCCGTTTACCTTGTCAATGGCTAAGCGGAATGTAAGCTGCGCAAGCCCAAGCCTTTGGTTTGTTACAAGCACGACGTGCTTATTTTTAAGTGAGTAATCCTGCTCACCTACAGATTCCTGTATTTTCAGGTGCAGGCATTTATGCAGTATTTCAAAAAGGTCCTCTTTCTCAACATCTTTTAAGGTTACGACCGAAGGGCAGGCAATGCTACTTTTCGGCAGGTAATTTTCAAATTTCATTTTTCACCTTTTGGTTTCGGAATTTTTTATGCTTTGATAATTTTATTATAACAAATCCGCACGAATAACACAAGTAAAGAGTAACTTAAAAAAAATTTATATAAGAATACCCGTTTCGATCTCTTTTTTCAGAAAACTTGTTACTTTCGTTGTCTTTTTTCGGAAAACTTGTTACAATAGAAGCGATAAATAACTTTAAGATAGTGTCAAGCGAGGTGTTTTAGTAAGTTTTCGGGCGAATTTTAGCCTTAAACTTACTAAATAAAATAAAAACTTCGCAAAAAAAGGGGATAAATGTCTGTAATTTCCATTAAAAATTTGTCAAAAAAATACCCCTCTCATCAGGCGCTTAAGGATATTTCCTTGGAAATCGCCGATAAGGAACTTACCGTAATTACGGGACACAAAGAATGCGGCAAAACCACACTTATCCGTGCGATTTGCGGGCTTGATTCCGTGGAAAAGGGCGAAATCTACGTGGACGGCGTTTTAATAAACAAACTTGAACCCAAAGACCGTGAAATGGCTGTGATTATGCCTTCCGTTCCGCTTAACCCCAACGCTTCCGTTTACGACAATATGGCAACGGGCATGAAGCTTAGGAAATACCCGAAAGAGGAAATCGATTCCAAAGTTTCCAAAGCGGCAGCCCTTTTGGGACTTTCGGAATACCTTCGCCGTCTTGTAAAAAACCTTACGCCCGGTCAAAAACAGAGGGTATTATTGGCAAGGGCAATAAGCCGTGAACCCAAGATTATAATAATAGACGATATTTTAAACGGTGTGGATCAGGGCTTAAGAAGGGAACTTCGTACCGAAATCGTTAAACTTAACAAACGCCTTAATATCAATTTTATATATACAACGTCAGACCCCGTCGAAGCATTGACTATGGCGGACAAAATCGCATTTTTGGAAGACGGCGTTTTAACTCAATTCGATACGCCTGCCGCCATTTACGATAAACCCAATACTTTGCCCATAGCAACCTTTTTCGGCGCTCCCAAAATCAACCTTTTCCAAGGCAAATTGACGGAAGAAGAGGGTAAGACAACCTTTAACGGCGACGGATTTAACGTTGACGTTACCGCTTTATCAAACGACGCTTTGAAAAAATACGTAGGTAAAAACAAAACTGTTACCCTTGCCGCCCGTGCGGAGGATTTTAAGTTAGACGAAAGCGGCGAATTCACCGTAACCGTCGACGAATGTGATAAATGGGGTGAAAGATTTATGTCTACCGTTTATCCGAGCGCTAGCGAAAATTCCGATTATTTCAGCGTATTTTTGGAACTTAATCAAGGCGAAACCATAAACTTAACTTTAGACAAAAACCGCATACTGCTATACGATACCGAAACAGAAATGCTTTTGGGATAATGGACAGGAATAGGAAAAATCTGAAGTCGCATAAAAAAGCAACCGCTAAGGTTGCTTTTTTGCTATAAAGAACAGATTGACAATAACGTGAAATTTTTACTCGCCGTTTAAATCGAATATTTCCTATTGCAAATATATGCGTGTTATGGTATAATAAAATTGAAAAATATGGCGGTTTTTTAAAAAAAAGATTTTACATTGATAGGGGGTATAAAAGCGGTGAAAATAATTGAAATTCTTTCTTCGAATTTAACAAAACACATTACCGGTGATATTAAATGCTATTCTTCTATCGATTCGGTGAAATACCTTTTTAAAATTAAGGATTGTTGCATTGAAATATTATATTTTCCCGCCGACAATTTTTACAGAATAAAAATAGAAAACTATCATAATAATCAACTGTCGGGGGTTACATTTTTAACCAAGTCGAACTCCTTCCATAAGGATATTAGAAAAAATTTGAAGGAAAACAGTTTGCCGAAAAATTCTTTTGAAAACCACATTTTCTGCTTTGCAAGCATTTTAAATAAAGGTTTGGAGGCTTTTGACAGTCTTAATTATTTAGAAAAAATCTATTTCCCGAACCTAAAATTTGATGGGATTTTTATATAAAAGCAGGATAAACAAAAGACTGTAATCTTTACCCGCAAAACCCGCAAAAATCCACGATAAAAAATTAGGCATCATACTCCGAGGACAAGCCTCGGTTAAGCGTGCTATGCACACTTTGGCAGCAAACTGCCTGTATGATGTCCAATTTGTCGACGGCGTAAATTTGCCCTTGCAAGCAAGCAAAATTACTTCTTGAAATGGACTTATAGGCGGACTTTTGTGAAATAAAAGATAATAGAGAAAAGATAAGTAGATTTAAATAATATCAGAAGGTGCCGTTAAATGTCGGAATATTTTTTATTACTTGCGCTTTTAATTATTGCAACACTTTGCTGTACGCTGGGTTTTGAAAGGACTATGGGGCTTAGCGTAGACTATTGGAAAAATAGACAATACAAACTATTTAAAACAATATGCGCAACAATAGGCGTTTGTTTTTTAGTTGCAATTATTGTTTTAACGATATTGAGTGCCGAAAGGTTTTCGCAAGGTATGAACAAGGTTGTTTTTATATTAGTAGTTTCAGCATTCCTTTCTATGGCGTTATTCAGCATTGTAATTAACATAATCGCCTGGAAGAAGAAACAAGATATTCTGATTGCCGATATCAAAAATTTTGTGGAGTCAGAACTCCAAACAAACGCCGTTACTAATAAAGAGGAACTATTAGAAAGTTACTTAGCCGATTATCGCAATGAGTACATTTTTGACAACAAATTATATTATTCCCAAAAGCAGATAAAATGGTGCTTTGAAAAGGTAACAAAACAAGTTGAACTTCACGATAAATAAAACTATATATAGGGGTACTAAATGAGTACGTTATTGGTTTATTCGATAAAAGACGATATAAATTATGAACAATCGGCTAGCCTGTCCAAAAAGTTGGTTTCATACTGTCTTGACAAAAATTTAGGGGTAATATTTAATTTTTTGGGGTATTCGGAAGATCTTATTAGTCAACTTGATTCAAATCTTTATTTCAAGGATATATACGCATTAGAATTTCCTAACGTCATTATAACTTCGACTTAAAACTGCGCAAATCTAAAATCGGGAGAGGGGAATATGGACAAAACAACAAACAAGGAAATTATTTTAGATAGTTTGATTAATGATGACGAGGCGAGAACTCAAATCGTCGAACATTTTAAGTTTGTCAAAATAAGCATATCGGACAAAGAGTTGGATTCAACGCTTAATGAAATGTTAGGGGAAGGACTTATTACCGTAAACAAGAAATGGAAGAACGAAAATGGTGAGTATCCCTATTCTTTGACCGATAAAGGAAAAAGGGCTTGGCAATGCATCGAAGGAAATACCGAAAATTTAACTCAAGAAAGCCAAATTATGATAGAATTTAAAGGCGAGTTATCTGAAAATTGCAAAAATTATATTTTGAAAAACAATAGTAAAAACGCAAGGTTGGCTGCGCTAATCGTTTGCATTCCTTTGGCAATCATAGATATTTGGATTTCTATCTCGATTGATCTTATTTACTTGATAATATTGCCTGTTTTAGTGCTTTTTGTAGCCCTTGCCGGCGTAAGGCCCGATAAAAAAACTTATAAGTTTACTTTTCCAAATCGTGTTACGATTGAGGAGGCGTTTTTGTTAAGCGAGGGCGACGGATTTAGTGAAACAAGAACGTTAGCACAAGTTACACAGGTCATAGATTATGGCGAATGGTATAAAATCAACTTTTCCTTTCCTAATAAATCGCAAAGATTTGTCTGCCAAAAAGATTTGTTGACTTTTGGTCGAATAGAGGAGTTCGAGGATTTATTCCACGATAAACTTATGAAAAAGTTAAATATAAATCTCACCGAAAACCAAATTAACTACTATATCGAAAAGGCGGAGTTTTTATCGAAATCCGCCGAGGAGCTAATTGAAAGTTTGCCGACTTTGGGGGACTATTTGACAGACGATATTGCAAACGAATGGCTTGACGAGGAAAAAGTGCTATTAAAAAAATATTCCGACAAAAAAATTATTAGTGAAAAGGTCGCCATATTGTATAGTCAAATAAACGACGGATTTAATAGAGTTTCCTTGGGCGAAGCGGAATACGAGCCTGAAATTTGGACTTTACAAGGGCTTAAAAACCATCCGTTTTGGGAAAGGCAACGTCAATTAGCAAGACAGTTGTGCGAAGAATTACACAAAATCAAACTATGATAAAAACTACAAACAAAATCGTTTTATAATAACTTTGACGTAAGCAACATAAAACGCAATGGGTGTAGATTGATATAATTAGAAAAACAAAAAGCAGGGCTATAGGTCGATTAGCGCCGTATAGGCGCAATGAAATATGCATTGGCATATGAAATAGCTTCGCTATGAAATACGCCTGCGGCGAGTGAAATACGCCTGCGGCGAGTGAAATACGCCTGCGGCGTATTGCGGATTTGAAAGTAATATTAAGCATAACGTTTAGGGGGCAAAAATGAACATTCGGGATAAAATTATAAAAGAGTATCCGTTAACAAAGAGAATAGAATGTGATTTTGAATGCTATGAAGTTTTGAAAAGAAGATACGTAATATTTCTTGATAGGAAAATTCAAAAAGATAATATGGAATTATTATTGAATGAATTGGAGATAGCAATAAAAAATTTTTCAAAAGTAAAAACGTTGATTGTTGTCGGTTGCACAAATGAAGAGTTTCAAGAAGAGGACTTACTATATTTTAATGGTGTTGATACCTTTGTTGTCTATTATTTAAAAAATGTCAACAACAATAAAATTTATTATAATGATCGAAGGGTGTTTTTGTTTAGCGTTGATTGGAATAAAATAATTAAAAGATTTAACGAGATAGTGAAGCAGTAAACCGCTTGCTAAAAGGTCGATAACGGGCTTATAGACGGACTTTTATGTTTTTTTGCACGTTCTTGCTTGGGCTTCTGGATTGCCACGGCAATAAATTGCCTCGCAATGACGAAAGGGGTAAATTGCTTTGCGACGATAATTTAAATAGGTTTCAGGACAACCTTAATGACGGATAAAATAATCTAAATCCGCTTCTTTTCACTCTTTATTTGACTTTAAATGGC
This sequence comes from uncultured Clostridia bacterium, assembly GCA_958419945.1. Classification (GTDB taxonomy): domain Bacteria; phylum Bacillota; class Clostridia; order Christensenellales; family Borkfalkiaceae; genus UBA4636. The sequence goes on along the minus strand of CATZIC010000022.1, from coordinate 3,374 downwards.
GGGGTTGCCAAATGTGGCAACCCCGCCACCATATAACCGAACTTTTTTAGCCCGTTACCATACAAAGATACCGCCTTTCAAAGCGTCTTTAAAGATATTAAAAACCCCCTTAAATTAAGCGAAAATCCTCGATTTTCAGCGATAAAAAGGGTGGAAAAAACAAAAAAAATTAAAAGTAAAGTTTTTCCTTGACTTATTTTCTAAAATATAGTTTAATAAAATAACTTATAGTATAGTCAAATCCAAGGAGAAGTTTTAAAGTAACCAATGATTTTCGGAAGGTACGTAAACAAGTACTACCTTAAATATTCCTACTTATTGCTGTTGGGGCTTGCGGCGCTTATAATGGTGGATTATTTTTCCCTTAAAGTGCCGAAACTTTACGGAATGCTTATAAACGGCGTAAACGACGGAATTGTAAAAATAGACGGGGTTAGTTACGAGTTTACAAAAGAATTTTTAATAAGCGAAATATGTTTACCGCTTATAGGGGTAATACTTGCCATGGTTACGGGCAGGTTTTTATGGCGGGTGTGCTTTTACGGCTGCGCCATAAAGGTGGAAACCGATTTAAGAAACCGCATGTTCGACCACAGTAAGGATTTATCGCAGGAATATTATCAGGTAAACAAAGTCGGCGACTTAATGAGCCTGTATACAAACGACCTCGACACCATAAACGAATGTTTCGGTGACGGCGTGTTGATGTTTTTCGACGCTCTTTTTTTGGGGATTTTAGCACTTTACAAAATGTGGAATATGGACAAAGTTCTAACCGTTTTGTCCATGATACCGATGGTTTTGCTCCTTTTAATCGGCTCTATCGTCGGAAGGTCTTTAACCCGCAAGTGGGACGTAAGGCAAAAGGCTTTTTCTGGGCTTTCGGACTTTTCGCAGGAAAGTTTTTCGGGCTTGGCGGTAATAAAGGCCTTCGTAAAAGAAACCAAAGAACTTTTGGCTTTTAAAAAACTTAACGTTGTAAACGAAAAGGTAAACGTGGATTACACCAAAGCTTCCACAATGTTAAACGTTTTGATCACCCTTTTCGTGGAATCGGTGGTGTGCGTAATTATAGGCTACGGCGGCTACCTTGTGTATAACGGAAGCTTCGACGCAGGCGAACTTATGGAATACATAGGCTATTTTTCCTCCATCGTTTGGCCGATAATGGCTGTTGCGATGCTTATCGAAAAGACTTCGAGGGGAAAGGCGTCACTTAAGCGTGTAACCACACTTTTAGATAGCCCCGTTACCGTAAAAGACAGGCCGAGCGCCGTGGACGTTTTGAAAGTAAAGGGCGAAATAGAGTTTAAAAACCTTACTTTTTGCTATCCCGACGGTGATAGCGAGGTTTTAAAAGGGGTTTCCTTTAAGATAAATGCAGGCGAAAAAGTGGGCATCGTCGGAAAAACAGGTTCAGGAAAAACCACTATCGTGGACGTTATGCTTCGTGCCTACAACGTGCCCGACGGAACCGTGTTTTTGGACGGTAAGGACGTAAACGGTCTTACCATTCGTTCGGTAAGAAGTAATTTTGCCTACGTGCCGCAGGACAACTTTTTGTTTTCGGACACGATTTCCGAAAACGTAGGCTTTTCGGGTGAAAATTTTACCGAAGAAAAAATCCGCACCGCAGCCAAACTTGCGGACGTAGACGAGGATATAAACGGATTTAAGGATAAATACAAAACCGTCCTCGGCGAACGCGGAGTAACGGTATCCGGCGGGCAGAAACAGCGTATTTCCATAGCCCGTGCCCTTTTAAAGGACGCACCCGTGCTTATTTTGGACGATTCCGTTTCCGCGGTGGACACTAAAACCGAAAGGGTTATTCTTAACAATTTAAGATCCGCCGAAAAGGATAAGACGGTAATTTTAATAGCGCACAGACTTTCCACCGTGGAAAGTTTGGACAAACTTATCTTTATCGACGACGGCAAAGTGCTTGCGGTCGGAACTTTCGACGAGCTTTATAAAACTTGCGAAAAGTTTGCAAAAATGGTGGACCTTCAACGGCTTGACGAAGAAGAAGGAGGTAACCGCAATGAATAATTACCTTCCTATTCTTTGGCTGGGCGCAATACTCGGAACCGTTTCCGTTTTTCTGATAGTTGCTTTCGTGCTTGTAAAGGACAAAAAGCAGACTATGGGCTTCGAGCGGAACATGAAGGACAGCGAAATAACGAAACTGCTTTTAGGCTACGCCAAAGGCTATTATAAACGCTTTATTTTCGTGGGCCTTCTTGCCCTTATATCGGTAAGTTACGACGTGATTTCGCCCGTTATCGTCGGCAATATCGAGCAAATTATAGCCTCCGATTTCAATCTTTCCGAACTTTTCGTAACGGTTGCCGTGTATGCGGGGATACTGCTTGTTTCACTTGCGTGTTCCTACGTGCAGGCGGTGGTTCTGCAAAAGACGGGACAGGCGATTATCTCTAAGCTTCGCGAGGATTTGTTTATCCATATAGAAAGCCTTTCCCACGAGCAGTTAAATGAAATTTCCGTCGGTAAACTAGTTACTCGCGTAACCAACGATACCAACGCAATTTCGATGATGTTTACCCATCTTATCGTAAACCTTGTCAAAAATTGTTTTATAATTTTGGGCATACTTGTGGCAATGTTCGCCATAAACTACGTACTAACCCTTACCGTGCTTTGTTTCGTGCCGTTCGTGGTGCTGTTTACGCTTATTTTCGTAAAATTCACACGGCGTGCATATAGAAGAGTAAAGGACGGTACTACAAACCTTAACACCTTCCTTTCCGAAAACCTTTCCGGTATTAAAATTACCCAGATTTTTAACTGCGAAAACAGGAAGATGCATCAGTTTAAGGAAAGAAGCAACGAACTAGGTCGTGCAAAGCAGGCGCAGATTTTCGTTTTCAGTATTTTCAGACCGCTCGTTTATATGCTTTATATAAGTTCGGTTTTGTGCCTTTTCTATCTCGGCGGTACGGGCGTTATTGACAACGTGCAATTTTTAGGGCAGACCATAACGAGCGGCACCATAGTAACCTTTTATATGTTCGTCGGTAAGTTTTTTACGCCTATACAAAACCTTGCCGAGCAGTTTAATTGGCTTCAGTCGGCTTTTGCTTCCGCAGAGAAAGTGTTCTCTATACTGAAAATAGAACCCGCTATGAAGGACGCGGAAGACGCTATCGAACTTGAAACCCTGCACGGGGATATCGAGTTTAAGGACGTTTGGTTCAGTTACGTGCCGAACGAATGGGTGTTAAATGGCGTTTCCTTTAAAATACACGCAGGCGAAACGGTGGCGTTCGTAGGTTCCACGGGCTCCGGCAAAACCACGATTTTATCCTTGATTTGCAGAAATTACGAATTCCAAAAAGGGGAAATCTTAATCG
>CATZIC010000021.1 GCA_958419945.1 uncultured Clostridia bacterium | reverse complement strand
CGTTATCGCCGTTTTATAAAATAAGGAGATTGTCCGGAAAAAGTTCCTCGCCGCAAATAAAAACAGCAAATGGAAAAAGCTTTACGGCTTTTCAACAAGCTTTTGCCGCTAAATAGTTAGTGATAGCAAAGTAGTACGTATAAGATAATTTGATCAATCCAAACCGCTAAAGGAGTAATAAACTATGGAAATTTGGGACGCCTATGACAAGGAGTTTAAGAAAATCCACAATATCGAATTGGTTCGAGGTAGAAACGTTCCGGACGGAATATTTCATTTGGTTTGCGACGTTATCGTAAGACATACCGACGGCGAGTATTTGATTATGCAAAGAGATCCGCGAAAGCATTTCGGCAATATGTGGGAAGCTACGGCAGGCGGCTCCGCATTAAAAGGTGAATCGCCTTTAGAGTGCGCTATAAGAGAGCTAAGAGAAGAAACCGGAATAGTCTCGCACAGTTTAACGGAGGTTGGACGGGTCATAAGCAGTGAAAATCATTCCATCTACGTGGAATTTTTGTGCGTTACAGATTGTAATAAAGACAGCATTATTTTGCAGGACGGCGAAACGTCCGCCTATAAATGGGTTAATAAAAATGACTTAATAAGGATGAAAAAGGACGAACTTGTAACTGAACGTACGCAGAAATTTATAAGCGAATTACAGCAATAGCTCCCCTTTCTTTAAATTACACAAAAACACCTTGAAGCAATAAAACAGCCGTTTTCCGTGAGCTTTCGGGGTATTTTTTACTTCAACAAGGTCAAAGACATGAAAAAAGACGGTCGGATTGTTTTCCGCCCGCAGTAGTTCTTATCATTCTTCTCTACCGCTACTTCTATTTGCTTGCCGTTTTCGGTCTGAATGTTATCGTTCTCAACGGTCAATTTTACAAGCATAACTACTTTTTATGAAATTTTATACTTAATGAAAAGGATAGACATAATTATTCAAATGTGATATGATACATTTATAAAGAAAGGAGATTGTATGAAAAAGAAAACTTTCGTCAAAAAAGTGTATTCATTCCATAGTATTTCCGATCCGAATGACTTTATAGCAAGAGCCAAAGTCGAGGCGGTTAAATCCGACCTGAAAATCGAACAAACCGAGAACGGATTTTTGCTACAGCTCGGCTGGGTTCATGGCGGCAAAGTCGTTTATCAAGCCAACGTTTCCGCAGACGAAAACGGCAGCTCTTTTATAAGCGGCGAAATAATTACTATCCCTTTGGGCCGTAAATCGGAAAAAAAGAATTTTTTTGATATAATTATGACGTTTTTGGCGTCTTTCATCATTGTGCCTTTAGTGCTTCTATATATGCTCGGCTACGGAATATGTTTATTGTTTGTGCGCTTGTTCCACGGAAAAAGTACAGAACTTACAACAAAACTTACGGACGAAGAAAAACTTTGCGATTTTATGACAAACAAAATGTGTTGCAACCTTAACGGGGAGATATAAAATGATTTTTAATACTTACGGAGATAAAAGCAATAAAGCGGTTTTGCTTATTCACACACTGTTTACAAGTGCGGAGTTTTTTGCGCCTATAACGAAGTTACTTGCAAAAGACTATTTTGTTATTCTTCCTACGCTATCGGGGCATTATGAAAACTCTACGTATAATTCGACAAAAGACGAAATACGCCAAATAAAAGAGTTTTTGGAAGAAAATCACGTTAAATCGATTTATGCCGTAGCCGGATTTTCTTTAGGCGGAAATATCGCCTACGAGTTCTTTTGCAACAATTTTAAAATGATTGAAAAAGCGATTATAGACAGCGCTCCCCTTTTTAATTTCCCCAACTTTGTTAGAAATCTTTATCTTAGAACATACGCAAAATGTCTGAAAAGAATAAAATCCGGTAAGCACGACGCAGCCAAAGAATTAAACAAGTATTTTAACGGTATGGGAGAATACCAAAAAGATATCGCCCCTACGGTATCGTATGAAAGCCTGAATAATCTTGTGGGCAGTTGCTTTAACACAAAGGTTTATAAATTACCAAAAGCGGAATCCGATAAGGTTACCTTCGTTTACGGAAGTAAAGATATCGCCAAACTTTGCAATGCACGCATTAAAAATTATAACGTTTATAAGATGAAAGGTTACGGACATTGCGGCTTTTATAGGGAAGATCCTATCGGGTGGGCAAAAAAATTCATACTATCGTAAAATTTTATAATTAAACACATAATCCCGAATCGGTTTGCGGTTCGGGATTTTTCTTCTCACAAAAAGTATTAAGCTCAAAAAAACAGTGATAATCGACCTATAGGCCAACATTTACAGTTTTAAAAGCCTTTCAACAAAAACACACTGCACTAAAAAAACAAAAACGGCGGTCAAGTAAAACCCAACCGCCATAGATTTGGTATGGCTAAAAAAATCAAACTATCTCATTCCAAAATCAAGCGGAAAGTGAAAATTTTTGTTGCAAACCTAAAAAGTTTTCAATAACTTCTATATTTTGACATTATTTCTTTACTTAATTACCATTTTTATGATTACAATTAGTTTATCGTAATAACGATTACGGCATAATAATAACGCCTTTAAAAGCTGATCTTTTAGCAAAACACGTTACGGTTTAAGCAGAAAAATGCAGCGATAACCGACCTATAGGCCGATATTTTATAATTTTAAAAACTTTCAGCCGAAACGAAAGAGAACTTTAAAGGGCGAATTTAAAGAGAAAGCGAGGAGTATTATATGAAGCTAAAGAAATTTGTTATAAGTATCTTTGCCGTCTTATGTTTGACGGTAACGGCTACCTTTTACGGTTGTACGCAAGATCAAAAAAGCATAGTTTCCATTCAAAAAACGGGAACTTCGGGACTTACGGACACCTACACGATAACATACACCGACGGGTCCGTCTATAATTTCGAAATAACTAACGGCAGGGACGGAGCGGTGGACGTAGAGGAAATTTATGATGCTTACCTTAAGCGCTATCCAGACGCCACTTTCGAGGATTTTTTAAACGCTGTCGTAAAAGTTGACGTAAACGATAATCTTACGGTTATAAACAAAGCACTTTCATCCACACTTAAAGTTTACGGAGAGTTTACCGAAAGTTACTATTACGGCTGGCCCTACCAACAAATTGTAAAAGAAACGGCAATTTACTGCGGTTCGGGCGTGATATACTCTATTTCAGACGACTACACGTACATTATAACCAACTACCACGTGCTATATGATTCCAAAGCGTACGGCGACGATAAACTTGCGAAAAAGATAGTTTGCTATCTTTACGGAAGCGAAAGTCTGCCCGCTAAAACCAATGACAAAACTACGGACGGAAAAACTATATACGACTACGGCCCCTATGCCGTTGAATGCGAATATATAGGCGGTTCCGTGTCCTGCGACCTTGCGGTGATACGCGCCCAAACTTCCGCCGTTAAGAAGATAAACGAAAACGTTTCCCCCATTGTTTTTGCGGACGGCTATAAGGTTGGCGAAACCGCAATCGCCATAGGAAATTCCGAAGACGAAGGTATAAGCGTAACCGAGGGCATAGTAAGCGTTGACAACGAATACATTTCCTACTCTATCGACGGACTAGCAAGGGCTTACCGCTCCATGCGCATCGACACCGCAATTTACGGTGGAAACTCAGGCGGAGGACTGTTTAACGGCGACGGCGAACTTATAGGAATTACCAACGCAGGCGACGGCACCGACCAAAACATAAATTACGCCATTCCCATTGACATAGTAAAACCCGTTGTTGAAAATATTTTACATTATAAAGACGGCTTCGTTCACGCCGCCGACGTCGGGTTAAGCGTCAATGCGGAAAATTCCAGATACGTTTACGACCAACAAGCGGGCTACGGTGTAATAAAAGAAGATGTTGTTTGCGAAAATATAGAAAGCGGCGAAATTGCGGACAAATTAGGTCTTGAAGCCAACGATATTTTGCTTTCGGTTACCGTAAACGGTGTTAAACATTCAATGGAGCGTTACTTCGATTTAAGCGACCTTTTATACACTTTGCGTGAAGGCGACAGCATTTCGTTTACCTATTCCCGTAACTTAGAAACGACGGACACCAAGAGTTATACCGTTACGGCAAACGATATCAAAAAAGTCGCATAAAAGCACACAAAAAAACCGCCTTTTTAAAAAAGCGGTCTTAAATCCTGACGCCTATTAAATTTACAAACTTAAATCACATACGACGGGTAAAAAAGTCCTGTATCCATTCTTTATTGAACTCTCGCAAATCCTCTAAGGTAACGTTTGTGGCTTTACGGAAATATTTTACGTATTGACTAAGCATTCCGTCAACCAGAACGGAAATTTCCGTTTCAAGATTTAGCCTGTTTTTGACTTTTGGATCGGTATTACAGATTTCCATAAGCTTGCTTTTAGCAAGGTTTGAAATTCTGCCGGCGGTGTTCGCTATATTTGTGGAGTGACATATCATTGCGTACTCTTCTTGATTTTCGGTAATGTACTCGAAAAAATCGTCCGCAAATTTTTGGTAATCGCTCATTTCCAAAAGTCTTTCACTTGTAAAAAAGCGTTCTATAAGCCCGTTTTCGTAGTCCTCTGCCACGGAATACACGTCGTCGTAATGGGAATAAAAAGTCGCCCTGCTAATACCCGCGCGACGGGCAAGTTCGGTTACGGTTATTTTGTTGATATCCTTTCTTTCGGAAAGCATTTCAGCAAAAAACTTACGAATAAGCTTTTTAGTTTTTATCGAAGAATTGTTTAAATTTTTAACTTTCATATTCCGTTTACTTCTGTATACAGTATTATATAACCAAAAAATTAAAATGTCAACAGTGTAAACTTTTTAAGAATAAAGACTTTCTTAATTTTAAAACTTTGCTTTTACGTAAGCATACAAAAAAATAAAAACGCAGGGCAAAAGCCTTGCGAAAAGGAGATTATTATGTTTGATTTTGCAAAAATCTGTACACAAGTCGAAGAAATGTCGCCGCTTGACCGCACAGCTCTTATTATTGAGGAATCAAAAAAGATTGTCGGGAAGTTTTCCACGCTTAACTTTACCGCATATAATCCGATTGACGTTCTCGCGACCTTTATAATCGGCGCCGTAATGAGCGACGACGTGCTCTATGAAAAGGAATACCTTTTGATTTATCCTTCTTTAGTAAAGGCTTTCGGAGAGGATTTCGATTACGAAAGTATAAAAGAATCCCTGTCAAAAGACAAGGACGGAAAAACAATGCTCAAAGAATACATAAACGCGCTTATGACCATTATTTCCGCAAGCGACGAAGATTTGCAGACGGACATCGTAACACTGTGTCTGCTTATTGTTTCCATAGACGGCAAGATAACTTTAAAGGAACGCCGCTATATACGCCAACTTTGCAAATAACCGACCAACTATTTGGCGAATAATTATTATAAATATAGCATATAATACATAATGCAAGCGTAAATCTATCATTCCGCATGAAAAGTGACAATAATCGGCCTATAGGTCGGTTATCGCCACTTTTTGTTATTTTTGCAAATTTGCACTATTATAGTGAAATGGGTTTTCGTTTTCCTGTAATAAGGTGTATACCCCCTGAACGCAGGGATTTAGTAGGGAGACAGTTCGAGTTATTTGGCTTTAACACTCAAACTTCCATAAAGCGTCCAATCCCGTCTATTTAAGTGAAATTTAGCTAAAACAGAGCGTTTCTCACACCGCGTAAATGAATATATTTTCATTTAGGAGATTTGTAGAATTAAACCTTTTCCAACGTATGATATAGCGGTTTTTTTAGAAAAAAAGCCTTTCGCCAACAGGACGAAAGGCTTTGTGTTTTCATATATAATAGTCGGTGCTAAAATGGATTGTAACAGATTGTGTTTTGAAAAACGTGCCCTAAAACAGCATACAAAATGTTCCGCCAACCAAAAGCACAAGCCCTAAAATTGATTTTAGGCTAAGTTTTTCTTTAAGCACCAAACAGGAAAATCCGATGGTAACCAAAATACTCAATTTGTCTATCGCAACTACGGCGGAAGTTACGCCGTCTTTCAGCGCCTTATAATAGCACAGCCAGGAAGCGCCGGTGGCAAGTCCGGACAAAACAATAAACAAAAGTTCTTTTTTCGTAACTGTTTTTACCTTTTTAGCATTTCCCGTAATAAACACCATCGCCCACGCCATAACCAAAACCACGCAAGTCCTTAATGCGGTAGCAAGGTTTGAACCGACGCTTTTTATTCCTATTTTGGCAAGAATTGCGGCAAGGCTTGCGAAAACTGCCGACAAAACCGCAAATAGTACCCACGACTTGGACTTTTTGGGCGGATTTAACCCGCTTTCACTTTCGCTTTGGGGCAAACTCGCATTTACCGCCCCGCCGCCGACCTTTGCCGAAACCTTTCCGCCGCTAAAAACCATCAAAAAGGTTCCTGCGGCAATCAAAACAATACCTATGCCCTTAAAAATTGTTACGCCTTCCCTTAAAATAATAAAGGAAAGAAGTATGGTAAGCACCGTGCTTGATTTATCTATAGGGGCAACCTTACTAACCTCGCCCGTGGTAAGCGCCTTATAATAGCACAGCCAGGAAGCGCCGGTGGCAAGCCCCGAAAGCCCGAGAAACAAAAATGATTTTCCGTCGATTTTAGAAAGTTCCGTGTAAGTGCCGTCGACGAGCACCATAAGCCAGGAAAATGCAAGAACGACAACCGTTCTTATTGCGGTAACAACTTCGGAATTGTTTTTTATGCCGATCTTCGCAAATATAGAGGTTACGCCCGCAAAAACTGCAGACGCAACGGCAAAAACTATCCACATAAATAGATAACGCCTTCTTTATAATTTATTGTATAGCGATAATTTGTTTTGGAAGCTTATGTTTTTTAAAAAACGAAAACCGAAAATTACTTATAAAATTCCTCGGTAAGTCTGTCGATTTCCGAAAGTTCTTCGGCGGAAAAACCGGAAGCGTTTATTAGACCTGCGTTTTCCTTAATCTGCGACGGTCTTGACGCGCCGATTAAAACACTCGTAACCGCGCCGTCTTTCAAAATCCAGGTAAGCGCCATTTGAGCAAGGGTTTGCCCACGTTCTTCTGCAATCCCTTTAAGTTTTCCCAAAACCCTTACGCGAGAGGAAGTTATTTCTTCCGCCTTTAAAAATCCGTTTTTGGCGGCACGGCTGTCCGCAGGAATCCTTTCTAAGTACCTGTCGCTTAAAATACCTTGATCTAACGGACTAAATGCAATTATCCCCTTTTTAAGTTTTTGTGAAGAGGAAATTACGCCGTCGTTTTCAATGGTTCTGTCCAAAATATTATATCTGTTTTGGTTGATGATAAACGGGCAATGAAGGTCCTTTAAAATTTCCGCCGCCCTTTCCATGGTTTCGCCGTCGTAATTGGAAAGTCCCACGTAAAGTGCCTTGCCGCTCTTAACCGCCATTGATAGTGCGTTCATGGATTCTTCAAGCGGGGTTTCCTTATCCATACAGTGGTGGTAAAAGATATCCACGTACGGAAGATTTAAACGCTTAAGGCTTGCGTCGAGGCTGGATAAAAGGTATTTTCTGCTTCCGCCGTCGCCGTAAGGGCCGTCCCACATGCGGTAGCCCGCTTTGGTGGAAATTATAAGCTCGTCACGATGGGAAGCGAAATCTTCCTTCAAAATTTTGCCGAAGTTTTCTTCCGCCGACCCGGGAACAGGCCCGTAGTTATTCGCCAAATCGAAATGCGTAATGCCTGCATCAAAGGCAGTGCGGCACATTTCCTTCATATTTTTGTAATCGTCTTGGCTACCGAAATTGTGCCAAAGCCCTAAAGATATCACAGGAAGTTTAAGTCCGCTTTCCCCTACTTTGGCGTATTTCATATCCCCGTAACGGTTTTTGTTTGGATTGTATATCATAAATCCCCCTTATTAAAAATTTTGACACTATAGGCGTATACTTTCGCCTCACTGATTTTTTTAAAGACTGCTAACCCAAACCAAACAAGTTAACCTAAATCTTTAAAAATGCGAAGCAATTTTAGGGGATAAAACACAAAGAGAAAGGCGGAAAGTCGACCGAAGTCGTACTTGCCGTACAACGAGGAAGAGTTTGCGACTTTATCAAAGTGTTTTGCCCATAAAATAATTAGTGATGGCGGGAGTATTCGCCTACTAATTATAGCACCCGATAAAAAAGGTTGCAACACTTTTTACATTGCAACCTTTTTTTGTTTTGCTTTTTAAATTTTTCACCAAAACACCGACTTATAAACTATAATTCGCAATAAAAGCCGTCGAATATCGGTTGCGGTTCGGTAACCCCTGGAAGGTAAGGAAGTGATATCGTGTAACTTACGGCGGAAATATTTATTTTTTGCGTGGTCGAAAGCGCGGTTTTATCGTACAACCTGTAAATCGCTCCGCTTCTTGAATCGAGGACTATGGTCTTTCCCGTATCGTTATCTTTAAAATACACTTTGTAATCGCACCTTATCGGCAGGCCGTCCTTATCTTTCATACTTGCGCTGAGCCATATACCGTTTTCATCTTTAATAAGGTTTATATCCACTTTGGGAGGCAGTACGTAAACGAGAAGAACTTCGTCTGCGTCCCATCTATTCAACAGTAAAATATCAGAACCGACTTTGCAATCGTAAAGATTTAACTTATCCCCAGCTAAAAGGTTTTCTTTCACACAGAAAAGTTCGCAGTTATCGTCAACCGTTACGCCGTCAACGACTTTTCTTAGCCTTATATCGTAAGGTTTATCATCCTGTTTCAGATAAACCTTCCGCCCGTAAATCCTTTCGCCGTTAACGTACCATTCGTAACTCTCGTCGCTTTTTTTAGATAGTAAACAGTTAGCGCCCGCATCAAAAATAAGACAGACGGTTTGTCCCTTTACAATGGAAAAATAACGTTCATTGTGACCTTTCTCTGAGACTTGAATATAAGTCACCGGATTATACTTACCGTATGCATTGAATGATCCCCTCGGCTTATTTTCCTCATAATAACAATGGCATACGTAAATTGCCTCGTCTTCGGTGGAATTGGTTATGGTAAACGCCCGTACTTTGTCCGATGGCGCTATTCTGCCGTCCTCGTCCATTGCGCCGGATAAATCGTCACTGACTTTGGAAAACGATATTTCAAAGTTTTCAGCATACTCTCCGCAAATATTTAACTGTATGCTTTCATTTTTTTCAAAATATTTTACGTAAACGATGTTATTGCTGTCTAAGCCATGGCGTTCCATCAAATCAACGTCGCTGTTTACACTCAACTTTTTTGGCAACTCTATTATATAAAAACCTTCCTGTTCCGCATTAAACCATGCATTTAGTTCACCCGCAAAATCTACGAGCGTAATCCCTAAACACGCTGTAATCGTTGGCACCTCGACCGGCTCAACGGGTTCGACAGGCTCGTCATCGCCGGGCTTTAACCATTTTGCGTAAAGGGCTGTTTCCTGAAATACCGTATTACCGTCCTCGTCAAGGATTTCTTCCGGCAGCGTGTCCTTTACATAGTCCCACTTGTTCACACATTCCGCTTCCTTGTACCAACCACCAAACGTGTAACCCTCTCTTTCCGGATCGGGCGGAACTATCTCTATTAAACTACCGTACTCATAATTGTCTACGCAGTGATACTTATATTCGGTTTCGTAATTGATATCGTATACCACGTTGGCTTTATAGAAAGATCCTTCAGGAAACCTATTACGATAAACTTCGTAATAAATTTCAGGCACATAGAATTTTCCATCATACATATGTGTTAATCTGTCGCCACTAAGCATATAAGTGCCTGAAGCATTCTCTATGACTTTCATAGTGTACGGCAAAAACCTTTTACCTCTCTTACTATAGTAACTGCATCCTAAAATGCCTGAATATCCGAATCTCACAACTTTTGCACCTCGTATTTGTAACGGCACAAAAACATAGTCAAGGTACTCGTGTTCCTGCTTGTACCAATACGTCCAATCTCCCACTTCGCACTCTGTTTTTGAATACAAAACGTACTGACATTCCCACACGCCGTCGGGATCGGTCATTTTTTGTTCCGCCCTTGGCGTTCCTTCGCACGAGGCTAAAAGCCCAAGCGCTAAGGTTACGGCTAAGACTGCAACTAAACTAAATAGTTTACTCACTTTTGTTATCATATATCTTCTTCTCCTTGTTTTTGTTATTAATCTCCATACACTTATATGACGTTTTAAAAAAGCCCAAAGCATCATGAAAATCAAAAAAATCGGAAAAAATATTTTTCCTTGTTTTCTATTCGGCACAAAAACAAGCCGAACATTTCTTATGATAAGCGTACTATATTTAACTTATTCTGTCAATATTTCTTTAAAAATTTAAACTAAACTTTTAGTTTAGTTGGCATTTTTGCCCCGATAACCGACCTATAGCCCCACTTTTGTTGAGTTTAGAATTTGGATTGTTGAGTGTAGAGTTGTCGCTTTGAGCACTTTTAATAATAACTTTAAATCCGTTTCTTTTCACTCTTCACTTTTCTCTCTTATCTGCACAAAACGTGCAAATAACGGGCTTATAGCCCCACTTTCGCCGGTTTTTAACAACTAAAGCGGGAAAATCGCAATCGCCCCCGAGCGTTTCTAAGAAACGGTCGGGGGCGATTAAAATAATCAACAAGATTTTATAACACAACAAAGAGGTGAACGCTTGCTTATAAAATTAAATTAAAAGCAGTTTTCCTTCTTTTTCTTTTTACAGTCTTCAATGCTGTCACAACGGTAACAAACTTCGTTTTCGGATTTTATTCCGTCGAAAAAGTCGGTAATATTTTTTAGCGTGGTAGTGGCGATTGCCGAAAGTGCCTCGTCTGTTAAAAAGGCCTGGTGCGAAGTAATTATTACGTTCGGCATACTAAGTAGTCTTGCCAAAACGTCGTCGCCGAGGATATGTCCGGATTTATCCTCAAAAAACAGGTCGGATTCTTCCTCGTAAACGTCAAGACAGGCAGCGCCGATTTTTCTTTCTTTTATTCCGTCAAGTAAATCTTCGGCGTCGATAAGTCCGCCGCGGGAAGTGTTTAAAATTATTACACCCTTTTTCATTTTTGCGATAGCCTTTTTGTCTATCATATGAAAGTTGTCATCGGAAAGCGGACAATGCAGGGAAATAATATCACTTTCGGCAAACAAGGTTTTTAAATCGACGTACTCGCAGCCGATATCTTCGGACGGAAATTTATCGTAAGCGATAATGCGGCATTTAAAGCCTTTCATAATATCTATAAAAGCACGGCCGATGCGACCCGTACCGATAACGCCGACGGTTTTTCCGTTAAGGTTAAAGCCTTCAAGCCCGCTTAGGCTGAAATTGAAATCCCTAGTTCTGTTATAGGCTTTGTGGATTCTTCTTGCCGAAGTCAAAAGAAGGGCGACCGTGTGTTCTGCGACAGCTTCCGGAGAATACGAAGGCACGCGCATTACGTGTATTTTTTTGTAACAGGCTTTTACGTCAACGTTGTTAAAACCTGCCGAGCGCATGGCGATAAGCTTTACGCCGAACCCGTAAAGCCCGTCTATTACGGTTTTGTTAAGGTCGTCGTTTACGAAAGCGACAACAACGTCAAAGCCGTTACACAATGGGTAAGTGGTTTCGTCAAGCTTGGGCGTAAAATATTTGATCGCAATATTTTCGGGTTTTAATTGGTCAAAATATTTACGGTCGTAAGGCTTAGTGTCAAACATTGCTACTTTAATCATTATATTAAACCTCTTTTTGTTATCTTATCATAAATGCTAAAAATCGTCAAACTTTTAGCAAAAACCTTTTTACCAAATTGCCGAGAAAGCAAAATCTTAATTAAAAACTATTGCGCTTTTTTAGTTTTAAGAATATAATTTTTATAAAGAATATTTCACGGCACACAATTTTTAAGTAGAGCGGAGAGAAAATGGCGTATTTAGATAACTTCAATATTTTGGTGGGCGAAACTTTAATGTATTGCCAACGCATAGAACACGACGTAAAAATTATTTACGCCGCCATGCTTCAAGGCGATATGAACGAAAATCTCAATCTTGTAAGCAGAGAAACTTTGGGAAGCGTTTTGGTCGCTCTTAAGGCCTTAGACAACAGCGACAACGCCCCGATTTTTACAAGCGACGATTATTATCTTTTAAAACAGATAAAGAATATCCGAAATTTTATAGCCCATCAATGTTACGTGGATTTTCTGTATTTGGACGATATCAAATTTTCCGAAAAGTTAAGCGAAAACTACCGAAAAATCGAGGTTTTCAGAAATAATTTACAAAATCTTTCTTCTTTTGTGGAAAAAGCCAGATTTTCCGTACTTAGTAGGTTTCGGCGCATATAATAAAATTAGGAATTTTCATAAAAACACAGAATTTAATCACCTGTTTTGTCCGCTATTTATCAAAGAATTTGAGTTTTTACCCTCGAAAAAAGCAAATTTTGCCAAAAATTATTCGGCAAAAAAATAATTTAAAAAATTTTTTAGAAAAATTTTAAAAAAACCGCTTCAAAATCCTTTACAAACCCCTTAAAGTGGTGTATTATCAATGCGTAATCAAGGTTGTGATTCGGTCGCAGTTTTGGTTACTTAAATTCGGTTTCATCATTTTCCCCCTTATCATATATTTTTCAGGTAGTTGGCAGTTTGCGTACGAAGTGAACTGCCAATTGCTTTTTATTTAGGCAAATACTTAGTCATCACTAATTATTTTAGCAGTAAAACGCTTTGATAAAGCCGCAACTTGAAAAGTTGCGCTAAAGTCGCAAACTCTCCCTCATAGTACATAAAGTACGATTTCGCTCGACTTTCCGCCTTTCTCCCGTTTTATCCGTTAAAATTGCTTCGCATTTTTAAAGATTTAAGTAAACTTTATTTGTTTAGGTTGGCAGTCTTTAAAAAAATCGGTGAGACAGAAGTATACGCCTTATTTTTTTCTTGATAAAAGGTTGAAAATAGTTTACAATGAAATCAGTAAAATATGTTAAGGTCAGAAAATGTGTAAAACCTTTGAAAACGGGCTTGAAAGCCTGAGTGAACTTTACCGCATAGGCTTCGGACCGTCGAGTTCCCACACCATGGGGCCGGAACGGGCAATGTCGGAATTTTATAAACGTAATCCTTCGGCAGACTTTTTTAAGGTAATACTTTACGGTTCGCTTGCTAAAACCGGAAAGGGGCACGGCACGGACGTGGTTATTAAAAAAACGTTAGCCCCCCTTGCCTGCGAAGTGGTTTTCGACTGCGAAACCGAAGTTCCGCACCCCAACACTTTGGACGCTATCGCCTATTTAAACGGCGAAGTTATCGACAAAAAAAGATACTTCAGCGTGGGTGGCGGCAAAATTTTAGGCGGAGACGGCAAATCAAGCGTGAAATACCTTTATCCGCACACTTCCTTTAAAGAAATAAAGGAATACTGCACCGAAAACGGTCTGCGGCTTTGGGAGTACGTAGACAGGTTTGAAGGGTCAGACGTAAACGACTACCTTTTAAATGCTTGGTCGCAAATGAAGGAATGCATCAAAAGCGGCCTAAAAGGCACGGGCGTTTTGCCGGGCGGACTTAACGTAAGCCGTAGGGCGGGCTTTTTGTATAATTCCGCTGTAGCCGGCGAAAGTTCGGAAGTTCGTGAAAACCGCTTAATTTGCGCCTATGCGTTTGCGGTTGGCGAACAAAACGCCTCTTACGAAAAAATTGTTACCGCACCAACTTGCGGGGCTTCCGGAGTTGTGCCTGCGGTTTTATATTACGAACAGCAAAAAAACGGCTACACGGATAACGAAATAGTAAACGCGTTAAAAACGGGCGGAATAATCGGCAATCTTATAAAAAAGAACGCTTCCATTTCCGGAGCGGAATGCGGTTGTCAGGCGGAAATAGGCACGGCGTGCGCCATGGCTTCGGCAAGCTTAGCGGAGCTAAGAAACCTTTCCTTAGACAAAATAGAATATTCGGCGGAAATTGCAATCGAGCATCATTTGGGGCTTACCTGCGACCCCATTTGCGGCTTGGTACAGATACCCTGCATCGAAAGAAACGCCGTTGCCGCCGTACGAGCGGTTAACGCGGTACTACTTTCCAACCTTTTATGCGAAACAAGAAAAATTTCCTTCGACAACGTTGTTACCGCCATGCGGGAAACCGGAAAGGATATGTCGAAAGAATATAAAGAAACCTCCGAAGGCGGGCTTGCCAAAATAAAATTATCCTAAAAGTGGGGCTATAAGCCGATTCAAGGAGTAAATTTGCTTGCTCGCAAAAGAAAATTTACGACGTCGACAAATTTTGTATCATACAGGCAGTTTACTGCCAAAGTGTGTGTGGCACAATTATGCGGGGCTTGCCCCCGAAGTATGATACACAATTTATTTAAGGGTAAATTCGCTTGCTTAAAGAGGTTTATGACGTTGACAAATTAGGTGCCATACAGTAAGTTTGCTTTATGGCACCTAGTTTATTATCATTACTTTTTTGTAAAATTTTTATTGATAGAGTGCGGACTATTCCGCTTTTATTTTTACGTTTCCGCAAAGGATTTCAGAATAGGAAAAACTTGTTTTGCCGTTATACGGCGCAATAGGAATCACCGTAAAAAGCGCGGGATACACACCTGTTATTACACCCGTATAGGACACGTACTTGTTTCTTCCCAGGTTTTGCGTAACCTTAACCGTTTTGTTTTGCAGTTTTTCCACTGCGGACTTAATGCTTCCCATATTTTTGGTGGATTTAATCATATTGTTTATTTTTGGCTTTTCGGCCGATTTTTAAACCCAAAAAGCCAAAAAAGGGCAATAACGGGCTTATAGCCCAACTTTTTAGGCGTATAGAAAACGCTCTGCCAAGTTTGGCAGAGCGCATTTTTTCTTTTTAAGGATTATAAATCGTCGTCCTCGTCGTCAAGGTCGGAATAATCCTCGTCGTCTTCGTCTTCTTCTTCAAAGTCCTTTTCGTCGATAGGACCGTAGTCGAAATCGTCGTCGTCATTGGTTTCCATGGATTCGTCGTCGTCATCGAGAAAGTCTTCTTCGTCGTCGAAAAGTTCGTTGACCTCTTCTTGCTCAAGCTGAGAAAGCGAGATCATTTCCTCTTCGTTCTCGTCTTTTCCGAGGTCTTCTTTTTCGTCGTCGTCGAGGTATTTTTTCCATTCCTCGTCGGTGTCGATATCAACGTCCGACTCTTTTTCCTCGTCGTAACGCTGTTTCTCCATGCAGCTTTCGCACATTTCTTCACTTATAGGAATGTAATTTTGTTTACAAATAGGACAGATTTTTTCGGTTGCGTCCTCTTCTTCGTCTAAAGTTGCGAACATAAGCTGCGGACCGATTTTAAGTTCCGCCTTGCAAACGTCGCAATATTCTTCATCTATGGGGATATAATTCAATTCGCATCTTGGACAAAGTTTATATTTCGCCATAATCTGCCTCCAACGGTAAAACCATTTTGTATTGAGTGGAATTATTATATTAGTATTGTTTTGATTTGTAAACTGTTTTTATGCAGTTTTTTTATTTTTTCTTTTTTTTCCGCTCTTTCACTAATAACTTATGCCGAAATAGGTCGTTTTGCAATCATTCGGTGCAACTATTGCAATGTTTCGAAATTTTTTTCAGGTTTTACCGCCAGTAGATTTTTTTGGAAAAAGAAAAGGCTAACTAAAATTTGTTAGCCTTATTTGTTAAAAAACTTGCCGCAAGGCACATACTTACGCCCCTTCAAGAAGCATTTTGTCGGCAACTAGGGCGATAAATTCACCGTTTGTGGGCTTTTCGCTGCCCACGTAAGCACGCACGCCGAACACGGAATTTATGCTGTCAATTCTATTACGGTTCCAGGCGACCTCTATAGCGTGGCGAATAGCCCTTTCCACTTTAGAGGCGGAAGTTTCGTACTTTACGCCTATCATGGGATAAAGTTGCTTGGTAATGCTGTTTATTATCTTTGGATTATCCACAGCCATTTTAACACCTTCACGAAGATACGCATAGCCTTTAATGTGAGGCGGAATACCTACCGAGATAAAAATTTTACTTATCTTTTCGTCAAGACTAACAGACGGTTTTTCTTCGGCTTTTACGGATAAAGAGGTTTCTTTATCCTTTTCCTTAAGCTCTAAAAGTCTTTCCTTTATCACAGAAGTAGAAACCGGTTTGGTCATATAATAAGCCGCGCCTAAGTCCATCGCCTTTTTGATAATTTGCTCGTTTTTAAGGACGCTTATAACCATTACGGTGGACTTTATTTTGCGATCGGAAATATGTTTTAAAACCTCGAACCCGTCAACGCCGGAAAGCACAAGTCCGGTAACGACAAACTCAGGTTTATATTTGTCAATAAGTTCAATCCCCTCTTTTCCGTCCGCAGCGGCTCCGACGATAGTAAAACCGCTTTCCTTGTAGAACTGACGAAGTTTTTCAAGATCAACTTCGCCTTCTTCGATAAAAAGCACTTTGTTTTCTTCCATGTTTTCGCCTCTTTTTTAATTTTGTAAATTTATTATATCACACAAGCCGAAAAGAAGAAAGTGATTTTTGAACGAAATTCAAATTATTTTGAAATAATTTTGTTCAAAATTTGTCGAAGGGGCTGTTTTTTTGTCGTAAATCGCCTTATAGGCGGGTTTTTTGTATTTTGAATTTTTAACGCAGTTCTAAAAAGTAAATTTAGAAAATAAACTTATTAAGCCCTTTTTTGGAACTCCGTAAGCACGAAGCCTTTTATTATTATCTTATCAATGCTTTTTACGCCCGACACGGAAAAGGTGCAATAGGATTCCTTTCGTTTAAAGCGGTAACTTGTAAGGGTAGCTTCCGTTTTGGTTTCACCGCTTACGACCGTTACCTCCGTACAGCCTTTTAAGTCCGTAAACGGCGCAGTTTTTTCCTTTCCCGTAGTTTCCGGAAACATGCCCGAAAAAATCCCGCCGCCGGATAAACCGTAGTCGTTTTTAAAAGTCAGGGTTATTCGATACCCGTCCGCAGTTTCTTCAAGCGAAACTTTCGCTTTTCCCGTCAAGGTATTTTTGGAATCAAACGGGGAAACGGTGGCAAGCGTAAGTTCGGCATCGCTTGCCGAAATTTCAAATTCTTCGTTTACAAACATTTGCCTTTTTGCGTACTTGTCGAGGTTAAAAAGGGAGTCATACCCCTTAAACACAAAGGTAAAAACGCCGGTGGAAATGCCCAAAACGACGAGCGCACCCAAAAGCGCAATTACGCAAACTATAATTCTTATTTTAAACTTTTTTTCCATACCGTGATTATACAATAGTCCTTTCTTTTAGTCAAAGAAAATAGCCACAAAAATTGCGTTTGGCAAATTCCGATATAAGACTTATTACAAAATAATGTAATTTATTAAATAGTATTGATATTCGCAAACTGTTATGTTACAATATCGTCAGGAAAGTTTTTTGGAGGAGCCAATGTACGATTATAATTTAGAAATTTTTAAAAGTACTAAGAAAAGAGAAGAGATTTTAACTACAGCAGTAATTGCGACGATTTTTGCTTTTTTATATTGCATTTACGAATTCGTCTATTTCGTAAAATACATGTTCATACCCCGCCCCGGCTTTTTATATGCTTTACTGCCATTGTTATCGATAGTTCTGACTGCGGCGCCCCTATTTTTGTTCATTGTATACGTAATGTATGGCCACAAGTATGAAAAATTGACTTATATGCTGCCTGTAGCTTTTATAATAATGGCAATTCAATTTTTATTGGATTCTTTAAACTTTCACAGTATAAGTTCCATATTTACGCTAATTTCGTTTATCGCTTTTGCGTTTGCCACTTACAGTGCGTTAACAGGGTTTTCACACAAAAAAATATTGAGCACTGCATTGATTATCGCAATCTGCGCAATGGTTGCCGACGTAGTCCTTTGCATTATCAACTTTTTTAAATTCAAGTATTTCTCTGTCTTTTCCTTAATCCCCATCATATCAAACGTTATCTTTACAGTAGCAATACTATTGCTTGTTTTAAACAACGATATAACGTCAATTATAAAAAACAAGAACAAAGAAGATTCTATCAACAATCTTTAATACTTATGTTACCCCCCCCGCCCTGTAGCAAAAGCCGCAGGGCGGTTTCATATATAAGGACATAAAGCCTAAAAAAGACAAAAGTAAAAGCCGCCATTTCTTGGCGGCTTTGTGTGCAAATTTTGGAAGATAAACAAATTATCTCTTTGAGAACTGAGGAGCACGACGAGCTTTCTTTAAGCCGTACTTCTTTCTTTCCTTCATTCTCGGGTCTCTGGTTAAATAACCTGCTTTTTTAACAGCAGTACGGCATTCGGGTTCGGCAACAACCAAAGCCCTTGCGATACCGTGGCGGATAGCGCCTGCCTGGCCTGTAAAGCCGCCGCCGTTAACGTTAGCGAAAACGTCGTAATCGGCTTCCTTACCGGTAAGGGTAAGAGGCTGACGGATAACCAGTTTAACGGTATCCAAAGCGCAGTATTCGTCGATAGATCTGCCGTTTATGATATAAGTGCCGTTTCCGCCGGGAATAAGGCGTACTCTTGCGACTGCTTTCTTTCTTCTGCCGGTTCCCCAGAACTGGACTTTCTTTTTAGTAGCTTTAGCCATAGTAGATTACCCTCCTAATTAGTAGTCAATCTTGAGCTCTACAGGTTGTTGAGCCTGCTGTTTGTGTTCAGCGCCCTTGTAAACGCGAAGTTTTTTGAGCATCTTTTTGCCTAAAGTGTTTTTAGGAAGCATCCCTTTAACGGCTTCGTAAACAGCTACGTCAGACTTTTTAGCCATCATTTCGCTGTAAGGAATCTGCTTAAGACCACCGATATAACCGGTATGATAGGTGTAAAGCTTCTTTTCGAGTTTCTTACCCGTAAGAACAACCTTGTCGGTATTAACGATGATAACGAAGTCCCCGCAATCTACGTTGGGGGTAAACGTGGGTTTATGTTTGCCTCTTAAAACCGCAGCAACCTGAGAAGCGAGTCTACCAAGGGGGATACCCTGTGCGTCGACGACGTACCACTTTCTCTCAACGTTGGCGGGATTTGCCATATATGATTTCATGATAAATGATCTCCGAAAATTTTCTTGCCCGATAAAGCGGGTTTTCATAGCGAGGGGCTAATTCGCACGATAAAACCTTCGCATAAATCAAGCGACTATCACATTTTAACTTATAATTATATTTAAGTCAAGCATTTTTGCGGATTTTTTCAGCGTTTTAGCCACCTTTTTATTCAAAATCCGTGTACTTTCCTAAAAAATCGTTTCCACCACAATATGTTGTGTTTTGCTATGCCTTGTCAATACAAGGGGAATTTTGTCAAAGGTGTAAAGATTTAATTTTCCTTTACGTTAAAGGCAACGCCTACAACCTTGGGGCCTGCGTTCGTCGCAACGGCTGCGCCGATTCTATAGGCACCTGTCGGCGGATAGCCCAAAAGGTCTGTCATCTTTTTCTCGATTTCATCTTTGCAAGTGGGGTCGCTGCCGTAAATTACTTGGTAGGGGCTGCCTTCCGCCATATTTTCAAAACTTAAACTTGCAACCTTTTCAAGCAGTTTCCTTTCGCCGATGCACTTTGCCGCCGTGGTTATGCGGTGGTCATGAATCTTCATAACAGGCTTTATGTTGAGTTTAGAACCTATAAACGCCGCCGCCGTAGGAATTCTACCGGACTTTCCTGCATATTTAAGGTCGTAAATGCCGAAGTAAATCTGTCTTTTCGGCAAAATACCGCCGAGATAGTCGGTAATTTCGCTAACCGATGCGCCATTTTGCGCCATTTCCGCCGCCCTTACCACGGGCTCGCCGTACATTGCGTTGTAGCCCTGTCCGTCAAAGGTGTACACTTTGAAACTGTCTTTGTACTCGGGATAGTCCTCGTAAAACATATCTATCGCAAGCACGGAATTTCCGTAGGTCGACGAACCTTCGGAGTTTATAAGCACTATAACGAGGTCCGTTATCCCTTCTTTTGCGTTTTCAAGATAGATTTCTTCAAACCTGTAAGGGGTTATCTGCGAAGTTTTGGGGATTTCATCGCAGGTTTTCATAAGTTCGTAAAAGCCTTCTTCGTCAAAATCCACACGGCTTACGTAGGTCTTGTCGCCTAACATTACCTCGAACGGAAGTATGGCGATAGAATACCGCTTCTCGTCCGCGACGGAAATATCCGACGCCGAATCGGTCATAATTTTAATTTTCATTTTTTACCTCTCTTGAATAATCCGTAGCGTTTGGTTTATAGTTTAAAAAACCGTCGTCGGTTTACAGCTCTAAAAAAACCGACTTTGTTTTGCCACGGCAAAATATGTTTGAAATTTTACACTATAACCGCCGTATTGTCAACAATTTTACCCCCGCATTAAAATAATGGCGTTTTTGCGGCACGGCGACCGAATAATAAAAAAACGCCTCGGACAGGCGTGATATTTACGCTATCCGAGGCAACTATGGGTAAAATTTGCACAATGACAAATAATGAGATTATCATGAAAGCACTTCAAATACAATGACAACAATATAACTCATCGAATTTTAAATACCTTCGTTTAAATAGTCAAACACGTTTGCGTTATTAACTACAATAAAATCAATGTAATAAACCTCCTCGACGTAGCCACCTTCTAATATTTGTATCACTGGTTCAGTCACCGACTCCGGATCAAAATACCACACAGTTTCAATTATTCCCTCATTAACATAATACAGTGTTTCGTCGCTGTAAGCAATTGCAATAATAAGCGTTTGCGATAGATCGAATTTACTACAACTCTGCTCATCAAACAAATATTCTTCAAAGAATACAATTGCCGCAGGCACCTTGTCCAAAGCGATTAATTCCTCTGCTATAATGGCAACCTCGTCTTTATCGCTCACAATATGCTCATTAATCAACAACTCACTACTATAATCATTTAATGCCTGAACAAATCCGGAATAATAAACTTGATAATCATCTGAACCGTGCGCACCATTTGAAACAAATAATTCAATCTCGTTAGACTCATTGTCGGTAGAATCAATTATATGACAAGCCTGCTCATAACCAGCCAAGTAATAGTTTGACAAAAAATAATAGTCGGCGATGCTTTCTTCATTACTTGAATTAAACAAAAGGATCAATGTATTTGAAGTGTCTACGG
The DNA here is from genome assembly GCA_958419945.1 of uncultured Clostridia bacterium. Classification (GTDB taxonomy): domain Bacteria; phylum Bacillota; class Clostridia; order Christensenellales; family Borkfalkiaceae; genus UBA4636. Next base: position 10,450 of record CATZIC010000021.1, on the reverse strand, counting down.
TGGACATATAATCATTAAGACAACCTTGCTCAACTTCCCATACCATTATGATTGTCTTTCCCATTTCAATTGAAGATTCTAATTGTTCTACTTGAATATTAGCATCGCTGTTGGCACACATTGTTCCTAAATTCATATTAAGTTCTTTTAGCCTATTATGTAACGAATAAACAATTTTAAAATAATATTCTGTTTCATACGGAATCAACATACAAACATCCGCAGTTTGACATTGGTCGACGGTTTCTCTATAAGCAGATTCATATATTCCATACGATTCACGAATACCTATTTCAATAGATGAACCTATTATTGCATAGCCTAACTGCGTAAACGAGCAGGTAATATAATTGTAATCATTAATTTTTATTTTTTTCGACTTAAAAGTACAACGATCTTTTTGCATTGACACATCTTCCGCCGAAGAACCGTTAACTTCGACCTTTAATGTTGGTAGTGTTTCGTAACTTTTGTCAAAATAAATTGTAAAATCTGTGCCTGATTGAGTTAATGTGTAGTTTATATCTTTAATTCCTACAAGACTGATCATGCCAGTATTCAAAAAGGCTGTTGCTTCTACTACTGTACGCTTATTAGGTATGGTGACTAAGCGTAAATCCTCACACCCGTAGAAAGCACTATTACCAATGCGCAAGGTTTTATAAGGTATTGAAATCTCATATATATCACTATGCCAGAACAACCCATCAGGTATCTCACGCAATTCAGTCGGCAACTCTATTTTCTTCAAATTAAAACATTTAGCAAATGCATACACTCCAATACTAGTTACCGAATTCGGCAAACTAACGTCATTCAATGCCCCGCATTCATAAAACGTTTCCATTCCTATACTCACGACTTTTTCCGGAATAACCACTTTTTCTAATTTGTTGCATCTATGAAAAACTTTATCCGGTATACTAATAAGGTTTTTTGATAAAGTTACTTCTTTTAGATTACTTGCCTCAATAAACAAACCTGTCCCGATTTCTGTAACACTGTCAGGGATATTGATTCTTGTAAGCAAATCGCATTTGGAAAAAGCATAATCTTTAATTATTTGCACACCGTCAGGAATAACCACAGTCTCCAAATTCGAGCATCCATAAAAAGTTTTATCCGGTATGCTAATAAGGTTCTTTGATAAAGTTACTTCTTTTAGAGCGCTCGCTCCCATGAACAAACCTGTCCCGACTTCCGTAACACTGTCAGGAATATTGATTCTTGTAAGCTGATCACACTCGGAAAAAGCATAATCTTTAATTGTTTTTACACTGTCAGGAATATATAATGACTCTAAACGTGTATTATAAAAAGCGTAGCTGCCTATTTCCAACACACCTTCATATATTTCAACGATTTTTAGTAACTCACAATTCATAAACGCTTTATCGCCTATTTTTTTTGTGGTATTCGTAAATATTACGACATGTTGCAACGAGCGACAGTCAAGAAACGCCTCTGTTCCGATACTTTCTAATTTATTGGGAAAGTTTATTTTTTCAAGTTTATTGCACCCTGAAAATGTTTCCTTAGTAATTTGAGACAACTCTTGGGGCAAAGTGACAGACTGTAAATTTTTACAATTTTTAAACGCTTTTTCACCTACTTCCGTCACGCCATCTGCAATAGTAACATTGCGTATACTAGTGTTTTCAAATGAACTTTTTGCGATAGTTTTTATTTCATTACCATTTATTTTTGCCGGTATAGTAATATCAACTTCATCTGTATACTTTAAACCTGTAATCTCATTTCCGCTATTTGAAACATTATAAAAACTATCAAGCATCTCACACCCACATTGAGTACACTGAAGTATCTTGCATGCATCTATATAATTACTATCGGCTATCTCCATACTGTGATTATGACGCACTGTCATTGTAACTTGATAACCAAAGTATTTTGACGGCACCCATATTTGAGTTTTATCTCCCGAGTGACCATAATGAACTATAAAACCTTGGTTTTCATTATATGTTGCATAACCATACGCAATGACAACATGATGACTCTTAGCTCCATTTCCAGGTCTAAATCCAAGCATAATCGGTCTACCCGCATCTATCTCACCCTTAGCTACATTGTAATCAAAGGTTTCGAATGATATAGTAACGTTATCTTTAATAGTATTCGAATACTTGTCTATGAATTGTTCGGCAGCACTTACTACGAGAGGAAACATTTGTCCTATAGATTCACTCAATATTTCCAAATCACATAATTCATCAAAAAAAGCATCTTCCGTTCCTAAACTCAAATAACCCAACCCTATATCCCTTGATCCCATTATCACAGGGTTTTGAGCAAAACTTGCATAATTATCACTCAAAAATCTCTTCCCGTCGGAGGTCGTTGCCGGAATAAGTCTCCTATCCGTATAATAATTATGATACCCCATTAGCATTTGCATTGCAACGGTTGTACATAGCCCCCATGATGATTCACCTTCAATATTACTATGATGTCTTGGATTTAAATAAAAATAATACTTGTTAGGTATGAAATTAACACCTTCAAACTCGCTAAGGGGATCATTATCTAAATTAACCATCTCATCGGTTAATGTGTCTGCACTTTTTGCCGACACATTTATTGGATTTTTGCACAGCAAAAACGATATAGCCAACGCTATACCTAATATAAAGAGTAACGAATACTGAATAATTTTGTATTTTCTGCTTTGCTTAAAATATTTCATTTGCATCTCCTTTTTTAATTGTATTTATTACAGACATTAGTGATCATGTCCGTAAAAGATTTGGCAGGGAACGTCATCGGTAGAAAGATTATAGGTATAAACGAATTCTTCCATAGAAATAAGATTTAAAAACTTATCCCCGCGCCTTACAGCCGGTATAAAAGAGTAGCTGTCTCCCAATTTTACCTCTAAAAGATAGTGCTTTTCTGTTTCTACTCCGCCGACGACAAAATGACTCTCTCTTTGCTCTATAATTTTCCCATCGTTATCCGCCTCGGCGTACATTATTTTTGTATGTGTTTGCGTATATCTGACAAGTTTGCCACTTTCGAAAGGTTCAGGCATCTCGCCGTCTTTGTCGGACATTCTTATGTGGTACCACGCAACACTATTGTACGCTTGACATCGGAAATACATGTTTTTACCGGAAATAATTCTTTTTATGGGGTGCTTATCCCTTATTTGAACATAAAAGTATCCGTGCGGTTTTAATTCTACTAAACAATAGTAAGCAAAATTGTCGTTGCTGTCGTAAAGCGGATAAACCTTGAAATCGGTATATTTATCGCCATCTATATATCTTGCCTCTACCCTTTTGGATATCCTTTCAATGTGTTCCGCTTCGGTAAAATCGCTGACCCTTTCACCTCTAATAAGTAAGATGATTACAACATAGATGCAAATTTTTATGAAAACCGAAACGGAAACAATTATCTTATTTTTTACGCTCATATTTTTACCCCCATTAACAAATACTGAATAATTTTGTATTTTCTACTTTGCCTATAATACTTCATCTTTATCTCCTTTTTAAACTATATCTTATAGTGCTGTTCCTAACAGTCTTTGTCTTTACCTTAGACAAACTATTCCGTAAAAGGGTTCGCTCGGAATGTCATCGGTGGAAAGATCGTCGGTATAAACGAATTCTTCCATGGAAATTAGATTTAAAAATTTATCCCCACGCCTTACCGCCGGTATAAAAGAATAGCGTTGCCCCAATTTTACCTCTAAAAGATAATGCTTTTCCGTTTCTACCCCGCCGACAACAAAATGACTCTCTTTTCGATATATTGCTTTTCCGTCATCATCTGCTTCAGCGTACATAATTTTTGTTTTTGTTTGCGTATATCTGACAAGTTTGCCGCTTTCGAAAGGCTCAGGCATCTCGCCGTCTTTGTCGGACATTCTTATGCGCATCCACTCAGCACAGTTATCTAATTTACAACGGAAATACATATTTTCACCTGTAATAATTCTTCTAGGTGGATAAAGATCTAATATCTCAACGTAAAAATATCCCTTCGGTTTTAATTCCACTAGACAAAAATAAGTAAAATTATCATTACTGTCGTAAAGGGGATAAACTTTGAAATCAGTATATTCATCGCCATTTATATATCTTGACTCTACCCTTTTGGATATCCTTTCAACGTGTTCTGCTTCGGAAAAATCGCTAACCCTTTCGCCCCTTATAAATAATGCAATCATAACGTAGATACAGATTTTTACGAAAACTGCAATTGAAACGATTATTTTGGTTTTTACATTCATACTTTCACCTCCATTAACGAATACTTAATGATTTTTTGTTTTCTGCTTTGCCTTAGTTCGCCTTTGTTTCCTCTGATTTAGATCTTTGTTTCAGTGAAATGCTTGTAAGAATAACGATTATAAATAATGGTGTATTTGTTAAGAAGAATAAGAAAAATGATAAAAATGAGAAAGCGCCCCAAGTCATTACAAGAAAAACCGCTAAGGCAAGCAAGAAAAAAATACAATTCAGAACTAAAATAAAAACTTCTTTTTTAATTCCATCTCTCTTATTGATATTTGTCGAGTCTTCCACACCCTCGATTTCAGGTTTAGAAATAAGTTCAGCAAAAATAAACAGCGCTATATTTATAACAATGAACATGACAAAAACGGTGAATAGAAAACGGCTTTCCGCATCCCAAAGTTTGCTTCCATTAACAAAAGCAAGTAGAATGCGATAGCCATAGTAGATAACAACAAGAAAAGAGCAGCACTCCTGAATTACTGCGATTGCCTTTTTTAAAATTTTGTTCTTGTTACTCATTTTGATTTTTACATTCATTTTTTCACCTCCATTAACGAATACTTAATGATTTTTTGTTTTCTGCTTTGCCTTAGTTCGCCTTTGTTTCCTCTGATTTAGATCTTTGTTTCAGTGAAATGCTTGTAAGAATAACGATTATAAATAATGGTGTATTTGTTAAGAAGAATAAGAAAAATGATAAAAATGAGAAAGCGCCCCAAGTCATTACAAGAAAAACCGCTAAGGCAAGCAAGAAAAAAATACAATTCAGAACTAAAATAAAAACTTCTTTTTTAATTCCATCTCTCTTATTGATATTTGTCGAGTCTTCCACACCCTCGATTTCAGGTTTAGAAATAAGTTCAGCAAAAATAAACAGCGCTATATTTATAACAATGGATATGACAAAACCGGTGAACAGGAAACGTCTTTCCGCATCCCAATGTCCGAAGCATCCTCCGGTAAGGGAAAAAGAAAATAAAATGTGATAGCCACAGTAGATAACAACGAAAAAAGAGTAGCACTCTTGAATTATTGCGATTGCCTTTTTTAAAATTTTGTTCTTGTTACGCTTTTTAGTTTCTACGCTCATATTACTCATTTTAGTTTCTACGCTCATATTTTTACCTCCATTAATAATTATAAACACGATGCGCACCTTTTGTCAATAGCCTAACCGCTTTTTTATCATGGCTTTGTCCGCGTATAAAAGAGATTAAATATCTCTTGACGTCCAATTTTTGACTCATTTTGGAAAGGATTCCACCTTTTAACGGACCTCTCTGCCAGTTGGATTTATATTAGTTTTTTCTGCAATAAAAGGTCGTTTTGCCCTTGTCTTCCCGACCGATAACGCATTGGTTAAATAACAAATCGCCTAAAAGCGCTTGTTTTTAGGCGATTGGGTGGGGATAAAAGGTTTAAAAAAATCCGACGAAGTTGTCCTTCGGCGGATTTTTTGATAGACGTTACTTATCCCCCGTTTCGGGGTGTTTTTGAAAAAGACAGTAATAGCCGACCTTGGGATTAAAAAAATCCTGCGGGATAAAAAATGCCTTTTCAAAGCCCTTTGGGGGGCGTCCCCTCTCGGCAGGAACGGCGTAAATAAAATAGGCGGGCAAGGACGCGGTTTCCAAAATTCCGAAAAGGTAAAATTTATCTTCGCCCATTTTGTAAAATTCCGTACCGAAAATCACCCCGTCCAGTGGATAGACGCGCGTTTTTCCTGCGGTCAAAGTCCAAAACTCGTATCGTTTGCCTCTATGGTACTCTCCCTTTCGAAGTACCGTATCGCCTTCGACTGCTGAAAACTCGTCGATAACGGGCTTATAGCTCGACTTTTCGCCATTGCACGGGTCCGTTTCATAAGGCTTAGTTTTAATTTTGTTTCCTTCACCTTGCCCGCCTTTGCGATATTCTTTTTCAAAGTCATCATGGTTAAAAGATTGCTTTTCATTTATTCCCCTTTCCTTTTCGTAATAGTTTTCTTCCGCAACCTTAAAGTCATCGTAAAAAACCTCGTTTTCTGAGAGTTTATCATACGCTTCTTTCTTTTCACAATTCTTCTCAAATTCGATAAAACCTTCTTCGGAAAATTCGTAACCGTAACGGGCTTTTGCCAGAATGCCGCCGTTTATTACCGCCGCCACGCAAAAACCGTAACTTAAATCCACGCCGCTTAAAAAAATACCGTCGCTTATGACGCAATAGTTTTTGCCGTCAAAAAGCAAAAAGCGGCAGGGCGGCAACTTTTCTATTATGGAAATACCGAGTTCCACGCCTCCGGCACTCCCCTTTACACGCAAAAAACCGACCGTATTGCCGGAATTGTCTTCGATTTTTACAAGCCGCCTGTAATCCATAAAACACCTCGTTTAAATATATGCGGGCGGGCAAAAAATTATCCTTTTTTGGATTCGGCGTTCGTAGACTTTATACTATCATTATGCCTACCGAAAATTAGCGGTAGAATTGTCGTAATTTCTGTTTTAAATAGGAATTTGCTTTTTGCAAACCCACTCCGACCCGAAAGCCCTTTCGAAAAGTGGGCGCACAAAACAAAAAACACGTAGCCATACAGCCGCACCCCCCGCACTTTTAACGCAAATTTCGTCAATATAAGAAAAAGTTGACACAAATAATTTGTTAATATGATTTACAACTTTGAAATTTTTTGTTAAAATATAGTCGGTGAAGGTTGGACTTTTTCAAAAGCGCGCCGAAACGCCTTAAAAAAGCGGATAAATAAGCGCAAAATAAAGCGGGAAACAAGCGGCAATCGCCGTAAAATTCCGACGATAATAATAAAAAAGCGAAAACTTTCACAAAATAAATTTGGTAAAAAATAATTATATACTGTTACGGAGGCAAAAAATGACAAACAACAAAGCAGTTTTAAAATTTGTTGAAGAATCAAGACAACTTTGCAAACCTGAAAAAGTGGTCTGGATTACCGGCGAAGAAGCCCTTTACGAGAAGCTACGTGAAGAAGCTTGCGCTACCGGCGAAATGATTAAACTTAATCAGGAACTTTTACCTGGTTGCTATTTACATCGCAGTGCCGTAAACGACGTTGCCCGTGTTGAAGGCAGAACCTTTATCTGCTGCAAAAACAAGGAAGATGCAGGTCCTATCAACAACTGGATGGCACCCGATGAAGCCTATACTAAACTCGGACAAATTTTTGACGGCTGCATGAAAGGCAGAACAATGTACGTTATCCCCTATTCCATGGGCGCGGTCGGTTCTAAATTCTCCAAAATCGGTATCGAAATTACCGACTCTATCTACGTCGTGCTTTCCATGCACATCATGACGAGAGACGGCGACAAGGTTTTGGAAGCTTTAGGCGACAGCGAAGATTTCGTACGCGGTCTCCACTCCAAAGCCGACCTTGACGAGGAAAAGAGATATATCGTTCACTTCCCCGAAGACAACACCATTTGGTCGGTTAACTCCGGTTACGGCGGAAACGTACTTCTCGGCAAAAAGTGCTTTGCACTTCGTATTGCTTCTTACCTTGGCAAAAACGAAGGTTGGATGGCTGAACACATGCTTATCGTAGGTATTGAAAATCCTCAGCACGAAATCCGTTACGTTGCTGCTGCATTCCCCTCCGCTTGCGGTAAGACCAACCTTGCAATGCTTATCCCCCCCGAACTTTACAGAAAGAAAGGCTATAAGGTTTGGACGGTCGGCGACGATATCGCTTGGATAAGAATCGGTGAAGACGGCAGACTTTGGGCAATCAACCCCGAAAACGGCTTCTTCGGCGTTGCACCCGGCACCAATATGAAGTCTAACCCCAACGCACTTCTTTCCACTAAGAAAAACTCCATTTTCACCAACGTTGTTCAAGACTTAGACAACAACACCGTTTGGTGGGAAGGTATGGATACCCCCGCACCCACCAACGCACTCAACTGGCGTGGTGAAAAGTGGGACGCTTCCATGTACAATAAAGCAGATAAGTCCACCTACGGCGCACACCCCAACTCAAGATTTACCGCGCCCACGGTTAACTGCCCCTGTCTTTCCGACCAGTTCGAAGCACCTAACGGCGTTCCTCTGTCCGCAATTATCTTCGGCGGCAGACGTGCAAAAACCGCTCCGCTGGTGTATGAATCGAGAGATTGGAACAACGGCGTTTTCGTAGGATCTTCAATGGCTTCCGAAACTACCGCTGCCGCTACCGGCGCTGTAGGCGTTGTAAGACGCGATCCTATGGCTATGAGACCTTTCGTAGGTTACAACATGGCTGACTATTTCGCACATTGGATCGAAATGGGCACGAAGATTACCAACAAACCCAAGATCTTCAACGTTAACTGGTTCAGAACGGACGAAAACGGCAAGTTCATCTGGCCGGGCTTTGGCGACAACCTTAGAGTCCTCGAATGGATTTTGGCTCGTTGCGAAAACAAAGTCGACGCTAAAGAAGTTCCTATCGGATACGTTCCTTACGCTAAAGATATCAATATCGAAGGCCTTGACATTACCGAAGAAACGGTTGAAAACCTTCTCAGCGTAGACAAAGAAACCTGGAAAGAAGAAGTTAAAGGCATCGAAGAATTCTATCAACAGTTCGGCGACAGACTTCCCAAGGAACTCCGCGAAGAACTTAATACACTTAAATCGAAACTTAACTAAGGTTTCAATAAATTGTCAAAAAAGGATTTTGTCTTCCAAATCCTTTTTTCGTTTGTAAAAACGGGCTGCTGCAAGCTATTAAAAATCTTGCAGCAGCCCGTTCATTTTCCAATCCAAAAGATTTTTTCGAAATAAAATATTTTACAAAAAACATTGATATCTTCCAAATTCCATGTTACAATAAAAATAGACGCTTTTTGAGCAATGTACGGTCTTTGGCTTTTGGGAAAAATCGATTGAAATAACAGCCAACTTCCCTGACCGCCGTATATCAATTAAAGCAAATCAATATTACGTAATAAGGAGAACAAAATGTTTTACGGAAAGGATAAACCCATTGTAATATGGGGATGGCAAGAACAACTTATTAAAAAAGCAATGGACGCTTACGCCGAGCGCACGGGTGAAACGCTAAGTTACACTGTGGAGAATGTTTCCTACGATGACAAACTAGAAATATTCAGAAACCGCCTTGAAAGTAACTATCCCAATATTTTGTTGGTGCACGACCAGGATATTAAAAAATTCATACAATCATATCCGAGCGTCTTCAAAAGTTTAAATTTTACGGAAGAAGGACTTCTCTGTACAGCACCCAGCACACCGGAAGGCGGATATACGCCACCGAATAATAACTTATTTAAAACTTCCAAAATCACTAATATTTCATTTTATAACGGTTCCGTATTTGCAGTACCCGTGAGTTGCGAACCGGTTGCGTTGTTTTATAACAAAACCTATGCTGAAGAAATGGGATTATCTTTAAGCGAAGAGCCAACCTGGGAGGAATTGTACGAATTGGCAAGTCGTCTTAAAGAAGACAACAAATACTTGATGCCTTTCAACACCCAGCTACTACAGATTATGATGCAGTCTACGGGTAAACTTTTTTACGATTCGGAAAAAAATATCGAACAGGGCGATGCGCTTGAAGTTTTAGGGGTTTTGGAACCTTTTTTGAAAGATGGATATCTATATGATATAAATACATACAACCAAGAACTTTACATAAAACTCTGCGAAAACGAGATTTTCTGCATTATAGGTTCAACGTATGAATTTTCAAAGATAAAAGAGCATAATTGGCAAGGTTTTGAATGGGGTATTTGCAAGTTGCCAAAAAACGGTTTGGCACTACAATATAACGTAGATTTGGGCGGATATTCCTGGATGATTTGCAACAAAGGAACTAACGAAGAAAACTATTACGTTTATGATTTTCTTATAAATGCCTTTGCAAACGCCGCCGAGCCTTTAAAAGACGAGTATTATGAACCCTATCGCTCTATGGCAGAGCATGATATGCTTACAGCCGATACCACCTTCCATAATAGCCTTACACAACTTGACGACAGCGAATATTTCGGGGAAACAAAGGTTTTGCATTATTTGTCTACAATGCTTTTCGATATACCGGAAATATACTACGGAAAATGCTTTTTTCAAATACTGCAATGTATGAAAGACACGCTGCTAAAGCTGGTCAGTCAAGATAATTATACGATAGAAGATGCAGAGCAAAGCATTGAATCCTG
>CATZIC010000020.1 GCA_958419945.1 uncultured Clostridia bacterium | reverse complement strand
TTGAAACTAAGTCGTCCGTTAAATTTACTACTAAATGCCCGAAACATGAACAGGTTTTTTCGATTGTTTCCATAAAAAAAGATGCCGCCCCCTTTCGAGAACGGCACCATAGCATACCGTTCCTGGGTGCGAATCCAATAAAACATTTTCGTATACAATTACAAAAGAAGTCTGGAACAGGTATTGCTACCAATTTTTAACTTCTTTTGCTTTTTCTATACGAAATATACCCCTAAAAATAGGGGGAAGAAAATGTTTTGTTTTTTTAGATTCGCATTATTATTTTAACACCTTTTATAAAAAATATCAAGGATTATTGCAAAAGAAATTAAATAGCCGCTACATAATGTAACGACTATATACTTTCCGCGGCACCGTACAAACGCAATGAATTATTTAAGTTTTTTTAGTAGAAACGTTTTATCCCCCTCTCTCGCCTCTTCGCGACGAGAGAGGAGCGGAAGCGGAAGTTTAGCAACTATGCCGTCATTGCAAGCGTTGCAGAAATCTCCGATAACAGGCTTATAGCGGTACTTTTGCGAATTATCCCTGCTTTTGTTTCTGGATTGCCACGTCGCTTTGCGACTCGCAATGACGGGGTGATACAATAAGTGTGGAGTGTAAAGTTACGGATTTAAGAAATTATATAAACGGCACCCTTTGGTTGTTTATGGGGTGGCGGAAAACGATAAGTTTTTTATTATTTGTTTATGGAGCAATACGATTTTAGCTGTGCCGTTATACGCAATAACGGGCTTATAGCCTGACTATTGAGAATTATCCCGCTTGGGCTTCTGGATTGCCACGGCACTTTGTGCCTCGCAATGACGGGTGGAAGGTAATTAACTTCCGCAAGGGATTTTTCAAATAATTACTTCAAATCCTTATGCCCATTAGCGTAGCGACTTCATTCCTTCATTTTTCATTTCTTCATTGCGCAGATAGGCGCCCTGGATTGCTTCGCTTCGCTCGCAATGATGAAATGAATACAAAAAACCTTCCTCTAGGGAAGGTTTTTTAAATTATCTTATGAAATTATTCTTCTGTTTCGGTTTTGGGTGTAGCGGCTTCCTTTTTATAACTGTTACCTAAAAATACAGCGCCGCCGAATCCGGAAGAAGATTTTGCACGGGGTGCGGAATTTCTTCTGTCGCCTCTATCTCCTCTGCCGCCCTTTCTGTCGAAGTTTTTGCCGCCTTTACCGCCACGGCGATCATCGCGCCTGGCGTTAAATCTGTCGTTACGTTTTGAAGGATCGTATCCGTCGGGAATGATTGCGATATATCTGTTAGGTTCTTTACCTTCGGAAGCGGTTTTTACACCTTCAAAGTCCACCAAAGTGGAGTGAATGATTCTTCTTTCGAAAGGATTCATGGGTTCTAAAACAACCTTTCTGCCCGTTTTAACGGCCTTTGCGGCGAGTTTAAGAGCTAAGTTTTTCAAAGTTTCCTCTCTCTTTCCGCGATAGCCTTCGCAGTCAACGACAAGGCGTGTATAGTTTTCCTTTCCGCTGTTATAAACGGCGCCGGCAAGGCATTGAATGGAATCTAAAACTTCTCCGCGGTAACCGATAACCTGCGAAGAATCGGTCGTGATAAGGCTTATAACCGCTTTACCCTCTTCACTTGAGGAAACTTCGGTAGTAGCTGTAATATTTAAGACGTTAAACAAACCTTCCAAAAACTCAACCGTTTTTTCGATATCGGATTTCTTTTTGGAAATACTGACTTTTGCATGTTTCGTAAGAATACCCAGGAAACCTTTTTGGGGTTCTTCCAAAACCGTTATTTCGGCGTTTTCTTCTGTTAAACCAAGTGTTTTTAAGCCTTCTTTTACGGCTTCTTCGATAGTTTTGCCGGTAAACTCGTTATTCATTTTATATCTCCTGATATTAGATTTTTAACCTTATTTGTTTTTGCGGAAGCGATTATTTTTAGATTGTTCTTCCAATTTTTTGTTGAAACTTTTTTCCACGATTGCGTTTATCGCAACCATACTGACCATTGATACTACGGAACTTACAACCATGTAAATCGAAAAAGAAGCAGTGTAAATAAATGCGAAAATACCAAACATTATCGGCATCATCCACATCATCATTTTAGAGGTCTGTGCGGCAGTACCGTCAGCCGTCTGAAGTTCCATTTGCGCCTTTTGCGCCTTGTTTGAGATAACGGTTGAAAGTATCATTACACCGATGGAAAGGATTACCAAAATAAGATAGCCGTTGGGGGCTTCCTTTTCAGCGGAAAGGTTTTTGGTTAGCTCTGCATAGCTGGAATCTTCCATATTGATTCCCGCGTCAACCGCTTTACAGCCCTGACGAATGGTGAATCTGTATTCCGAGAAGGAGTTTTTAACCGGGTGTTTCCAGAATAAATCCTCTACCCAGATATTTTTTACCCATAAAAAGGAAGGAACGTTTTCCCTATACGATTTGGCAGCGGCCTCTCTTGCAGATTCCTTTACGGTTTCGATAGCTTGCGCGCATCCGTCGTCGAAAACCTTATTGGTTATGACGGAGTTTATATAATCGGCGGTTGCTTCTTCCGCAAAGTTGTTTCTGCTAAACTCGTAGTTATCGCCGTTTTTAACGATATCCACGTCCACTTTAACGCCTTCATAGCCTTTATCGTTAAGGCCTTTAACGTAGGCTGCAAACTTGTTTACGTCCTCGGTTTTGTAAACGGTTTGTCCGTTCTCATTGACGGTTTTTGTGACGCCTGCGGCGGCTAACTCTTCGTCGGAATAGATCGAGGATTGGTTGATATAGTATTCGTTGCCGACTTTAACAACTAAGTCTGTGGAATTAATTTCGTCGTAAGTTTCGACGGCGTGATTGTAGCTTTCCGCCATGCCCTGAATAAGCTTAAGGTTTGCGTAGTTAGAGTAGTTTGAAAACTGATTGATGACGATAATAAACACGACTAAAGTTACAAGCGTAGGCAAGCAGGAAGATAAAGCCGAATAGCCTTCCTTTTTGTAAAGCGCCTGTATCTTCATGTTATACATTTCCTTGTTGTTTGCGTACTGACGTTGAAGTTTTTCAAGCTGAGGACGCATTCTTTCCATTTTGAGATTATTCTTCTTCATGGAAACCCTCGAATATATATCGAGAGGCAAGGTTATCAGTTTTAACACGAGGGTAAAAACTATGATACCCAAACCCATATTCGGCAAACTTTCAACAAGCCATTGAATGAATTTGCCTATAAAGTTAAGGGTATAAGGATTGTCGAACACCGGCATCGTTTCGATAACGGTGGATGATAAAAGATTGAACATATTAAATCCTTACTAAATAATAGAAAAAATGACGGAATAAACAATAAGTAAAACTTACCGTTTCCGCCGTAAAAAAGAGGTTAGTCGACAGTTCCGCCTACGCCTTAATAAAGAAAATTTATATCATAAGCCCCGCAAAATAAAAGCAGGAACGTTTTATATAAGCCACTTCACGACGTTTTTACTGTCGGGAACAGGATCCAAACCGCCTTTTGATAAGGGGTTACACCTTAAAAGCCTTCTTATAATCAGAAAAATTGCCACGAAAAGGGTTCGCTTTTGCAATGCTTCCACAGCGTATTCGCTACAGGTGGGAGTAAAAATGCAACTTGTGTGTAAACTTCGGGATATGTGCTTTTTATAAAAACCAAGCAATTTAATCAAAAGATTTTTCACTTTTTTGAAGATTATAAGAGATTTTCTTTTTTTAACAAACTCGCGACGGACTTTTCGATATCCGAAAACTCGTAAGTTTCTCTGACACGGGGAACGAATACTATCAATGCGCTTTTTGTGATCTTGTCGTACATGGGAATGTATGATGCACGCAATAATCTTTTTATACGGTTTCTTTTAACCGCATTTCCGTGTTTTTTGCTGACCGATACACCAATTCTCGTATGTCCTTTCGTTTCGATATAATACATCGCAACCGATTTGGTGTATGCCCTTTTTCCCTTGCCGAAAACAAGGTCGAAGTCGTGCTGAGTTTTTAGTCTCTTTTCCAAAAGCCTTATGCGGAAAGTTTATGACGACCTTTCGCTCTCCTTCTCTTTAGAACGTTTCTTCCGGATTTAGTAGCCATTCTCTTTCTGAAGCCGTGTACTTTTGATCTCTGTCTTTTTTTGGGTTGGTAGGTTCTTTTCATTATAATCTCTCCGTTTTCGCAAAAATAATTGCGTTATTTTTCGTTATTTGTTTATAGGTTTGTGCGTAAACACGCCTAGATATTTTATTTTATTTTTGACCTTTTGTCAACTTTTTTAGTCGGTTTAAGTAAGAATAATCAATTATACGTGGATATTCTCGCCTTTTTTAAGCCGCAAAGTGCCTAAATTATAAGGTTATGCAGACATTCTTACGGGAAGAATAAGATAAAGATATTCGTCGTCGGAATAAGGTTTAATTACGCAGGGGGCAATGGAAGAATTTAAGTTGAAGTTTACAAACTCATCGTCGATAACCCTTAAAGCGTCGATAAGGTATTTAGAGTTAAATGCAATAGTTAAGTCTTTGCCTTCGAGGTTTATGATTAAGTTTTCCTTAACGTTACCCATTTCGGAATCGGAAGATACGTCTACGTAGTTTTCCTTTATATCGAACTTAACGATATTCTTCATTCCTTTGGCAACGATGGAAGCCCTTTCGATTGAGGAATACAAAAGTCCTTTGTTTACTCTGAACAGAGTTACGAAGTCGGTGGGGATAATGCGTTTATAGTCTATGTATTCGCCCTCTAAAAGCCTTGTCAAAAATACCGTGCCGTCAACGCTTATCATAAGCGAGTTATCCTGTATAACCACGGTAACGTATTCTTCGTCTTTATCAAGTAATCTCGTGATTTCCACAAGCGCACGCGAAGGAACGATTGCCCTGATGTTGCCGGAAGCCTCTCTTACGTTCTTTTTGCAGACCGCAAGCCTGAAACCGTCGAGAGCAACGCAGGTTAAAACGTCGCCGGAAATTTCAATAAGACAGCCCTTTAAAATGGGGCGGGAATCGTCCTGCGAGCAGGCAAAACTCGTTTTGTTTATAACGTCCTTGAAATTCTTTTGGTTTATTACGAAGGAGTTTTTGTTTATATCCTTTTTGATAACGGGATAACTTTCGGCAGAAAGGCACTGAATGAAACCTTCCGAAGCCGAATAGGTTATTTTAAGTCTGCCGTCGTCGCCGGCGTATAATTCGATATCGTCCTCGCCTTCCAATTTTTTGACGAAATCAGCAAAAAGTCTGCCGGGAACGACAATATCCCCTTCCTGATAGGTTTCGGCGGAAATGGTCTTTTCGATAGCGATTTCCATATCGGTGGCGGTAAGCACCAAACTGTCGCCTTTAATGGAAAGTTTAATACCTTCCAAAAGTTGATTAGGCGATTTTGAACTTATTGCCTTTGAAACTTTGTTGACTGCGCTCGAAAGTTCGCAACCCTTGACGATCGTTTTCATTGTAACCTCTTCTACGTTATTTTTTATTATAATTAAGTAGTATAAGCAGTAGGCAGCTGTGGAAATGTTTACAGAAGTTTGAAGAACTTAAAATTCGTTCTGTCATCGTAAAAAATGATAGTACAAATTCGAAAATATCCTGTTGAAAACCTGTTGAATTTTTTGTTAATATTGCCTTGATAACTTTTAAAAGTGTGGATAAACGGTTTTTGCTCCGGTTTGCCTGAATCAAACGGCAACTGCCATACTTATATATATTATAAATAAAATTATTATAAAAGGCAAACGATTACGGGGATTTTTTACCGATTTTTTTATTGCGCCCTATTTAGGGCCGTACTTTTTCGGTGTTTTTTCGTAAGGCCTGTAAAAAAATAATCGTGGTATCTACAAAAAATAATGTGGTTATCCACTTTGTGGAAAAGTTTATACCCGAAAATTGTTGAAATGCGGATAAATTTATGGTACAATTAAAATGCTTTTTAAATAAGGATTTTTGCCGCTTCGTTTTTTTATGGAAGAGATTTTCAGGTTACTTAATAATTGTAAAAATGTGGATAACTTTGTTAAGTTCCTCGCTTTTTTTAAGGAAAGCGCCGGAAGGTTTAACCTTACGTCTTTAACAGATGACAAAGAAATTGTGATAAAACACTTTTTAGATAGTCTTTACGCTTCGGAATTTTTGACGGAAAACGCCAAAGTCGTGGAAATAGGTTCCGGCGGCGGATTTCCTTCCGTCCCCTTGAAGATAGAACGGTCTGACCTTGATTTTACCCTTATTGAGGCGACTGGAAAAAAGTGCGATTATCTTAAAGAGGTTAAAAAACTTCTCGGTTTTACGAAATTCGAGGTTGTAAACGGGCGTTGCGAAGAACTTTCCAAAACGGCGGCATATCGTGGCGTTTATGACTATGCCGTAGCAAGGGCGGTTGCCCCGCTTAATATTTTGACCGAATACCTTATCCCCTTTTTGAAAATAGGCGGAAGAGCGATTTGCTATAAAGGAAGTCAATACGAAGAGGAACTTGTATCTTCCCAAAACGCTTTTAAAGCGTTAGGGTGCGAAGTGGAAAATGTTTACAAATACGAACTTCCGGAAGGTAGGGGACAGCACGTACTTATTATTTTGAAAAAGGTATCAAAAACAAAAGAGGTTTATCCACGCCATGAGTCAAAAATAAGGAAGGCCCCGTTATGACAGAAAAATCTAAAACGTGTTGCTTTTCCGGACACAGGATTTTACCGAAGGATTTTGACGAAAAAGAACTTGAAAAGTTGGTCTATAAGTCGATTAACGACGGCTTTGACACATTTTTGTGCGGAATGGCTTTAGGTTTTGACACGGCGTGTTTTAAGGTCTTGGAGAAGCTTCGAAAGGATAATCCAATTAAAATAATAGCCTGCGTTCCGTGCGAAAGTCAGAGCAAATTTTTTAAAAAAAAGCAAAAAGACGAGTATGAGCGAATGCTAAATTGCGCCGACGAAGTTATTTACGTTTCCAAGGAATACTTCGACGGATGCATGCAAGAAAGAAACCGCTTTATGGTTGATAACTCGGCACGCCTTATCTGTTATTTAAATTACGGACACGGCGGAACCTATTCCACTGTGAAATACGCGGTGGAAAGCGGCGTCGAAGTTTTATACCTCGGCAAAGAACAGAACTAAAGGAGGAACTTTATGTATCCCGGTTACTTATTTCAATTTAAAATAGCAGGACAAACCTACGGCCCAACCCTTTACGGAATTATGATAGCGTTAGGGCTTTTGGCTTGCTTTTTCGTACTGTTTAAGTACGGCAAAATCCTTCACTACAACCCCGACTTCGTAGATTTTATCTTTTACGACGGCATTGCTTCTATTATAGTGGGCTTTGCTTTTGCGGCGCTTTTCCAGGCGTTTTATAACTTTATCGAAACGGGTGTGTTTGAGTTCGGCGGAATCACCTTTTTGGGCGGACTTATCGGCGGCGCAGCTTGCTTTTTAATTCTTTACTTTATATTCAGAAAGAAATACAATACCAGGCTTTGCGAAGTTATAACATACATCCCCTGCGGCATTTTGGTTGCTCACGGCTTTGGTAGAATCGGCTGTCTGTTTGCGGGCTGCTGCCACGGAACCTATCTCGGCGCAAGTTACGTTGTAGGCGGAATCAAAATAAAAGGCGATTTCGGTTGGGGATATTACGTTCCCACGCAGCTTTACGAAGCACTGTTCCTGTTTGCAATGTTTGCGGTAATTTCATATTTGGTAATAAAACGCAACTTTAAGCACGGACTGAGCCTTTACCTTTTGAGTTACGGCATTTTCAGATTCTTAATAGAATTTTTGCGTGCCGACCACAGAGGCGAGTTTGTAAGCGGAATTTCTCCCTCGCAGTTCTGGTCCCTTATAATGATACCTTTGGCGGTAGGCGTTTATTTCCTTCATAACTACTTCCTTAAAAAGCGTGCGGCAGAACTTGAAAAGAATCCTTCGGGTTTTAACAAGTCGGAAAAACCCGATAAAAAAGTTAAAAAGTAACTTTAAAATATAAAAAATAGGGCTATAAGCCCGTTATCTACGATTTTTACTTTTAAAGTCAATATAAAGCCAATTTAAAAAGCAGGCGTTTGCCTGCTTTTTTTTGATCTTATTCCACTCCGTCATTGCGAGGAGCGTGAGCTCCGTGGCAATCCAGTCGCCAAAGCAGGAAAATTGTAAAAAGTGGTGATATAAGCCCATTAACTACCATTTTATATAATGTTTCTCTGCTTAAATTCAGATATATTCCACCGACTTTAAGCAAAGTCCTTTTGCGGGGGCGGTTTTAGATGCGACGTTCCTGTCCCCCGATAAAAGTGCACGTTTGACGTCCTCTACGGTAATTTTGTTTTCGCATGCAGCTATTACCGTGCCTGCGATAATTCTTACCATATTATATAAAAAGCCGTTTCCTGTGATTTCCAAACTTATATCGTCGCCGCTTTGACAGGCAGTGGCGGAGTAAATTGTTCGCACCGTGGTTTTTACTTCGGAACCGCTTGATAAAAAGCACTTAAAATCATGCGTGCCGACGATTTGATCAAGCACCGCCTGTGCGGTTTCTACGTTAAAGTTTTCAATTCTCGTTGCGTACCTGTCTTTAAGGGGAAGTATTACGTGCGAAAGATAGAAGTTATAAACGTATGTTTTTCGTTTTGCCGAGTAGCGCGCGTGAAAGTCATCTTTTGCTAAATTCGACGAAAGAATTCTTATATCGTCGGGCAAAAGTGAGTTAATCGCAAGGTAAAACTTTTGCGGCGGAATCGTTGACAAAGTGTCGAAATGCGCCACCTGCCCCAACGCATGCACGCCGGCGTCCGTCCTTCCGCTTGCAATAAGGCTTATCTTTTCACCCGTCAACTTTATAATTGCGTTTTCTATTACTTCCTGCACGGAAATTCCGTTTTTTTGGCGTTGCCAACCGCAGTAAGCCGTTCCGTCGTAGGAAATAGTTAAAATTATTCTCATACGACAGCCCCCAAGTAGACGTTACAAAGTATCACTCCTGCTAAAATCGCAAGGGAGAAAATGGTTCCGACCAAATCACGAAGGGTAAACTTCAGTTTTTTGTATTTAGTGCGGTTTTTGCTTCCGTTATAGCATCTTGCGTCCATGGCGTCGCCGAGTTCTTCAGCTCGTCTGAATGCACTTGTGATAAGAGGGATAAGCACGGGAAGAAGGGCTTTTGCACGTTTAAAAAGGTTTCCGCTTTCGAAGTCCGCCCCCCTTGCCTTTTGCGCGCCGATTATCCTTTCCGTTTCTTCCATTAAAGTGGGGATAAACCGAAGCGCTATACTCATAATAAGCGCAAGTTCGTGTACCGGAAATTTTATAAAGCTTAGCGGTTTAAGTAAACTTTCTATGCCGTCGGTAAGGGAAACCGGTGTGGTCGTAAGTGTAAGTATGCTTGAGCCTAACACCAAAAACAAAAGCCTTAGCGCCATAAAAATTGCATAGTATAGTGATTTATCCGTTATATTGCGAATAAGCCAAACGTCCCAAAGTACCCTTGCGCCTTCCTCTTTGTGGAAGAAAATGTTGATAATGAAAGTAAATACAATAATAAAGATAATTGCCTTAACGCTTCTAAAAACCGATTTTATAGGAACTTTGGAAAGGAAAATTGCCGTAAGCAAAAAGCCCCCCGTGAGCAAAAAGCCCCAGAAGTTTTTTACGATAAATATCATAACGATATATAAAATTAGCAGGACAATTTTCGACCGTGGGTCCATTCTGTGAACGGGTGATTTTACGGGATAGTATTGTCCGAAGGCAACGTCTTTCAGCATATTGATTGGTTTATTTAATAAAAAAGTTGGTCTATAAGTCGGTTATTTACTGTATTTTAAGTAATCTGCAAACTTTTTGCAAAAGTCATCTATCGTGTAATCGGTGTCTATGTCTACACCGTGAGATTTAAGATTTTCCGTAAGATAAGCGGTTACGGGAACCTCTAAACCACACTCCTTTATAAGCTTGGAATCGGAAAACAGTTCCTTGGGTGTACCGGTTTTTACAACCTTGCCGCGGCTGAAAACCGCAGCTTTGGTGCAGTGTGCGGCAACGTCGTTCATGTCGTGCGATACGATTATTATTGTTTTTATAGTCGTTTCGTGAAGTCTGTGAAGTAACTTCCAAAGTTCGGTTTTGCCTATGGGATCAAGCCCCGCGCAAGGCTCGTCGAGAATAAGAATCGAAGGTTTAGCGGAAATTACGCCTGCGATAGCAACCCTTCGCTTTTGTCCGCCCGAAAGGTCGAACGGGGATTTGTCTTTTACTTCATCAAAGTTTAGTCCCACCGTTTCGATTGCGTTTTTGGTAAGAATACGCACTTCTTCGGGATTTAGATCAGGCATAAAGTTTTTGATACCGAAACTTACGTCGTCAAAAACCGTTTCCGCAAACAGTTGGTATTCGGGGTACTGAAAAACCATGCCGACGTTACGCCTAAGGTTTTTAAGTCCTTCCTTAATTTGCTTTTTTTCACGCCTCGATTTCTTTTTATCGGATTTATTTGCGCTTAAATCGAATTCCCCGACGGTAAGGGTGCCTTCATCGACGGGAATAAGTGCGTTAAGGTGCTGAATAAAGGTGGACTTTCCGCTACCCGTATGCCCGATTATACCGAAAAACTCCCCTTCCTTTATAGAAAGGGAAACACCGTTTAAAGCATAGGTACTAAACTCCGTATTCTTGTTGTATTGAAAGTATAAATCCTTGCAGAAAATGTCCATTTTGTTTAAAAAGTCGGTCTATAGGCAGTTTATTAATTGTTTGTGGCCAAAGTTAAAAGATTGTTTAATAGTGTTTCTTTATCAAGGGAAAGCCCTGTATTCACATCGTAATTTTTTAGTGCTAAAGAAATTTTCATCGGAACGGGCGGTTCCATGCCGGACCGCTTTAAAAGTTCTTCATCTTCAAAAATCTCCTGCGGGGTTCCCGTTTTTTCTATAACGCCATTATTTAAAAGTGCGACACGGTCGCAACCTGTAACCTCGTCCATATAGTGGGTGATGGTTATGACCGTCATTTTTTCTTCACGGTTGAGTTTTTTAACTACTTCCATAACCTCTTCACGACCTTTTGGGTCAAGCATGGAAGTTGATTCGTCCAAAATAAGGATTTTGGGCTTAATTGCAAGAACGCCGGCAATCGCGACACGTTGCTTTTGTCCGCCGGAAAGCCTTGAAGCCATGGACTCACGAAATTCCCCCGTGCCCGTTTCCTTTAGAGCAAACTCCAGCCTTTCGGCAATTTCTTCACGAGGGACGCCTACATTTTCCGGCCCGAAAACTATATCGTCCTCTACTATGGACGCAACCATCTGATTGTCCGGATTTTGAAAGACGATACCGACGTTTTTGCGGATTTCATAAAGGTTTTCCTTTTTGCGTGCGTCCATATCAAGAACGGTAATTTCACCCGAAAGTGGGGATATAAGCCCGTTAATAAGCCTTGCAAGGGTGGATTTACCGCTTGCGTTTTTGCCGATAACCGCCAAAAATTCCCCTTCCTTTACGGTTAAAGAAAGACCTTTAAGTACGGGCTCCTGCTCGTTATATGCAAAATGTAAATCTTTGATTTCGATAACGTTCATCACAAATTCCCTGCTTTTTAAAGCTGCCGACATTATTGTCATTATATCATTAAGCCTAATTTTTTACAAGTAAATTACGCCTATCAAAAGTTTTCGTTTGTGCCTTAAAAGTTTTAGTTACCTTTTAACCTATTAAGTATTGCCGCATCCGCAGGACAAAAGCTATAATCGGGAATTTCTTTCGGAGTAATCCATTTCATTTCTTTATGTTCCAAAAGTTTCGGCTCCCCACACGATATAACGCAGTTAAAAAGGGTCAAGTGTATGGTTATATCGGGGTATGTATGCGTAACCTCGGTAAAAACCGACTTCGGCTCGACGGTTATATCGAGTTCTTCTTTGCACTCTCTTATAAGTGCTTGCGGTTTGGTTTCGCCGGGTTCTACTTTTCCGCCGACGAATTCCCACAAAAGCCCCCTTGCTTTGTTTTCAGGACGCTGACATATCAAAAATTTGTCATTATTCCAAATTAGCGCCGCAACTACTTCTTTAATCGTCATCTTAGCTCCTTTTGCCCTATATCAAGTAATCGTATAAAGGTAAAAAAGCGGAAAATCCTCTTGATTTTCCGCAAGTTTTTTACTATTTAAGTAATAAATCGAGTGAGAATTTCAATCTTCTTAACGATTCCTCTTTACCGAGGATTTCCGCAAGTTCCACCGATCCGCCGGGGGTAACTGCGGTCCCCGAAAGGGCAACCCTTGCAATGCCGAGAACCTGTCCGGATTTTAAAGAATTTTCTTCTGCCGCGTGGCAAAGCGCACCGTAAATTCCGTCGTGGTTAAATTCTTCCACGCTTTCTATTGCATTTATAATAAGTGGAAGAACGGTCTTCGCTAAGTCTGCATCCGTCTTCATTTTCTTGTGATAGAAAAGTTCCGGTGAGTATTCGCCGAATTCTTCCAAAAAGTTGATTTTATCGGGAATCTCGCTCAAAATCTCTACACGGGTCTTTAAAAGTGGGGCTATAAGCCTGTTATCGTACTTTGTCCCGACTTTTGATTTTTCGATATAGGGTTTAGCTACAGCATAAAATTCCTCGTCGGTCATGGCTTTTAGGTATTCGCCGTTTAACCAGCGCAGTTTAACGTCGTCGAAAATCGCAGGTGATTTGGAAACGCCGTCAAGGGAAAACTTTTCAATCATTTCCGCCATCGTCATCTTTTCGGAGTTGTCTTTCGGGCACCAGCCGAGAAGGGCGATGTAGTTTACGATTGCTTCGGGCAAATAGCCTTTTGACACGAAATCGTCAAAGTTTGCGTCGCCGTAGCGTTTGGAAAGCTTCCTCGTTGCGTCCTTCATAATGGGCGGAAGGTGGATATACACGGGGCGTTCCCAACCGAAAGCGTCGTACATAAGGTTATATTTCGGCGTAGAAGAAAGGTATTCGGTTCCACGGATAACGTGAGTGATGCCCATAAGGTGGTCGTCGATTACGTTTGCGAAATTGTACGTGGGCATTCCGTCCGACTTAATTAAAATATTGTCCTCGAGTTCGGAATAGTCAACCGTGATTTTACCGTAAACTGCGTCCTCGTAACTTCCTGCGCCCTCGGTAGGAATATTCTGACGGATAACGTAAGGTACGCCGTCCTTTATTTTTTGCTCTATTTCTTCTTTGCTTAAATGCAAACAATGCTTGTCGTAACGGACGTTACCCATATCGTCTTTTAAAGATTCCAACCTTTCTTTGGTGCAGAAGCAATAATAGGCGCCGCCTCTATCTATAAGTTCCTTTGCATATTTAAGGTAGATCTCACGACGCTCGGACTGCACGTAAGGTCCAAAGTTACCGCCAACGTCAGGACCTTCGTCGTAACTCATTCCGCCTTCTTTCAAGGAAGAATAAATAACTTCGGTTGCGCCTTCGACAAAGCGTTCCTGGTCGGTGTCTTCTATGCGAAGAATGAAATCGCCGTTATGTTGACGGGCGAATAGATAAGCGTAAAGCGCGGTCCTCATACCGCCTAAGTGCATGAACCCCGTAGGACTTGGGGCAAAACGAGTTCTGACTTTCATATTGTATCTCCTGAAAAGGTATAGTTGTTTTTTTTATTTATGTCGTAAAGGTGTAACGATTTCCGTAAAATCAGCACGATTTAAGCGAGCGTTCAACTTTTTCGGTAATACCTTGCAAGACGTGTTCGTGGAAAAAGCTGAAAATCTTGTCGCCGGACACTATTACGTGGTCTAAAAGTTTAACGTTGTTTACCGCCAAAATGTAACAAAGCTTTTCGGTGGTCGCAATGTCGTTTTTGCTGGGTCTTGGATCCCCCGAAGTGTGGTTGTGCGCAATTACGACAAAAGAGGGATTGTTGTAAACTACGTCTTTACAAAAAGCCTGCAAATCCACGTTTACCATATCCACGACGTGATCACCGACGAGGCTTTTACCCGTAACCTGTTGATTTTTGTTAAGGTAATAAATCAAAAGCACTTCGCTGTCGTACTTTTTGAAGGTTTCTATTAAAGACTTCCGAATGGTTTCGAGTGAAAAGATTTTAAGCGGCGCCGTATCGAGTTCGCCGTGGCAACGCTTCATGATCGCACCCAGTGTAACCAAAAACGCAGCCGTGGTTTTCCCTACCCCTTCCACCTTTTCAAGCGACGATGCGGGAGCGGAAAACACTCCGCCGAGCGAGCCGAACGTTTCCAAAAGCAGATGCGCCGTGTCGTTAGTGTTTACCCGTGGTTTGGCGGAAAATAAAATCAGTTCCAAAAGTTCGTGATCGTTAAGGGCCTCGACGTTTACAATCGCCTTGTCCCTTAATCTTTCTCTATGTTTTTCGTGCATAATTTCCCCGTAAAACAAAAAACCTGTTAAAAACATTTTAACATATTTTGCAAAAAGTGTATAATATATTTGTCAAAAATTTAAATTAACTTGATATTTTAGCCTGATTTTTCAGGCGTAAGGAGCATTTTATGATTAAAAACGGTAATTTGGCGGCTTCCGGGCTTTGTGTGGATAGACAAGGTATGCTCGATAGCTTGTACGGACTTTTGAAAATAAGAAGCGTTAAGGAACCTGCTACAGGCGACGCACCGTTCGGCTTGGGCGTTAAAGAGGCGCTTTTATATACTTTGTCCCTTGCAGAAAGTTTCGGTTTTGCCACCAAAAATTACGATAACTATATCGGTGAAGTTATTTGGGGCGAGGGAAAGCCTTTCGGCGTTCTCTGCCATTTGGATGTGGTGCCCGAAGGTGATTTAAAGGAATGGAACACAGACCCATATACTCCGACCGTAATTGACGGCAAACTTTACGCCCGTGGCGCACTCGACGACAAGAGCGGCGCTATATCCGTGCTGTTTGCTATGAAGGCGCTTTTGGATAACGGCTTTAAGCCTAAGCGTGAAATACATCTTATTCTCGGTTGCGACGAGGAAAGCGGTTGGGGTTGTATCGACCATTACAATGAAGTTGCCACCCTTCCCGAAGAAGGCATTTCACCGGATGCGGACTTCCCTGTTATCTATGCGGAAAAAGGAATCGTCCACGTAAAGTACAAATTTGAAAAATCCCCCGACCTTATCTGGATAAAAGGTGGTACCCGTGCCAACGTTGTGTGCGATAAAGTACAGGCAAAACTCAAAAACGTAGGGCTATATGACGATTATCGCAATATTTTAGTTGACGGCGACGTCTTAACGACCCTCGGCGTTTCCGCACACGGTTCCACACCCGAAAAGGGCAAAAACGCAATGGACGAAATGATTTTGTTTTTGGAAAGCAACAATCTTGTGGAAAAAGGTATGCACCAAAAACTGTTTGAAGATATTTTCGGCCTTAAAACTTTGCAAGACGAAACGGGCTATTTGACATTCTCCCCCGACCTTATAGAGTCGGACGAAAATTACGTTTACGTAACGGTCGACGTAAGGTATCCTTCTACTCTTGAAAAGAACTTTATAATGGAAAAACTTGCTAAGATTGCAAGTTACGAGATTAAAAACTTCCAGGAACCTTTGTTTTCCGCAAAAGACGGCGGACTTGTTTCCACTTTGTGCGACATTTATTCGGAAATTACAGGTACTCCCTGCACGCCTATAGCAATCGGCGGTGGCACTTACGCCCGTGCCCTTAAAAACGGCGTGGCTTTCGGCCCCGCAAACGGAGAAGAGGGCGACAGTATTCATAAGCCCAACGAGTACGTTACCCTAAAAACCATAGACCTTATGAACGCCGTTTATCTTGAAACCTTAAAAAGAATTTGCTTCTGAATAGGTAATATTTTAAAAGCCAAACCCGAATAGGTTTGGCTTTTTTACTTCAAAAATTAACTAAAATATGGGGCTATAAGCCGCTTATCATTACTTTTTAGTGAATTTGCAACAGCCTTATTTATGGTTGTAGTATGACTAAACCAAATATTCGGCGTATCTATTATATAACACCTTAAGCTCGTCGATAGTTATCAATCCTTTTCCAATGGCAACTTTAAGATATTTAGCGTTAAGGGCATTAAATATTTCTTCGCTTATCGGTATAAGTGCAGATAACTCATCATAACTAAACAAACCATAGGTAGTAATGTCTTGATTAAAAGATGCCGTATCATACTTCATAGTATCTGCATTAACGTCGAATATATTAATCAACCCCTCAATCCCGCCGGGCATAGAAAGCATGCCGTTTACATAGTAACAATAATGTTCGCATGTAATAGGGCTGTAAACCGTAGTGTTTTCTTGTGTAATTGTTACGTTTTTGAGTTCAACCTCAGTCCATACTTGCTCACCCTTTTCGTTTGTCGTTTGCTTATTGAAGTTATGTCCTATATATTGCGATGCATTCTTGTCAAGATACACATAGCGATTTAGAGTTGTATCCCAAAAGGCGTGTTCTAAAACAACCTTAACACTTGTGCCGTCAGAAAAGTACAAGTTTATTACTTCATATTCTTGTTTCGGATCGCTATCGATAAACAAAATCTGTGCTGTATCAAATTCTCCGGTATACATATTCCATACTAACAACTGTTCATTTCCCGTTAGTTTTTCAACTGGGACTTGCGTCCCGTCTGCAAGCGTTATCAATGTTCCTTCGACAACACACGGACCTTCATTATAATACGCCACTAATGTCTCTTTTAATAGTACATTGCCACTAAGCCCTCTATATAACGATACAGGTATGTAATCATTTTCCGTGTAAGTTTTTCCCATGTATACAAAATGACTAAAAGCATAGCCACTTATATTGCCGGCGGATATTTTTGAGGCGCCATGCGTAAGATGAGCGGTTCTTCTACCCAAAAATTCATTTCCAAAATAGCAAGCATATGAGTAATCACACTCTAAAGGATTTTCTTCCCAACGCGCATTTAGTTCTACGTTTTTTCGTATATCCCAAACCGCCCTATCCGCAGGAACTATTTTTTCGACAATTGCTTCATTTAAATTATTCATATCGGCTGTTTGCTGATCGTTTAAAAGCGCCATTTTATAATAACACTTACCGATAGATGAGTAATATCCGTCAAACGCATAGCCTGTTATTTTAGGAGCAAACATATCTATTTCTGGCAAGGCTTCACCATATACAACCGCAACCTCTCTTTCGGTAGTGAAATCGCTTCTTGCTCTTAAAGTAACCTTATAAGAATCATAACTGTATTTGATAAAATATATTGTGCTATCGTATGTAGTTGTTGGATTAACTACACCATTTTCATTCACACCTTCATTCGTCCAGATCAAGGCGAATTCGGGCGTATATTTATATTTAAGAATCGCAGAAGTTCCCGGTTTATGAAACCATGCATTTTCTTCTTTGTCGTATTTCATAAAGTGATAATCCCTTGAACCTTTACGGATACAAATTAGTCTTTCATTCTCTCCAAGAGACGGTATGTACGTTGTAATAGATATGTTACCAAAACCTATCGTTTCCAAATCCTTTTTAACTACATTCGCCATATCTTCAATGGAGAGATTAATATTAACTGAAGTATTTGAAAAATATCCTAACTGATATTGTCCAAATACTGACGTTTTTTCATTTCGATTAATGGCATAGGCATAACAATTGTAATCCAAGTATCCTGTATTTGACCAGAGTATGCTGTCTTCTAATACATAGTTTGCGTATGTGTCTGATTTAGTTTGTCGCTGCGGTGTATCTGTTTCTTGGTAATAACCGACGACGGCTTCCTTAATTTCCGTTGCAAAATTGTAAGTAACGTAGTAACTGTAAGCAAATTCGCAATTGAAATCGTTTTCTACTGTCAGAATTATTTCCCGTATTATTTTACCGAGTTCAGGTGAATTTGCAAAGTCGTTAGGTATATTAATATCGTTTGCATTGACAAAAGCAATACATTCGTCGTCGGACATTTGCGATAAATATACCTGCTCCGTTTGAAAACTGCTCGTTTGTTTCGACTCTTTGGCAAAGACTTCAGTTGTTTTTAAACTGAAAAGTCCCGCAGCAAATATAAGACTTACGCAAAATAAAAGCAAAATTTTTATTTTGCCGATATGTAGTTTGTTCATTTTTTACTCCTTTAATTTTTTATTTTTTAGCGGCGGCAATTCTTTTTCTTACCTCAAATATCGAAACCTTTTGGTATTTTCCGTTTATTTTCGGGAAAGCAACCGATTTTATAATTTCTGCTTTTGAGTCATTGTAACTATTGCTTCCATTTATAATTTTGATAACCGCATAGCCTATAATGCGGTATCTTACCTTTACCATAACGTCAATATACGATACATCTAACGGTTCGGCATTTTCAAGCGCTATCCAAGCAGCCATTTCTCCGGAATTCAGTGTAGCCCTTTGAACATCGACATTTCCTCCTACATAAAATTTTCCCTTATCGGCGTGTAATGCAAGCCTAATGTCCGGATCGTCGTAAGTTGCCTCAATTCGGTTATGATAGTAGCTTATAATTGTACTCCAACCGGCAAGTTCGAAAAAATCTGCGTTTTCCTCGATTAAATTGCTGCTATTACAACCGCAAAACATCATAATTCCCATAATGGATATAACTACCAATGCAATAATCTTTTTTAACATATACCTCTCCTTTAATTTCGTTTTTGCAAAAAAAGCAATAAAAAAGCGCAAAGATACCCTTATAATTATCTTTGCGTTCATAAATAGCACATAGGCCGCACCACC
This sequence comes from uncultured Clostridia bacterium, assembly GCA_958419945.1. Taxonomy (GTDB): domain Bacteria; phylum Bacillota; class Clostridia; order Christensenellales; family Borkfalkiaceae; genus UBA4636. Next base: position 14,589 of record CATZIC010000020.1, on the reverse strand, counting down.
CAAAAAAATAATAAAGTGTCGTCTTTGATGCTCATATAATATATTTTACTACTAAACGTACATACTTTGATATCATTATAAAGCACTTTGCTTAAATTGTCAATACAAAAGTAAAATTTTATAGCCACCAATTTTGTCGAAAGCCCCATTATATATAATAATAGTAAAGTGGCTGTCGCAAGTCGGTAAAAAACTTGCGGTAGCCACTTTTATTTTCAAAAATAATTAAAATGTTGGGCTATAGGCCGATTATCGTTACTTTTTAGTAAATTTATTTTTGATACGTCTTATGATATTAAAGTTTATTATAAGCATTATGCAGATAATAAGAAACTGAATTGCCGCCATCAATAAAAATATAAGATGTACGTTTTTAGCGCTTCTGAACGTTACGAAAAAGCATAGCGACAAAAGCCAGCCGAACAGCGATAAACTTATTATATCAACACGCTTTTTTACGCAAATGATAAAAATGAATACCGCCAAACTCATTGCGGGCAAAATATATAAAAGGAGCAGCCATTTGTTAAACGAAGTTACGTCCGCAAACCCTAAAACAACAATCGCTATAAAAGCCATTACGAGTATTATCGCTTCCGTCATCAAAAGATACAAAACTTTTATGGAAATCGGAAGCCCTAAAACCATTTTGACCTTTGAGTCCTTTCTATCGTCCGGTTCCGTATCGTCCGTTTCTTCCGACAAACCTTCTTTATCCTTCTCCTCCTGCAAGGTAGAAACAAGTTCGTCGACGGTGATACCGAAAATTTCCGCCAGACGTTTTAAAGTAAACACGCTCGGCGTAGTTTCGGCCTTTTCCCATTTTGAAATGTTTTTATTGGAATATTGAATTTTTTCCGCAAGCTCTAACTGGCTCAGTCCGTGTTTTTTTCTGAGATAGGTAATATTGCGTGCAATAATTTCTCTTTCTTCCATAATAAAAATGATACTATAAAAATGTGATAAAAACAAGAAAAAACGGGCATATTGGCAAACTTTTTTTAAAAATCGCTTTAAAAGCGAAGGGTGTTCGGCTGTTTGTAGAACGGATTTTCTTTAAATCGCTTGTAATTTTCGGCCTAATGTAATATATTTAATTTGCAACACAGAAAATCTGAATTTTCGAGGAGGATAATAATGGATTATATCATCAGTTGCTGTTCACCGGCGGATCTTCCTATGGAAAGATTCAACGAAAGAAACGTATCGGTAAAATATTATAAATTTATGCTTGCGGAAAAGACCTTTGAGGACGACGGCGGTAAAAGCATTTCTTTAAAGGATTTTTATCAGGCTATGCGCGACGGCGCTTCTACTAAAACTAGCCAGGTAAACATCGAAGAGTTTACCGATTATTTTAAAAATCTTATTTTAAAGGAAAACAAAGATATTTTGCACGTTTCGCTGTCAAGCGGGATTTCCGGAAGTTATAACTGCGCACGCCTTGCCGCACAAGAGGTTATGGAAGAATTCCCCAAACGCAAAATTTACGTTGTTGACAGCCTTGGCGCCTCCGGCGGTTACGGTTTTTTGGTGGAATGGCTGTGCGATTTGCGTGACGAAGGTTACGATATTCAAAAACTTTACGACTTTGCCGAAGAAAATAAAACGAGAATTCACCACTGGTTCTATTCTACCGACCTTACTTTCTACGTTAAAGGCGGAAGAATTTCCAAAGTTTCCGGTTTTGTTGGTTCCATTTTGAAGATTTGCCCCGTTATGAACGTAAACTTCGAAGGAAAACTTATACCGCGTATTAAAACTATGGGCAAGAAAAAGGCTTTACAGACAACTGTAGACCGCATGGTAAATCTTGCAGACAACGGCACTAACTACGACGGAAGGTGCATCATAAACCATTCCGATTGTTTAGACGACGCATTAGCGTTAAAGGCTTCGGTGGAAGAAACCTTCCCAAACCTTGCGGGTAAAGTTTACATGACGAATATCGGACCTACGATAGGATGTCATTCCGGCCCAGGTACGGTTGCTATTTACTTTATCGGTAAAAAGCGCGAAGATTAATTAAATTGATTCAAACAGCTCTCTTGAATAAAAAAAGCGGCATCGGGTCGGTAAAACGGTCCGGTGTCGCTTTTTTCTTGGGATTTATTTGGTGTATACTCCTGCCATCACTAATTATTATAGGGGCAAAACATTGCGACAAAGTCGCAAACTCGCCCTTAAATTTTGCTAAAAACGCCGTTAATCGACTTATAGACGGGTTTTTGTTCGCATGCGGTAAAATAGATTTTTAAGCCTTCCGCAATAACGTCGGCCATTTTATATATGGGCGAAAACCTTGTAAGGTTCATAAATACGTTATTGTTTTCCGAGCGTGGTGAAACTATTCCTATAATGGAACCGTCGCCGAGTTTGGGAAGCTTTTTGTCCGCACCAAGCCCCGGATAGATGCCGTCGTCCGAAACTTTGATTTTTCCGACGTCTTCTTTAAAACCTACGGCTGCGTCGATAACGATGGTTTTTGCGAGCGGATGCACGGAAGAAACGAAGCGTTTGATTGCGGGAATCTCTTTTGCGGTAACCGTTTTGTCAAGGCTTCCGTACACAAATGCACTTAGTCCGCTTTCTTTAAGTTTGGTTCCGACCAATGGCCCCAAAGTGTCCCCTATCGCTGCGTCGGTTCCCACGCATATTACAACGGGGGTGTAATAGTCGTAAAATTCAGACAGTGCGTCCGCAATTTTGGATGGCGTTAAAATGTCGTTAGATAAAAAACTGTATTCCATAGCCTTTATATTATTGACGGTAAAATTTTCCTTTAAACCTTATTTTTGTTTAAACAGTCGTAAAGTGTTGAATAATTTAGTAAAAAATGTTACAATGGACAAAAGGAGATTTTACTTATGCAGTTTTTAGCGGCGCAATCTTTTGTTGTTGCAGACTTCGTTATCCTTGCCGTAATACTAATTTTTGCGGTTTACGGGCTTATACGAGGGTTTTTGAAGCAAATCGTTGGGTTTATAAGCACCATAGCGGCCCTAGTTATCGCCTATTTTTTCTGTGCCAAACTTGCCGATTTAATAATCCAGAATACCTCGCTCGGGGCTACGCTGGCATTACGGATACGCGGGCTTATAGGTGAAAATTGGGACGTTGAAACCTCTGTTTCCGAACTTTCTGCCTTTATCGCCTCTCAAAATTGGCCAACGTTTTTATCGCAGGCGGTTATTAAAGCGGTCGAAAGCCTCGGAACCGCAACGGTAAATTTTGCGGAAGTCGCTAGTAACACTATTGCAAAATACATTCTTATCGCACTGAGTTTCGTTGCTCTTTGTATGGCGGCTAAGCTTGTGCTGTTTATATTGGAAAAGATTCTTGCCTTTATTGTCAATCACACGCCGATTAAAATCGTCGATAGAGTTTTAGGGCTTGTCCTTGCCGTCGTTAAATGTGTGATTTTAATAAACCTCGTACTGTTTTTTATAAACCTTTTCTCGATAGAACCACTGAAAGAGGCTAAAGCGGCGCTCGAACAATCGACTATCGCAAACTTCTTTTTGACGCACAATTTCTTTGCTTGGCTGTTAAGTCTTATCCCCTAAGAAGATAAAATCTTAAATAAACTTAATAGTTGACTTGATAGTGATTAATCGTAACCAAAAAATAACCTGTACGCAGATGGCACTTGAAACCAAATGCGTACAGGCTTTTTTATGTTGTTTTGCTAATATATCAATGAGCCGTGTCGACGGTAGTTCGAAATATTTAAGTAAAAAGCAACTTAGATTGAATTCAGGTAAGGTCAAAGAAATTCGCCCCGATAAGTTTTTGAAGTTCGTATGGGTTTACGGTAACTTGAAGTCCTCGCCGTCCGGCACTAAAAGTTATCCTGTCAAACAAAATCGCAGTTTCGTCAATGAAAGTACGGAACTGCTTTTTCATACCTATCGGAGAACATCCGCCGTGTACGTAACCCGTTAGTGGGAAAAGTTCTTTTTGTTTAAGCATCTCAACCGATTTCACGCTTGCGGACTTTGCCGCCTTTTTAAGATTGAGTGTAGTGTTTACGGGTATGACGAAAACAAGATGCTCTAATGTATTTGAAACGGTAACTAAAGTTTTAAAGGTCTCATCGGCAGTTTTTCCCACAAGCTTACAAACCGTTTGCCCGTCCGTAACCGTCTCGTCATACTCTGTAAAAGAATAATCGATTTTGGCAGATTCCAATATTCGCATTACGTTAGTTTTGTCCATAGTTCACCAAATTGAATAGCGCATAAATTTAGTCTTGGCGCCATTTAAAACGCGCCAAACATTACGAACGAATTGTTTAGCGTAAAGAAATAATATCACGAAATAAGTCAAAAATCAAGCAAAATCTTTTTATATATAGCGGTTATTGTCAATTTATATCAAGATAATAGCGCAAAAACAGCTAAACACTATTAAAAAAAAGATTCATAATGAATAAAAAGTTCATTGTTTATTCATTAAAAATCAATTTTGGCATCAAAATGCCGTAAAACTTTTTGTGAAACATTGCCTTTCCCCCACTACATTTTTTAAAAATAAGTTTTTGCCCGCTTTTTGCGGTAAAAAGCCTTATTTTGCCCAATATTAGGGGTAAAATAGGGTAAAAATCATGTTAAATCCGTCAAAAATTTAAGCTTAAAAGTGTCTAAATATATCTTATGTTTTTATCTGTTATCTGTTTCGTGAAACATTTCGGTTTATTTTAGTCTGATTTTTCATTGTTTCACGTGAAAAAACTGCGTATATAAATGAATTTCTAGTGCATATATGGTAAATTCAATATAAAATTAGCATCTGACCCCAATAAAAGTAAGTAAAAGCAATGAAATATAACTATTATCGGTCTAATAGACCGTCTAGTAGATAAATTCCACCTAGTAATTATGTCATTATTGATGATTTATAGTGTCTAATTATATTATTAGGCGGTGTGATATAAATCGGTAGGTAGGTAGGTTCCCCCCCTCATCTACTAATTGGTGTATGATTACTAAGTACCAATACACTTTATAATCTGATAGTTTAATTCTTTGATGGGCGCCAATCAATGCCAAACAAAATAATGGCGCAAATGCCCGTAGGCGCTTAAGAACAATATTTGCGCTTGTATAATTTGATAATTTGATTTAGCAGAAATCTAAAACAAAATATCTATTGCCAATTGCTATAGAAAGATTTATAGTTTTGGGATAAGTTAAAAGGATAGCTCAAATTATTATAAAATTGCTAGTAAATTATATAGAAATCGCGATAAAATCTAACAAAGTTAAGCCAATAAATATGACAGAAAGAATTAATGGATTCTGTTAGAATTCATTTTAGAGCCACCGCAATTTAAGCTGCTTTGCGAGAAATTATAATAATTTTTGTAAAGTTATATATTGTAAAAGTTTGAATTAACGTAAATGCCCCAATAATCGGGTGTTTTATTTTAGCTAGATATATGAATGTTTGCAAATTGCCCTTAATCATTATATTTAAAGTTAATAGCTAGCGCTGAATTGTTTCACGTGAAACAAAGTAAATTACTACATGGTGCAAAGAAAAACTGAGAATAAGACAGATAAAAGTTCTAGAAATTAAAAGCAAATTTGCTAAACAAAAACTGTCTACCCTAAAATGCATTCTAACAGAATAGGATAAAGTAAACACTAGGAAATTAAAGACTGATTTTGCTACAAAGTGTTGATATTTAAGATAAAATAATAACTAAATGGTTCATAATCAAGGATAAAGACCATTTAATTAACATTAAGCTTCAATTACCAAGTAAAGAATACAATAGCTGAAATATGAATAATTGTTTTGTTTAAAAAAGATGTTACCACACTAAGAGAAAACAAAAGCATTATTTAATCAAATATTATTAGTTAGTGCAACAGTTAAATTGTTGCGTTGAATGTAAATAAATTTAAGAATTTCAGTATGGTGCAAACATGATATTACGAAAAAAGAACAAAAGGCTAAAATGAATTCTAACAGAATGGGGAATTGGTTGGCTGGGTAAAATATTGACGTAATTTGTTAAAAAACGTCATTAAAATTAGATAATTTAATTAAAAGCCGGAGGTATTATACAAAAACATTAAAAAGTTCAGTTAGATAGCTGGTGAATGCTACATATATAGGCGATATCGGGATTGATTATATTGCGGTTCAGGTAATTAGTGATGTAAATAGATCTTTATATCAGCCAGACCTATAGTAGTTGATATTTAAGATAAAATAGGCAGTGCAAAAATGCGTTTCAGCGTATTTTTGAAAAATAATTTAACATTATCGGCTTGCGCTAATAAAATTATATGTAAAAATCAGATGTTGGCTAAAATGAATTCTAACAGAATGAAAAATATTTCGCTGGGCTGAAATTCGGATAATTCTGGCAAAAATATATGGCGATTTAATCAAAAATTAGTGTAATAATCTAAATAATTATGGTGAGGTGCAAATTTCATAAATCTGCGTAACCTTACGTTAAAACTTCTAAAAAATTGCTTAAATTATGGGTTCTACAATGGACACTTGTGTAAATACGGGGGTAAATCTAACTCAAATTTCGGTGCATTTCTATTATAACTTGACGATTTTTGACAAAATGTCTTGTAAAAGCTCAAAGTCGACCAGATTAGTTTCTAAGCGCAAAGGAAAGAATAATTAATATTTTTGCGCCAAACATATATGAATATTGCAATTTATAAGCAATGACTAAATATATCATGTATTTGTGGGATTAATTATTACAATAGACAATAATTTTAAGTTGGTATTTTACAAAATGGCTGGAATAGCTAATTTTTGCATGATATCTACTGATAAGAACCTAATTTACATCATAATCAAAAGGAATCGCATTATTTTAGGAATTGTTTAGTAAATCAAATATTTTTTGATGAAATATCGAGTTATTCTAGGAATTAACGAAAATTCTGTGCAGCCACAATAAAATAAGGGCAATACTTAATTTTTTTTGCAACTTAGCCGTAGAAAACATGAAATTAACTGATAATTCCTAAGATTATTAGCAAAACGCATTAAAAGTTAGGTAAAATCAAATATTTTTAAATTTGCCGGCAATTTTACTTGATATTATATGTCTTTGATGCTATTTATCATAAAATATAGCGAAAATCATTAAAAAAGCCGTTTATATTTGATTATCTATCGATTTGCCACTAAATTCTAATAATAAGTGGTTTTTGTAACCTAATATCACAGTTTTTATCATATAGAAGGTCAAAATCAGTAAAAATTCTCTGAAAATTCATTATTTTCTCGATAAATACCGGTATTTTAATAATTTTTGCTTGCTATTCCATGATTTTTACTAATTTTTACCGGAAAAGCCGATATTTTAACTCTTGATCGGCAAAATTCATGTTTTTATTAGAATTTAACGTAAATAGTTGGCTTTTATGTTATAAATTGCTATTTTTTTAGTTTTTTCCTTTAACCTTTACTTATTTAAAGAAATATTAGCAATTTTAAGCAGTTTGTACTTATTATTTATTTTTCTTTGAGATTTGCTTTATTAAATCAGTATTAGCCGCTGTCCAAATGTATAAATATTAGTAAAAAACAGTCGTAATAATTAAACAGGTATTTAAAATACAATAAATCAAGAAATATATATACAATAACAAATTATAACATACAATTCGCATTGGATAATGTGATTCCTTATAAATTTAGGTTGATTTATTGCGTGATTTTTGGCAAAAATAGCTGATAACGGGCGTATAGCCCTACTTTTTTAAAAATTGTATCATAAATTTCACGTGAAACAATAAAAACACCACAAAATTAAGCAAATTAGTAAAAAGTTGTTTTTGTGAAAACTTTTTGCTGTTTTTATGAATTTATAAAAAGCGCCATAAAATACCAAAATTAAGATTGCTTAATTTTTACCAATATGATAAAATGTTAATAACTAAGTTTTTGATTACTTATAATAGTAAATGAGTATCTGAAGTTGGCGAGCAGTGTTTAGTTTATTTTTGCGCCGACTTTATTTTCGGAGGATTTAATGAAAAACACCGGTAAAGTGCTTATAGGCCTTGTTGTTATTGTGCTTTTAGCGCTTTTATTAGCAAACTATTTTTATGATGACACGTCCAATCTTTCCGTATTTTGGGAAAAAGCAGGCGTTGTGTTCACTCAAGACGATTACAAAGTCGGCGATAATTATACCGATCCTAAAGATGCAACCAAGAGTTATAAAGTTTTGTATGTTGGCGAAGAGTACATCGTCATAGACAATATTCAGATGGACCGCTACTACGTAAACGGCTATTCGATAGCCGGTTACAAAGGCAAAAAAGTGGTTGTAAAGTCTTACTTTAACCGTGAAAGCCACGAATGGGATATCCTTCAAGCGTTAAGAATTTGCGGCGTAAAAGATTCCGCATCTAATCCAAACGCGGGAAACATCTGGTCGGATTTGTTGTTCCCGATCTTTACAATCGGCATAGGCATTTTCATTATAGTATTATTTGTCCGTCAGGCGAGGGGCGCAAATAGCGGCGCATTCGATTTCGGAAAAACCAAAGCGCAGGTTATTGCAAACGTAAAGGTAAGATTTTCCGACGTGGCGGGTGCCGAAGAGGAAAAGGAAGAGCTTAAAGAAGTCGTCGACTTTTTGAAAAATCCGCAAAAGTTTACAGCCCTCGGCGCACGTACACCAAAGGGCGTGCTTTTAGTAGGTAACCCCGGTACAGGTAAAACCCTTTTTGCAAAAGCTGTAGCAGGCGAGGCAAACGTTCCGTTCTTCTCGATAAGCGGTTCCGACTTCGTGGAAATGTTCGTCGGCGTCGGCGCATCGAGGGTCAGAGACCTGTTTAACACAGCTAAAAAGAATCAGCCGTGTATTATCTTTATCGACGAAATTGATGCCGTAGGCCGTCAGCGTGGCGCAGGATTGGGCGGTGGAAACGACGAAAGAGAGCAAACCCTTAACCAACTTTTGGTACAGATGGACGGTTTTGAAAGCAATGAAGGCATAGTAGTTATCGCCGCAACCAACCGTTCGGACGTTCTCGACCCCGCACTGTTAAGACCCGGAAGGTTCGACAGAACGATCTACGTAGGCATGCCCGACGTTAAAGGCCGTGAAGCTATTTTGAAAGTACACGCAAGAAATAAACCGCTTGCCCCCGACGTAAACTTTAAGGTTTTATCCCGTATGACGGGCGGATTCAGCGGTGCGGATCTTGCTAACCTTCTTAACGAGGCGGCAATACTCGCAGCGCGTGAAAACAGAAAATATATCACCAATCAAGACCTTTACGAAGGCATAAATAAAGTTCTTTTAGGACCGCAGAAGAAGTCGAGAATCATAACCGAAACCGACAGGCGCATGACCGCTTATCACGAATCCGGACACGCTATTTTGGCGTCTCTACTTCCCGGCTGCGACCCCGTACACGAAGTATCTATAATTCCGCGCGGAATGGCAGGCGGATATACCATGACAAGACCGGATAACGACGACCAATATCTTGTTAAGACCAAACTTTTAGACGACTTAGTTATGACTATGGGCGGAAGAGCGGCCGAAGAACTTATCGTTCACGCTGTAACTTCAGGACCGAGCGCAGACATTACGCACGTTACGAAAATCGCAAAACGAATGGTTACAGAATGGGGTATGAGCGAGAAGTTAGGCCCCGTATGCTACGGAGCAAATACGGAAATTTTCCTTGGCAGAGACTATCAGACCAAGGCGGATTTCAGTGAGGAAACGGCGCGCGCAATCGACGAAGAAGTAAGGCGAATTGCACACGAAAGTTACAAAAAGGCCCTCGACCTTTTGACGGCAAACAAGAACCTTTTGGACACCATGGCAAGAGTTCTTCTCGAAAAGGAAACCATTTATTCCGACGAAGTAGAACTTATTATGCAGGGTAAATCCGCACAGGAAGTTATTGCATACATGGAAGAAAGCGATTCGAAAACGGGCGGCAATCCCTTTACCCGGATGGAAAGCGCGACCGCTAAAAAGTCTGATTCGACCAACGGTTTAAACCCGACCGAAAAGGTTAACGAAAACGCTGACGAAAGCAGTAACAGAGAGTTCCACTGATTTAAAAAACAGCCGATAACCGACCTATAGCGCGGTTTTCGGCTTCAATCTCTGCTTTAATCACTCGTTCAAACTTGATTTATTCGTTCGGTTAAGCGGGCGGATTAAAACGAAGTAAAACAAAAAACAAAAGACACAATAAACTACACAAGGAGTTTTATAATGGGAAGAATAATCGCTGTTTCCAACCAAAAAGGCGGCGTAGGTAAAACCTCGACCTGCATAAACTTTGCGGCAGGGCTTGCTTTAAAGGGCAAAAAAGTTTTAGTTGCGGACATGGACGCGCAAGGCAACGCCACGACGGGTTTAGGCATTTCCAAAAGCGAACTCGAAAACAGTATTTACGACGTTCTTATAAACGAGGTTCCGGCGAAATCCGCCGTTATAAAAACCGACGTTGAAAACCTTTACGTTCTTCCGTCGAGCATAGACTTGGCGGGTGCGGAAGTGGAACTTGTCGGGATGAAGGGGCGCGAAAAGCGGCTTGCGTACGCTCTTTCCAAAGTCAAAGATGATTACGATTATATAATTATCGACTGCCCGCCGGCGATAGGTCTTCTTACCATAAACGCGCTTGCCGCGGCCGACGGAGTGCTTATTCCTATCCAAAGCGAATATTACGCCTTAGAGGGGTTAAGCCAGCTCGTAAACACCATTAAACTTGTGGTAAAATCCCTTAATCCGAAACTTACGATAGAAGGGGTTTTGATTACCATGTACGACGGCAGGGCGCTTATTTCCCGTCAGATAGCGGATGAAATAAGAAAGTATTTCGGAAGCAAAGTTTTCGACACCCTTATTCCCCGCAACATTCGTATTTCGGAGGCGCCGAGTTACGGCAAGCCCGTAATGCTTCACGATAAGCGTTGTCGTGGAACGGTTGCCTACGTTGCACTCGTCGACGAGTATCTTTCCAAGAACTGAACTTTCAAAAATAAGAAAGGTTAAAAAAACAGGTTAAACGTTAAGAAAAAAATTCCTTAATAGGAGGTAGAAAAATGGCAAAAGGTTTGGGCAAAGGATTCGCAGCGCTTTTACAGGACACGCAGGAAGATTACAGCAAATTTTCGTTTGACAATTTGGGCGCAGAGGGGGAAGAAATCAAAAACAGCGTGGTCGAAATCAATATCGACCTAATCGAAGCGAACCCCAATCAGCCGAGAAAGATTTTCGACCCGACAAGTTTGCAGGAACTTGCGGATTCAATCGCCATGCACGGCGTAATTATGCCTATCGTCGTAAACAAAAAGGGCAATAAGTACATGATAATCGCCGGCGAAAGAAGGTGGCGCGCAAGCCGTCTTGCCGGTATGAAAACCGTACCTTCCATCGTTAAGGAATACAACGAAAGACAGGTTAAAGAAATTTCTTTAATCGAAAATTTGCAGCGTGAGGACCTTAACCCCATAGAAGCCGCAAACGCTATGAAACTTTTAATGGAAGAGTATTCCATTACGCAGGAGGAACTTGCGGAAAGAATCGGTAAAAGCCGTTCGGCAATAGCCAATACTTTAAGGCTTTTGACCTTAGACCAAGGGGTTATCGACCTTGTTGCTACAAACCAGCTTTCCCAAGGTCATGCCCGTGCGCTCATTACACTTCCCAAAAACGAGCAGTTAAATATCGCAAAGAAAGCGGTTTCCGAACGCCTTTCGGTAAGAGAGGTCGAGCAGGCTGTTAAAAATTATTACAACCCGCCCGAAGAGGAAAAGAGAAGAAAAAAGGCTGAAATGGAAGCCAATATGAGCGTGGAACTCAAAGATTTAATCGTGAGAATGCAAAGGGCTTTCGGCACGAAAGTTTCCGCAATCGGCAACGACAAGAAGGGAAGAATCTATTTAGATTATTACACACGCGATGATTTAGACAGAATTTCCGACATGCTTGATAAACTTAAAAATTAGTCGATAACGGGCTTATAGCCCCACTTTATACTGTTTTTATAATTATAATACACGCCAAAAAAGCGGCTTAAAAATTCCTTACGGGAGGTAACAAAATGAAAGTAATTTTGCTTCAGGACGTAAAAGGTACGGGCAAAAAAGGCGACGTTTGCGAAGTCAGCGACGGCTACGCAAGGAATATGCTTTTTAAAAAGAATCTCGCTAAAGAGGCAACGGCGGTTGAAGTAAACAGTCTTAAAATAAAAAAAGAAGCGGAAGAATTCCACCGTCGTGAAGAGGAAAAACGCCTTACCGCTTTAGCAAAAGAAATACATGGTAAAAAGGTTACTTGCAGTGCGTTTGCGGGCGCTAACGGTAAGATTTTCGGTGCGATAACGAGCGCCGAAATTTCCGCGGCTTTGAGTAAAATCGGTTACGAAATCGATAAAAAGAAAATTATTTTGCAGGAGCCTATTAAAAAGACCGGCACGTACGAAGTGGAAATCAAACTTATATCCGGTATCCCTTGCAAAATAAAGGTGGAAGTACAAGGCACCGACAAAAAGTAAACTTTCGTAACAGATTTTGCAAAGATTTTTTTAAAAATATTTAAAATTTCGTCAAAATCGTTATGCAAAAGTTATAAAACTTGCTATAATATATAAGCAAAAAGCGGGTGAACGTAGTTTACCCGTTCAAAATCGGGGTGTGGCGCAGTTTGGTAGCGCGCTTGAATGGGGTTCAAGAGGCCGCAAGTTCGATTCTTGTCACTCCGACCAAGAAAAACCTATCGTGAAAGCGATAGGTTTTTCTTCAACATTTCCGACCAAGAATAACCTATCGTGAAAGCGGTAGGTTTTTCTTTTATCATTTTTTACAAAGAAAAGGACCTATCGTGAAAGCGATAGGTTATTCTTTATCATTTTTTACAAAGAAAAGAACCTATTGCGAAAGCGATAGGTTTTTCTTTTATCATTTTTGACAAAGAAAGGGACATGCCGTTGAAGACGGTAGGTTATTAAAAATCAGTATTTTTCGGAACAGTAAATGAAATGGCGGGGGAGCCTATAACGGCACCCCCGCCTGTGGTTTTTGCGTGCAAAGTAAAGTTGGTGTAGGCTATTGTTGCGGGATAGGGTATTCGCCACAAGGCAATTCCGATACCCTACAAGTGAGAAAAACACTTAACAACTATTCTTTATGCTTAAGAAAAGTTATCTCTAACTCCGTCTAAGTTCTTTTAATTTAAATTTATTTTATAATCATCTAATATGATTAATCGTTGTAACTCACAATCATATGCAACAAATATACATGTATATTCTCCGTTTAATGGATAGTTGTTATACTCATCAAGTGTTACATTATATAAAAGGAAATAGTCAAAAAAGGCTTCGGCCTCAAGTTGAATATCAAATGGTAATAAACTTTTTATTTTAGAACTTAGCCTGTTTTGCCATAATTGATTAGTTTCAAGTTCTTGTTCAAATTCGGCCTTATCTTCATCATTTATAATTTTTAAATAGCTAACATCGTACGAATACATTTTATGTGTAACTATTTTTATCTGATCAGGAAGTTCAAGTTTAATTTCGTTTTCAATAAGATTTACTTTATTAATATCGTATGAAAGAGTGTTAAAAATAAATCTATATGAACCCAAAATTATGAGCAAAGGCAAACAAATAAGTGCAATAACAAAGTTCTTTTTATATTTTTGTCCACTTTTTTTAAGTTTTAATCCTATAAGGATTGATAAAACACCTATAGGAATGAATAACCACATTATCCAAGAGTACTTTATTATTCCGCCAATCCCGAAAATATCCGCTTCACCAATTTCGCACATTAAAACAAATGCAAGCATTGGGGAAATTAAAGTTATTGCGAATATAATGTTACTCAAACATTTTTCTTTTTTCATGTTTTATTCTCCTTTCTATGCTGGTTGTAAACCTGGCATAGGAGTTGGGTCTCCAGTTGTAACTACTTTATAAATCCATGCAATTACTGCAACTAAGAACCCCGTGTTAATCCCTACAGTTACACCTTTTGTTTCAATATTGCCATTTCCTAAATCAGTATTATAACCAACTGTAATCGAAGTTCCACCAATCAAATTTATATTAGTACTAATACTAAAATTTCCTATGCTTATTCGAAGTCCAGAACCAAGAGTTTCTAATTGTGCTTCCACTCCAATAATATCAAACAGATTTATTCCAATCCCTGCATAATATGTTGTACCAAACCAGTTCATTATATCAGATGTACTGCCGGCAAATGCGTATAGCATTCCAGAACGTCCTTGAGTACGAGTAGTATAAGAAGAAAAACCAATTCTTCCAAACCAGCCTGTGGCAATATAAGGCGAATTGTTCCATCCTGCCGATGTTCGTAATTCATAGCCAAATAAATTGAATCTACTTTGATTTCCTTTAGATACTATACCGGTCATATTATTTGTTACATTTGTACTTTGCGAAGTACCAAAAGTAGCGTAACTACCTATTTGAATATTTCCTGCATTTATCATATCACCACCACGAGCAACAAACATGGCGCCAATAGGATTGTTATTGCAATACACGTATAAATTAAGACCGTCAGGGGTTTCGGAATTGAGATAAG
>CATZIC010000019.1 GCA_958419945.1 uncultured Clostridia bacterium | reverse complement strand
CCGTAGTGTCCGTTTGTAAAGAACATATTGAACGAATCATAAATATCGTTGAATAATTCCGCATCATTCATACTTGCGACTAGTCTCGCAAATTCAATAGCATTATTGAAATCAACCCATATATTTCCTTTTTCTCGTGAAAATTCAAATTCCTGTCTAAACCATTTTAATTTAATTCCGTATACATCGTGGAGATATCTAACGCCATTAACTGCTCCATATTCGACCACATAATCCAAGAACGATTTGCCAAATTCATCCTTGTTATTTAATATAGATTTTCCATCACTATTTAAGATCTTGTCAAATTCATTTCTATATAGTTCGGGATCGTCTAAATAGGCATAATATCTAAAGCCTTTGTTAAATGGAACGTTTCCTTTATCCACAGGTAATTTGTACATATCCTCATATAATAGCCTCGCTAAGGAAACGCCAAAAATGGTCTCAAGCGGAATAATAAATTCATATTTTAAAGGGCGCTGCCCCTTAAGCATCTTGGAGAAGTTTGCCTTTTCTAGTTCTGCAAATGCATAAGCAGCCTGTCCTTTGATTCCTAATTGATGAGCTACATCAACTAAAAGATGAGTATACATTTTAATTCCCTTTAATTTCATAAAATGGTCTAAGTTTTTCTTTAAATTTGTCATATTCGTGCCTCCATGTTTATTTATAATATATCACAAAATATCACAAAAGAATACTTTTTATTGTCAATTATGACAACTTTTATTGTCAATTTTGCCTGTTAATAAAAATATCGCCTTTTTTACCTAGTCAAATATGACAACTATAATAAAAATGTTAAACAATTATTAGATCATAAAATAATTCTTTATTTAGTTGTGAGAAAGCACAAACCGCATATTTTTGCGACTTCCCGATGGTTCGACTCCCTATTATTCTGTAACCAAAAAAACCCACACAAAACACAGGGTTTTGTGTGGGTTTTTTGGTGGAGCTGGAGGGAGTCGAACCCTCGTCTTGCAAAAAAACCGAAAGACCTTCTACATACTTAGTCTTACGTTAATCTCTTACTTTGTAGGCGGTAAAACTCCCCTAAAAAGTCGTATATTACTAAATTCCGCCCTATGACCGCAATAAAAATCATAGGGCCGTTCGCCGTCTGAATCATGCCTTTATCGGGGCCGACGGCGATCCCCGCAAAGACAGGCGCTTTTAATTAAGCAGCCATTGCTAATTGATTATTATCAGCATTTAATTTTAAAGATTTTCCGTTTTTACGAAGCCGAGCCTTCGGTATGCTTACGTCTTCCCTTTCTTCTACAGTCGAATCCGGTACAACCCCATAATCGGCTTAAAATAAAAGCCGAAATATTAAAAAGTAGGGCTATAAGTCGGTTATTAGCCATTTTTAGTAAGTTAACTTTCGGAAGCTTCCGTCCTTTTTATGAATCATAATGCTGCCTTCCTGGTTGTCAGCAACCTTTTTTGCGTAGTCGATTGCTTCCTGCTGGGTTTTGAAAAGTTTGAGTGCTTTTTCGGCGCCTTCTGCCTTTACCTGCCACATGCTGTCTTCGGCACGCTGTGCAATATGATACTTTTTAGCGGGAGCCTTTTTTGCTTCTTTGTCCGGTTTTGCGGCGGGTTTTGCCGGTGCTTCCTTAGCGGGTTTTACAGCTTTGTTTTCATCTTTTTTAGTTGCCATAATCGTTCCTCTTATCTATTTATACTCTTGTATTCTTACGGCGAAAATATCGCCTAATTATACCGAAATTTAGTTAAAATTACTTGTAAAGTTTGATTTCACGAGCGGTGGCGCGATCGATATCACGATTTTTAAGGGTGTCCTTTTTATCGTAAGTATGTTTACCGCGGCAAAGGCCGAGTTCGACTTTTATAAGCGAACCTTTTAAATACACCTTTAAAGGCACCAACGTATACCCTTTTTCCTGCACCTTAGAGGTAAGTTTTGAAATCTCACGCCGATGAAGAAGTAGCCGCCTGTCCCGTTTAGCCTCTTTTATATTATATGCGCTTGCCGATTTGTAGACGGCAATGTGCATATTTTTTATAAACACACTTCCCTTGTAAATTGAACAAAAACTGTCTTTTAGCGACAGATTGCCGGCACGGACGGATTTCACCTCGCCCCCGTCAAGGGAAATGCCCGCCTCGAAAACGTCTTCTATAAAATATTCGAAGGAGGCGGATCTGTTTTCCGTAATAACTTTCATTTCTTTGATTTTACCATACTTTTTTTAGTTTTGCAAGCGGTTAGCAAAAATGCAGGCACAAATTGTGCTTTTCTTTCACCAATGTCGACACCGACGACCACGATATCCATTTTATCGCCAAGTTTGTAACTTCTTTTTTTACCGACTAAGTGCATGCCTTCTTCGTCGTATTCGAAACTTCCCATTAAAAACTGTATGGGGATAAAGCCTTCGCAAGTGTTATCGAGTTCTACGTAAAGCCCGTTTGACGTAACGCCGCTTATGATTCCTGAAAATTCGCAGTCGATAAAGTCTTCGAGATATTTAACCTTATATAGGTCGCAGACGGCGCGTTCGGCGTCGTCGGAAAGCCTTTCCCTGTCCGTGCATTTTTGAGATGCCTCAAACAAAAAGTCTTGATATAGGTCGGTTATCTCACCTATTCTTCCGTTTAAGGATGCCTTTAAAACCCTATGAACCAAAAGATCAGGGTACCTTCTTATAGGTGAAGTAAAGTGGCAATAGCACTTTGAAGCAAGCCCGAAATGCCCTATGTTTTCAGTGGAATAAACCGCCTTTTTCATTGAGCGAAGCATAGCTCTGTTTACCACGGCAAATTTATCCGAGCCCTTTAAATCGTCCAAAATCCTTTGATAATCGGAAGGGAAAATTCCGTCCCTACGCCATTTTACGGTTATACTGAGAACCCTTAAGAAACTTTTGAAAGCCTCGGTTTTTTCACGGTTCGGCTTGTCATGCACACGATACACGCAAGGCAAAGACAAATAATACAGATATTCCGCGACGAGTTCGTTTGCGGTTATCATAAACTGCTCTATTATTCGGGTGGCGTCGTTGGATTTATGAAGCCCCACGGTAATTTTTTTGCCGTCAAAGTAAACGTCGCCTTCCTTTACGGCAAGGTCGATATATCCTTCCTCTTTACGCTTGTTTTCGAGAACGTTTTTAAGTTTAAGCATTTCAAAAAGCGTAGGCACTACTTTTTCGTACTGTTTTTGAAGGGTGCTATCCCCCTCCAAAATAGCCTGTACTTTATCATAAGTCAGCCTATAGGTCGATTTAATATAACTTTCGTGAAATTCTCTGCTTAAAATATTTCCGTTTTTGTCTATTTTTGCAAATACCGATAAGGTAAGTCTTAAATCGTTTTCGGAAAGTGAACAGATTCCGTTTGACAACTCGAAAGGAAGCATGGGAATTACTCTGTCCGGAAAATAGGCGCTTGTCCCGCGCTTAAAAGCTTCCTTATCTATATCCGAAGAATAAGGAACGTATTCTGAAACGTCGGCAATATGCACGCCGAGGATATAATTTTCGCCGTCATAATCTAAAGACACTGCATCGTCAAAGTCCTTTGCGGTATCGCCGTCTATGGTAAAAATCAACTTATCGGTAAGATTAAGTCGGCCTATAAGCCTGTTATCGGCCACTTTTTGTTCTAAACCTTGGGCGTAGCGTTTTACGCTTTCCGGAAAACCCTCGTAAAATCCGTAGCTAAAAAGTATGGAATTTTCTTCCGCGGAAAGCTCAAACTGTCTGCCTAAAAATGCCTGAATTTTGCCTTTGGGACAAGCCTTTTTAGGAAAAGAAGTGATTTCCACGAAAACTTTATCGCCCGTTTCCGGAGTAAAACCATTAAGGTCGGTAATTAAAATATCCGATAAATATCTCGGTTCGTCGGGGCGAAGGTAGGAAAATGCGCCTTCCGTAAAATAGGTGCCGGCAAGCCTTGTAATAGTGTGTTCCAAAATATTAAGGACGATAGCGGCGTCCCTTTTTCCGGAGTTTCCGTCTATAACCGCACATTCGCATTTATCGCCGTGAAGCGCATAGCCCATGTTTTCCTGCGAAATATAGTAATCGCCGTTATCGGTTACCAAAAATCCGAAGCCCTTTTGGTTTGCACGGATTTCACCGATTACGATTTCCGCCTTCTGCCTAACAGATGGATTTTTCAGCTTTTCGTACTTGGAAAGTTTATAGACGCCCCTGTCAAAATAAATGACGTTTGCCCTTTTAAGGTTTGACAAAACGCTACGCAAAAGGCGGCAGTCGCTTTCGGTAACAGCGCCTACCTCTTTACAAATATTCGTGAAAGTCATATCCTTAAAAGAACCGTCTCTGAATTTTTTTGCTATGCGTGTTTCAAGTGACATATATTTAATATCGGTAGCTAACTACCATTAAAAACCTTTTTACCTAATTGTTATGAAATATTACCGTAGCTACTTTACGCCGCTTTTTGAAAATAAGCTTACAAAAAACGGCTACCCGTAAAGTAGCCGTTTCTAAACAGATTATTATAAAATAACACCGTCAAGCTGAATCACAAAGAAAGCAATCATAAATAGCGCCATAATGGCAAGGCTTACGTAAGTAAGTTTTTTAAGTTTGCTTTCAAGGGTTTTGCCCTTGTCTTTGTTATAAAAGGTTTCAGCGTTGGAACCGAGCGCGCTTATACCGTTGGAGTTGCCCGGTTGAATTAAAACGACGACGATTACGAAAATCGCGCATATAAGGGAACAAACGAGGAAAGTTATCGAAAGCCCTTTATATAAATTGTATAAGTTTACTGCCAATAAATTTGCCGACATAATATATCTCCGTAGTAATATTTTCAAAATGCTATACAATTATAACACAGTATAACGGTTTTTACAAGCATTTTAACAAGAAAAATACATATTTTATTTGTTTATAAGGGATTTGCCCGTCATTTCCGCAGGGATTTCCTCGCCCATCACCTCGAGCATGGTAGGCGCGATATCCGCTAAAACGCCGCCATTACGCAAAGTTTTGCCGATATAGTCGTCGGAAACGAGTATAAACGGAACTGGGTTTGTGGTGTGTGCGGTGAAAGGTTCGCCGTCGTCTGCTATCATCATATCCGCATTACCGTGGTCCGCTGTTACCAACGCAGCGCCGCCTTTAGCTTTAACGGCGTCAATAACCTTAGTAACGCAATTTTCAACGGTGTCAACCGCGGAAACCGCAGCGTTTAAAACACCGGTGTGTCCAACCATGTCGCAGTTTGCGAAGTTTAGAATGATAACGTCGAACTTGTCGGAAGCAATTTCTTCCAAAACTTTTGCGGTAACTTCGTTTGCGCTCATGTCAGGCTTTAAGTCGTAAGTTGCAACCTTCGGGGACGGAATAAGGTCCCTATATTCGTTTTCGTTGGGTGCTTCCACGCCGCCGTTAAAGAAGAACGTTACGTGTGCGTACTTTTCGGTTTCGGCAATTCTTAACTGCGTATAGCCTTTCTTCGAAAGGTATTCGCCCAAAGTGTTGGTAAGCGATACCGGCTTAAATGCGATTTTAACGTTCGTAAAGGTTGCATCGTAGCGGGTAAAGCACACGTAATAGGGATTCAAAAAGCCCGTCTTTCTTTCGAAGCTATTAAATTCCTTTTCGGAAAATGCACGGGTAATTTCCCTTGCACGGTCGGGGCGGAAATTGAAAAATACGATTGAGTCGCCTTCCTCGATAAGTCCGATGGGCTTGCCGTTTTCGTAAACGTTTGTCGGAAGAACGAATTCGTCCGTAACGCCGCCTGCGTAACTTTCTTCCACTGCCGCAGCAGCGTCTTCGGTCTTTACGCCGTTACCAATCGTCAGGCTGTCGTAAGCCTTTTCCACTCTGTCCCAACGGTTATCGCGGTCCATTGCGTAGTATCTTCCTGCAACCGAGGAAATTTTGCCAACGCCTTCTTCATCCAAGACCTTTTGAAGATCACGGATAAAGCCCGCACCGCTCGTGGGGGAAACGTCTCTGCCGTCCAGGAAGCAGTGAATATAAAGGTTTTTAACGCCTTTTTTAGCTGCAAGTTTTATAAGTGCGTAAAGGTGCGTGTTGTGGCTGTGCACGCCGCCGTCAGACAGCAAGCCGTAGTAGTGTAATGCTTTGCCGTTTTTTACAGCATTATCGATTGCACCGAGAAGTTCTTCGTTTTCGAAAAAGTCCCCGTCCTCGATGGATTTTGTAATTCTTGTAAGTTCCTGATAGACGATTCTGCCGGCGCCTATGTTCAGATGTCCGACTTCACTGTTGCCCATCTGCCCGTCGGGAAGTCCGACGGATAGTCCGCTTGCGCCTAAAAGCGTAGAGGGATATTTGGCAAAAAGTCGGTCTATAGTACCGTTATCGGCAATTTTTATTGCATTGCCGACGTTACTTTCTCTTATGCCGTAGCCGTCCATAATTATTAAACATACAGGTCTTTGTTTCATTTCGATTCACCTTTTTCGGTTTTATTTTCAGTAATATATTATATACTCTTTTTTACTTAAAAGCAAACCAAAAACGGGCAATTTTTCAATTAAATTCGGTGCCGAAATCACCTTTTTTAAACGCCTACCATTTGTTTTTAACGTGTTCGGCAAAGCCCGTTTTATCTTTTATCGTAACTACCGAGCCGTCGTCAAGCATGACGGTGCCGTTAAAAATTCCGAAAACCTGATGCTGAAGGCTGGAAATTATAAGCGCCGAAGAATAATCGTACCTATCGACGATAGGCTTAAACTTAATATTAAAGCGGTTTTCGTTGTCGTAAATCTTCCATTCCTGCATATAATCAAAGCCGCTGCCGTCCGCTTTTTTAGGAATATCGAACACTATACGATCGAGTTTGTGTGCTCTGTCTTCCAAAAAGAGCATATTTTCGGAAGCGCTAGTGGTGTCGCCGAAGCCGTAACCTATGTTCCAACCGAAACGCTTTCCGTTTTCCAAGTAGCACTGCAAACTTCCCCAATACCACTCGTTTTTGTAGGTCCAAACTCCCCTTCCCCAATCTAAGGTCGCAAGTGAGTTTTGCTTATCGAAGTCAATAATAGTATCGCCGATTTGGGCAAAGCCTTCCGCCCGCATACAGTTGATTTTGGCGTTGTAATAAAAGTGCTTTTCCTTGTCAAAGGGGGTAGCGATAACCATTTTATCGCGGGGTTCGTCGGTAAGGGTAAATTCGCAAGCGAAATCCCGATTGCCGTCGAATTTTTTGTAAGAAAAACGAAGTATCCGCTTGTTCGATAACTTCAAAAAACTTCCGTGTACGTTTTTACTGTTGTAATAGGTGTTGCCTTCCTTAAAGCTTGCAGGCATGCCGAGTTTTCCAAGGGGCAAAAAGCCCATTTTGCTTTTCGTTATGTAGTCAGCGTCCTCTAAATCGATAACGCTTACGGAGGCAAGCGACATATAGCCGTTGTCGTCAATAGTTAGCGCAACCGACTGCTTTCCGTTGGTAATAAGATAATAATCCCATTCCTTTATGCGTAGTCTCCCCGCTTTTATATCCGAACGGGAATAGTCCTTAACAAGATCGAACGCATAGCCTGCCTCGGCAAGGTTGCCGTGTTCGTCCAAAAGCCTGCCTCTTTTTAACATATTTTGCATACTACGTACCCCCTTAAGGTAAGAAAGTGCCGACGGTTAAGTCTTAACTTCCTTTAATTATTATAACATAGCGTAACGCGGTTTTCAATAGCAAAGCCAAAATATCCCCATAAGTTTTACCGAAGTTTCATAAACCGTTGACAGATTTTATCAAAAATTGATATAATTATTTTGTTGTCAAGAAGATTTTCACGACTGTTCATGAACTGCTAAAAAGCTATTGAACGACGAAAGGACGGTGCTTATGAATATCGAAGTAAAAATCAAAAAGTTGACGGAAAGTGCAATCATTCCCACTTACGGCTCGGAATTTTCCGCCGGTGCGGACCTATATTCGGTAGAATCAAGCACTATCCCCCCGCACAAAACCGTGCTTATAAAAACGGGGATTTCCCTGGAAATTCCCCAAGGCTTTGTTGGGCTTATTTATGCGAGAAGCGGAATATCCGTAAAGCGTGATCTTGCGCCGGCAAACAAGGTCGGCGTTATTGACAGCGATTACCGCGGTGAAATTTTGGTTGCCCTTCATAACCACGGCGACGATATGCAGTCGGTAAGCGCCGGTGAAAGAATTGCCCAAATTGTCTTTACCCCTTATTATAAAGCGGAATTTAATTGCCAAGATAGCCTTAACGAAACTCTTCGCGGTGAAAACGGTTTTGGTTCCACAGGGAAATAAATCCATTATAAAACAGTGGCTGTTTTACAATAAAAACCGCGATAACGGGCTTATAGCCTCACTTTTTGTCTTAAAATAAAAATGCGCGCCCACGAAAGTTTTTAACTTCCGTGGGCGTTTTTTGATTAAAGTTATGAATTTAATCAGATTGTTTTTTAAAGCATTAAAATTTTAAGCATTTTTGAAAAGTCGTAATTTGACATTACGTAGGTTGCGGGTGGCATTGCTTCTTCGGGGGAAATTTCAGTTTTAACGTACATACTGTCAATGCCGAAGTTTATTGCACCCATAATATCTGCCGTGCCGTCGTTACCGACCATAATGGATTTTTCCTTGCTTAATCCGAACCGTTCAAAAAGAATGGCGAAAAATTTTTCGGAAGGCTTCTTTACGCCGTAATCGGAAGACAAAAAAATTCCGTCGAAAAACTTTTTTATATCTAAGCTCTCTAATTCCGGCATAGTAAAAGAGGCCTGTGCATTCGAAAGTAAAAAAACACGCTTTCCGGCTTTTTTTAACATTTTAAGTCCTTCGTACACACCGTCATATAGACTTAAAAACAGTGTGGAAGTTTTTCTAAATTCCTTAGCGGTATCTTTTAAAAGTTCATCCTCCGCTTTTACCCCTTTAGCCTTATAAAGATCTTCAAAAGTATTTAAAATATCAATTTCAAAGTCCTTGTCACGTGCGGAAATTTGTGCGTTAACCGACCTATAGAAGGACTTTTGAAGTTCTTCCGTCGTGTATGCGGCGGAATTTTGTTTATAATAATCCGCCATTACACGCCATAAAAAAGGCAGTGTTTCGTCGGTGCGAATATCGGCAAGGGTTCCGTAAAGATCAAAAATTATGTTTTCGTATTTCATTATATATTTCCGTAAAGTTTCAGGCTTTATTAACTTTTTCAGCCTCGTTATTTATAATGATTTTAACATATTCCCTTCAAAAAATCAAGTAATACATTTAAAACCTAAAAAATGAAAAAGACGGAGAGAGTTCGGGAAAAAGCCCGAATGTCCTCCGCCTTTCTATTAAGTTTTATCGTGTTTTAAAAGTGCCGACATGATGACTTTTGAAACCTCGTCGAGTTTTTCGTCGTCGCATAAAGCCGTGTTGGCTTTTAAAATGGATTTGAGCTCGACTTCGGTAATCTTGGGTTCGGCTTCGTTAAGTTTTAAAATTATTTCGTCAACTACCTCATCAAGTTTATCGGACAGAATTATGCTTGACAGAAGCTTTTGAAGGGAAGTTTTGATATCGTCTGCCTCCAAAAAAGCAAAGCGTTTAATAAAAGCCGTAACCGTAACCGAAAGCGTACCGCTTGAAATGGCGTTTTTGAGCGCCAACGTACTTACCGAAAAACCGTTTAAGAAAAGTGATATAAAAAAGCATGCGGCAGTTCCGATTATAAAAGAAATAATAAAGAATTTTTTTGATGAAAGCTTATGAGAAGAACCGAAACTAAGCGTTATTACACAGGATATTGCCGCCGCCACCACGATTTCCGCACTGGAGTTTTTAATAAGATTTAGAATATTTACTTCCTGCACTTTAGCCACCTTTGGAAGGTGTAGGCGTGAAGTCAAGATGAAAACTTTCTTTTGTCCTCAAGCCGTTTACGGAACCGGTTTTTGAATTTATACAAAAAACACTTCATCGCCTCACCCCCGATATATATTTTCCAAGCGTCAAAAAGATTGTACTACGGTTTTTAAATAAGTCAATACGCTTATGACGGTTTCCGCATAAAAATAATGCCAACACTCAAAATACCTTTATGAAGTTTTTTAAGGACCTTAAGAGCAATCTCGAACTGTTAAAGACAAAGCTTCCGTCATCGGACGTGGTGTTTTTCGAATTTAAAATTTCCAATAAAGACGGGCTTATCGTTTACGACGACCCGGTTACGGATAAGGAAGTATTAGGTAAACTAGTCGTGGCGCCGCTGTCGGGCTACGATAAAGCCCCCGACGCAGACAGCCTGTGTAAGCATATTTTCAGCCCGCAGGCGGAAGTTTTGGAAGAGGCTACAGAGGCTATCGACGCCGTTATTACGGGAAACTGTCTTCTTTTAATCGACGGCGACGATAAGGCGGTAAAAATCGACCTGTTAAAATACACTTCCCGCGCCATAACAGAACCGCCCACTTCCGCAGTAGTCAAAGGGCCGAGGGAAGGTTTTACGGAAAACCTTAAAACCAATATCGGGCTTATGCGGAGAAGAATTAAGAACGAAAACCTTATTATCGAAAAAATTTCGGTGGGAAAATATTCCAAAACCGACGTCTCCGTAATCTATCTTAAAGACGTTGCGGATGACGATATCGTAAAAACGGTTTTAAAAAGAATTAAAGCGATAAACATCGACGGCATTCCGGACAGTTCGTACGTGGCAAAATCCATTGTAGAGCACAAAGTTGCGCTTATAAAGCAGGTCGGCAACACCGAAAAGCCGGATATTTTAATGGCTAAAATTTTGGAAGGAAGGGTGGGAATTTTGGTGGATGGCTCCCCTATAGCGATAACCGTTCCGTACCTTCTTATCGAGGACTTCCAGTCCAGCGAAGATTACTTCCAAAACCATTACCGTGCCAACATGCAAAGGGTTTTAAGGCTTATATCCATACTTTTTGCGCTTATGCTTCCCTCCGCTTTCGTGGCGGCACAGCTTTTCCACCTGCAGATTATACCGCTTAACTTTTTGCTTACCATTGTAAACAGCATAAAAGGCATCCCGCTTTCACCGAGCTTCGAAATGTTTTTTACACTTTTAATTTTCGAAATTTTAAACGAAGCGAGCGTTCGAATGCCGAAATACGTTGGCATGGCGCTGTCGGTAGTAGGCGCCCTGGTGCTCGGCGATACCGCAGTACGGGCAGGCATAGTTTCCACCCCCACCATTATGATAATGGCGCTTTCGGGAATCTGTCTTTATGCCGTGCCGGAACTTGTGGACTCCATGTCATTTTTGCGGCTTTTATATCTTATCGTCGCAGGATCTATAGGCGGTTACGGAATGGTGCTTTTAACCTGCTTTTTGTTTATATATCTTGTGTCGCTTGAAAACTTTAACGTGCCCGTAATGGCTCCGTTTGCGCCCATGAAAACCCCCGACCTTAAGGATACGCTGCTTATGACAAACCTTACGTCAATGAAACGCCGTCCCCTTTCCATTAAACCGAAAAACAAAGTGAGAATGAAAAATGATGAGTCCCAATGAGCAAACCAAATTGATGAGTCCCAATGAGCAGAACAAATTAAAGTTAAGGCAGATATGCTTCATATTTTTGGCTTTTATGCCGGTAACGAAAATCGCACTGTTGCCGTCCGTGCTTTCGGGCTTTTGCGACGAACAGTTGTGGATAGCGGCACTTTTCGGATTTTTGCTTGATTTAAGCGTGCTTTTTATTGCTATGCACCTATACAAAAAGCACGACAACTGCACACTTTTCTACCTTTTGGAAAATAAAATTTCCAAAGGCTTTGCAAGAGCGGTATATTTCGGTTACGGAGTTTATTTTATCTTAAAAGCCATAGTGCCTATTTTGGAACAGCAGGACTACGTTCACAACACTTTATATGAAATATCTCCGTCGGTAATAGTGTTTATCCCCCTGTTTGCGGTATCCTTTTACCAGTCGCTGAAGGGGCTTAAAATTTTGGGAAGATGCGCCGACGCCTGTATTTGGCTAACCACTTTCGGACTGTTTTTGGTGTTCTTTTTAGCCTTCCCCATAACAGACTTCACAAATATACTTCCTATAATACAAAAACCCACCTATAAGCCGTTTAACGCCACTTTTCGGTCTATAATCTGGTTTTCGGACAGCGTGTATATGCTGCTGTTTTTAGGGCATTTTCAAGGTGAAAAAAGGCAAACTTTAAAGGTTTGCGGAAGTTACGGATTAGCCTCTTTAGTCGTAATATTTTTTATGGTTGTTTTCTATTCGGCGTTCAGTTCCATTGCGGAAACAAGGTTTTTCGCCACACCCGAACTTACCGTTTACAGCTTAGCGATTGCAAATTCCGCACGGTTTGACTATATAGCCATAATCCTTTTAATGTTTTCGCAGGTGTTTGCGATAATTCTGCCCGTATATCTTGCAACAAAGTGTTTCGAAAGGGCTTTCGGACTAAAAAAGGCACTTATCCCCGCAATAGTTATAAACCTTTCGCTTGCCATATTTACCGTAATATTTACCGGAAAACTGTTTTCCGTTCTGTCCTTTATGTCCAAATATTTAAGCTATGTGTTCATATTTTTCGGATACGTAGTGCCACTTTTATTACTTTTTATACCCAAGGAGAAACATGAAAACCCGAGTAAAGCATAGAATAGTAATCGTTTTGGCGTTGATTTTTTCAATTTTATACTTTTCCAACGACTTTGCCCTTATTGATATAGAAAAAACCGCAATTATCGTTGCCATGGGCATAGATAAGGCGGAAGAAGGGGTGGAAATCACCGCACAAATCGGCGTTCCGCAGGCAACCGACCAGGCACTTGATAACGACGACACCTTAATAAACGCAAAAGGTAAAACAGTTATGGACGCTATCGAAATACTTTCCAAAAGGTCGGGTTGGTTCCCGAAACTTTCCTTTTGCAACGTTATAATTTTCGGCAAAGATTTAGCAAACGACGATATTTCCGTTATAGTCGACCACTTGCTTGCCTCCGAACATTTCCAGAATTCCGCACTTTTAGCAGTTTGTGACGGTCCGGCAAAGGACTTTTTGTCTACGCCTACACCCCTTGATTCCATATCTTCATTTGCCATACAAAAGGTTTTACTTGAAAACGGAGCGGCGTCATCAAGCGTGCTTGACGCAAACATAAAGGACTTCGCCGAGTCCACGCACGGCAGAAACAAATGCGGCTACATGCCGTATATTACCATAATAAGCGGCGACGCAAAAGGCCAGGACAGCAGCAGTTCGGCAACCACCAAGTTTGAAATAGATGAGGATAATCGACCTATAGACGGACTTTTAGAGGTTTTGCCTCTTGAAGGAAGCGGTGGCGGTGGAAGTAGTGGCGGTAGTGGTGGCGGCGAAAGTAAATCCCCCACGGCTATTTTCGACGCAAGTAAAACCGCGGTGTTTAAGGACGGTAAGATTTGCGACATTTTAACCGACAAGGAAACCATTGCCTTTAACCTTTTAAACCTTCCTGCGGACAGAGTAATTTTAACCGCAGAAGCGGATGGAAAAACTTCCGCCCTCGAAGTATTCCATAGTACCCATAAAGTTTGGCTGGACTACGGCGTTAAGCCCACGCTTAACATGAAAATGAAAATTACGGTGCGTATTGCGGACGGAACCTCTGAAAAAGGAGAGGAAAATTCCTTGGGAAGAAGGGCCACCGTACCCCAAGAGTTTCTTGACGCACTTGAAAAAGACCTTACTAAAACCTTGCAAGGACTTGCTACAAGGGTATTAAGTTCGGAAACCGACCTTTTCGGAATAAGAAATTTAACATATAAATTTCACCATAAAAGTTACGAGGACTATAAAAAAATTCCCCTATCCGTTTATGAAATAAAGACGGATATAAAGGTATTTTCCCGTGACAAAACCGGCGGAAGCTTTTAAAAAGTCCGCCTATAGGTCTGTTATCGCAAAAGTTTACAAGATTAACGCCCGTGTCAAACCATTGACACGGGCGGACTTTTTATTGCGGCGGGTTACAATTTGTAGTTGAATATTGCTTTAGACTTACTATTATATCTTTTTTCTATTTATGAGTTTTTTGACAATTCTATTAGCATAATACAGCGCAAAACCAAGTACAAATATTCCTACTAAAATACAAGCAATGAAAATTACAGAATACCAAATTCCGACCTTTTCATAATTTAAGAAAAAGTAAATATAATTGTCTGTTACCGAGCCGAATATCAGAACAAACACTAAATACAATAACGGTATTGCGGCAACCTCTGGCACTAATTTTAACGTTGTTTTTCTTAGGTCGCTCAAAAACAAATAGTAGGCTAGGACAAGCAAAGGATTTACAATATGAAGAAATATAAAGCCGCCGCTCATTTGAAATTGATTGGAAAAGGCTATGCACACGAAAAACACTATCAACAATAAAATTGTCGCGCACAGGTATATGATTTGCGGTACCGTTTTATTAAATATAAGCAGCACGCCACTGACTATAAAAAATATTCCGACAATAAAACTACTTAAAAAAGTGAGTTCATAGGTTTCCGCAAGGTGTTCACGATAGGTAAACAAAGACGTGAAAGTAAGCACAAACGCTATAACAAATGAAGAACAAATTCTGATTTTTTTTAATATCTTTTCGCTCATATTTTAACGTCCTTTAATAAAACCCGTTCAAGATCGCCGGCGGTAATGGTTTCATATTTCGTAGTAAATAATTTTTTTAATGCGTAAAGGTAAACGACACTCCAATAAAAGTCTGCAAGTTTCATAGCCGAGCCGTCCACAACGCTTTTTTCCTTTTGTCCTTGCTCTATTATCTTTGCCGTGCATTGATATATTTCCGATTGATAAGTAGTGCTTTCCGACATAAACTCATTTTTTTCAAAAAGTACTTGCGTTGTTAAAGTAACCTTTGCCGCATAGTTTTCGTCATTTTCAAGCTTCTCGATTATTGTTTCAGATAGTTTATGAATTTTGTTTTTGGCGGATATGGGCAGGCGCATTAGCGTTTTCAAATCCTTGATTTCCCGGTCGTTGTTGCAGACAAGAAAAATTTCTTTGAACAAATCTTCTTTTGACTTAAAGTAAATATATAACGTCCCCTGTCCTATGCCTATATAGTCAGCAAGGTCGCTTATTTTTGTGCCGGCAAAGCCGTTTCTTGCAAAGTAAAGCATAGCGTCGTGTAAAATTTTCTTTCGTGTTGTTTCTCGTATTTCCTGACATCTTTCCGCTGTTTTAGGCATAAATTTAATCCTTTTTATGAATGAATTTTTGTTCATAAAAAGTATAACAATTTACTTTATATAAGTCAAGCATTTTTCAAGCAATTATAATTTAACTAAATATTTAGGTTGTAATTATAAAAAGTGGGGCATAGGTCGGTTTATGAAGTAAATTCGCTTGTTTGTAAGAAATTTACACCAGCGCCAAATTAAGGTGTTGTACGGCAAGTTTGCTTATTTAGGTTTCCAAAACACACAAACCGTGTAATAACGCGAAGTACAAAAACCAACTTATTACTACGCATTTTTAAGCTTTTACACCATATGCAAATAAACGTTTTATCCCCTAGGCGCCGTTGAAAGTATATAGGGCGGGATAGACGGGGTAAAGTTATAGCGGAAGTTGGCGTGGGCTACAAAAGTGTATCGGGCCGTACAAATCAACAGAGTAACGCAAATATAACTATCACTAAAATTACTAAAAGTACGCCTATAGGTCGGTTATTAGGCACTTTTTAATAAACAACCCCGCAGTAAGCGTGCTTACTGCGGGGTTGATATTTTAAGTTTAAAACTTATTTATTGTAGTTTACGATCTGGGCAAAATCAGCTGCCTTTAAGGAAGCGCCGCCGATAAGTCCGCCGTCGATTTCTTCCATAGCCATAAGTTCTTTGGCGTTAGCGGGTTTCATGCTTCCGCCATACTGAATACGAACCTTTTCCGCACACTTCGGGCAGAAGGTTTCAGCCAAAGTCTTTCTGATAAAGCCGATGGTTTCGTTGGCCTGTTCGCTTGTAGCGGTCTTGCCGGTACCGATAGCCCAAACGGGTTCGTAAGCGATAACAAGCTTTGTCAAATCTTCAACGCCCTTCAAACCTTCGGTTATCTGACGGTACAAAACCGATTCTGTTTTGCCTGTTTCTCTTTCTTCCAAAGATTCACCTACGCAAACGATAGGAATAAGCCCTTTTTCAAGCGCCTTTAAGGTGCGTTTATTAACGGTTTCGTCCGTTTCATTAAAGTACTGACGGCGTTCGCTGTGTCCGATAATAACGTACTCTACGCCCAGTTCTTTAAGCATGTCCGCGGAAATTTCACCGGTGTATGCGCCACTTTCGGCAAAATGCACGTTTTGTGCGCCGAGGTGGATATTTGTACCTTCGATAACCTTTGATACTTCGTAAATATCGGTTGCGGGAACGCAAACGACTACGTCGCAATCGGCGTTACTTACCAAAGGGATAAGTTCTTCACAAAGTTTAGCACCCTCTAAAGGGGTTTTGTTCATTTTCCAGTTTCCTGCAATAATGGGTTTTCTCATAAAAAATAACTCCTGTTAGATTTTTGTCCATAGGTTATTATATCACATTAAAAAAGTAATTGCAACGTAAAAAAGTTTAAATTTTAAAGTACTTGGATATTTCCGTGCAAGTTTTTAACAGCTTGAAAAAAATACACTTTTTGTTGAAAATTTTGAAAATATCTTGACAATATATGAAACCTATGATATATTGATATAAAGTAAAACCGTTCCGAAAAGGAACGAAAAAGGAGAAAAAATGGTAAAAAAACGGCTAAATTTTTGTGCATTGGCATTAGTTATCTGTATGGCTATTTCCTGCATGTTGCTTTCAGGATGTAACTTTAAAAACCGTGAAGTTGCGGGAACTTACAACATGACTTCCTGCTCCGGCTCGATAAACGGCACTACTATTACCGAAGAAAACTACGAGTATTTCACAATGATACTCGAAATGAACGGCAAGGGAACCGTAAAAGCGAAAGGTAAAGGCAACGGAACACCTTCTTATGAGGCATCCGGCATTTACACGTATGAGGACGGTAAAATCAAGCTTACGTCGCAAAACAGCGGGGTGACGGTAACCGAGGAATACGATTATGCAGACGGCGTTATTACTTATTCATTTAATCAAGGTTCAGTGAATTTTACCATAACGCTTACCAGGGACGATGTAGAACAGAAGTCTTAAATAATGGCTTAATAAACTGCAAAAAAAACGTGCGGACGAATTCGTCCGCACTTATTTTTTTATTTTTACTGTTTTTCGTTAAGGCAAGCAATACCCGGTAAAACTTTTCCTTCGAAAAGTTCTAACGATGCGCCGCCGCCCGTAGAAATATGGGTCATCTTATCGGCATAACCGAGCTGTGCAACCGCCGCCGCAGAATCGCCGCCGCCTATTATGGTGGTGCCTTCAGCCTCTGCCATAGCAGCCGCTATAGCCTTGGTGCCCGCTGCCAAAGTGGGATTTTCGAAAACGCCCATAGGACCGTTCCAAATAATGGTCTTAGCATCCTTTATAACGGAAGCGAAAAGTTCACGTGTGCCTTCGCCGATGTCAAGGCCTTGCATGTCCGCAGGGATTTCCTTGCAAGAAACGGTGCGAACTTCGATGGTAGCGTCAATAGGATTGGGGAATTCTTTAGCAATTACAGTATCAATGGGAAGATAAAGCTTTTTGCCAAGCTGTTCGGCCTTTGCCATCATTTCCTTGCAGTATTCGATCTTGCTGTCGTCAACCAAAGACATACCGACTTCCATGCCCTGCGCCTTTAAGAAGGTGTAAGCCATGCCACCGCCGATAATCAAGGAATCACATTTTTCTAATAAATTAGAGATAACGTTTAATTTATCCGCTACCTTAGCGCCGCCCAAAACTGCAACGAAGGGACGTACGGGGTGATCCAAAGCGTCTGCCATTACGGAAAGTTCCTTTTCGATAAGGAAACCGCAAACGGCGGTCTTTACAAAGCCGTACTCAACGATAGCAGCGGTTGATGCGTGCGAACGGTGAGCAGTGCCGAAAGCGTCGTTTACGAAAATGTCCGCAAAAGAAGCGAGTTTACGGCAGAATTCTTCGTCGCGTTTTTCTTCGCCTGCGTTGAATCTTGTGTTTTCCAAAACCAAAATTTCGCCGTCATTAAGCTCTGCAACTTTCTTCTGTGCGTCTTCGCCGACGGTGTCGGTTGCAAAGGAAACCTTTACGCCGGGTAAAAGTTCGGCAAGTCTTTTAACGACGGGAGCCAAAGTGTATTTTTTAGCGTCCTTTTTAGCCTTTTCGATATATTCGTTGGTGGCTGCTTCGCGTTCGGATTCCGGAAGTGCTTCGACAGCCGCTTTTTCCTTTTTGTTTAATTTGATCTTTTCGTCAAGAACGTTATGGGGTTTGCCGAGATGGGAGCAAAGTATAACTTTTGCGCCGTTTTCCACGAGGTACTTAATTGTAGGCAGCGCCCCGTTTATACGGTTCTCATCCGTGATTACGCCGTCTTTCATAGGGACGTTGAAGTCCACTCTCGTCAGACATTTTTTGCCTTGTACGTTAACTTCTTTCACTGATAATTTGTTCATAAATTACCTCCTGATATTTTGTCCGTAATATATAATAAACTTAATTACACTTTTTGTCAATTATTAAAAGGTTACTTGCGAAAACAAAGTTTTGGGGGAAATCTTTTAAACACGGAATGTAAACTCTCCCTCCTCGCACTTACCGTCGGTTTCTATAATGACGTAAACGGTTTTGCCCTTTTTAACCTTTCCTGCCTCACCGGATAGGCGTTCACCCGCTGATATAGCGAAAAGTTCGGTTTTTCCTTCGCCTGCGTCGTAGTAAACCTTTAAAGCCCCCGATTCAAAAGTGGCTTCGTAAGAGATTTCTCCGTCCTCGTCGGGTCTCAATTTAAAAACGTAAGTGCCGTCAAGGCTTCCGAATTTTATAGATCCCTCTTCACGGGTGTTTTTCGTTATTGAGGCAATGGAAGAATATCTGCTTACGTACGTCGAGCATGCCGTAAAGGATAATATTGTTACGGCGATAAGCATAACCGCCGCAAGTTTTAATACTGTGTTTCTTACTTTTTTCATATATTCTCCTTTTAGGGAACGCTTAAAAAAGCTACGCTAAAAGTTGATTTTTTCTTCTATAAGGTATTCTGGTCTGTCCTTTGCTTCCTCGTAAACACGGTACAAATAGAGGTCTGAAACCCCTTTTTGTATTAGCAAAAGTCCGCCTATAAGCCCGATAACGCTACATATAAGCCATGTGGGGCTGAAAAATTTGGGAATAATGGCAACAAGCGCTACGGCTATAAGAGATAGGGTTGAAAGCACCGACAGAAAAATGCCGAACTTTAAAAAAAACTTAATCGGAAAGTCGGAATTTGACAAAATGCCGTCTCCGCTTAACTTAAGCATTTTTTTAAGTGTGTAGTTGGTTTTGCCGGCAACCCTTTCTTTTCTTTCGAAGTCCACGAAGGTTTGCTTAAAACCGACCCAACTTTCAAGTCCGCGAAGGTACTTGTTGTGTTCCTTTAACGATATAATAACGTCGACCACTTTGCGATCGAGAAGTTTAAAGTCCCCTGTGTCTTCCGGGATTTCGGTAGCGGAAACTTTGTTTAAAAACCTGTAAAATGCCTTTGCCGAGGATTTTTTAAAACCTGTTTCGCCGGCACGGGAAAGCCTTCTGCCGTGAACTACGGCGTAGCCTTCCTTCCATTTTTCAATCATTTGAGGAATTACTTCCACGGGGTCCTGAAGGTCGCAGTCAATGGGGATTACGGCGTCCCCCGTAGAGGCTTTAAGTCCGCACAAGATTGCCGCCTGCTGCCCGAAGTTTCGGGAAAAACCGATTACCTTAACCCTTTTATCGAGCATGGAAAGCCCCTTTAAAACGGTTAACGTATCGTCTTTCGAACCGTCGTTTACGAAGATAAGTTCGTAATCGATATTAAGGTTTTCAAGTACCGGCAAAATGGCGGAATAAAACCTGCCTGCCGTTTCCTGCTCGTTATAGCAAGGAATAACTACGCTTAACTTCATGACTTCTCCTTTAGGCCTTTACGCCTATTATTAAACAGAATAAGTCGTCTGGTGATAAAATTATAAGCCATTACCACCAAAGTCATAACGATTTTTACAATCCATTCGTTGACGCCGAGTTTTATGTGCATTCCCCACATACCGAGTTCGTGAAGAAGTAGCCCACCTAAACTTAATACGGTAAACAGGAAAAAACCTTTTACGGTGCGTACGTTTCCGTTTTCGTTAAACACGAAAAACACCGATAAAAGGTAATTTACCACCACGCCTATCGAAAACCCGAGGCCCGTGCCGAAAAGCGCCGCAAAGGAAGTAGGGTCTTTATCTGCGCCAAAAAACACATCAATAAAGCCGCTGTATTTTTCGGGGGCGGAAAGGTATAAAACTATCGCCATCGTAACGAAGTCTATAACCGTGGATAGTCCGCCTACGAGTACAAACCTTACGATTTCGCCGAGTAGCGACTTTTGATTTATAAAGTCCTTGATTTTACCCATTTCGTCGTAAAATCAAGCGATTTCGGTAATTTCGATAAATGCGTCCATTGCCCTCGCAACGGGTTTTAATTCATAGGTTTTATCGACTGCCTGTGCGGGAATCTGCAAAACGTCGCTGTTACCGTTTGCAAACTGAACGTATAAAGCGTGTGCGCCGGCGCTTACCATAACGGAAAGTGATTGTCCGTTTTTAAGGGTGCCCACCACAACGCCGTCGATTACCACGTCAAACTTAACCACTGAAGCGTAGAAACATTTCTTTCTGTTTACGGTTATACGCCTTTTTTCGGTAACGGTTTCGCCTGACAACCCATTATCGGAAGAAACGGTGTCTTCCAAAACGGTTATGGTTTCACCATTCGGTAAAACTTTGATCTTAACGGAATCGGAGGCTGTATCAATGATATCCCCTTCCTTCATATATTTAACGGCGTCTTTGCTTGCAACTGCGAGAATAAGTTCCACAATAACGAAAACGTGTGCTATAAAATTCATTATATAGGTGAAGTCGAACCCTACTACGGCAATCGACAAAATTATGAAGCCGACGAGAATCAAAGTGTCAATACTCACCATGACAAGGGCTGCAATCATGAACCCGTAATGCTTTTTCGCAAAGCGTGCACAAATAATGTAAGGAATAAGCAAAACAGAGGTTATAAAAAGCGAGGCCCAAAAAAAGATTGTCTCTGTTCCCGCTAAAAAACTGGTAATAAGTTCAGACAGAAACAAGGAATAAAGAAAACAAACGTCAAAAAACGGAATCGCGAAACTGTTGATAAACGACAGTACCACTAAAATTATAATGGAATAAATACCATTTTTGTAGTTAGAAATCTTATTTTTTCTCTTATAATCCATATCTGCACCCTCCAAGAATAGAAAGTCTATGGGTTTATTATAAGACAAACTTAATATATTGTCAATATAATTAGTGATAAAAATGGTTTTGTGCTAACCGATAAAAACAGGCTAAAACAACAAAAAAGCGGGGCTATAGGTCGATTATCCCCGCTTTTTGATAAAATTGCTTACGTAGTTTTTTTATAAACTTTTTTTGAAAATTCTTTCCTTTCGGGTAAAATTTTGCATACAAGCTTACATAGCGGCGTTATAAACGGAAGCGCCAAAACCCCTACGAAAACGTTGAAAAAGGTGTGGAAGTTTGCAACCGCACTTCCGGCGTTTTGAGAAGTATTTATCATAATACTTTCCACGTTTTTGCCAAATACAAGCATTATAACAAAGAAAAGTCCTGCACCGAGTGCGTTAAACACAAGGTTAAATACCGCCGTGCGCTTTGCGGCAAGGCTCATTTTTGATGACGCCAAAATTACCGATATGCAGGAGCCTATGTTTGCGCCGAGTATCATATAAATTGCGTTTTCCACGCTTACCACCTGACTTGACGCTAAGATTACCAGCATACTTGTTACCACCGAGGAACTTTGGCAGAGCGCAGTTATAAAAAAGCCGTTTAACAGTATTATAGGCGGACTTTTTATAAGAAAAAAGTTTAAAAACCACTTATATCCGTAGAAACTTTCCATGGCGGAAGTCATTATTTTTATGCCTATAAAAACGAATCCGAAACCTAAAAGCATATCACCGAAAAGTTTTGTTTTTTCCTTTTTCGATTCGGTTAATAAAAAGCCCAAAAAACATATCAGAGAGCCTATTGCGCTTACGTTTATGCTTCCGTTAAAGGAAAGTGAAACAAGCTGAGCGGTGATTGTAGTGCCTATATTGGTGCCTATTATCACGGCACAGGCCCCCGCAAGAGTTATGACGGAACTTTCCACCAAAGAAATAACCAGCATGTTTACCGCAACAGAACTTTGCATAAGCGAGGTAGTGCCCGCGCCGAGCAAAACGCCCAGACACCTTGAACCCGTAAGATTTTGAATCCACTTTTTAAGGTTGCCGCCTAAAACGCTTCCGAAGTTTTGGGCAATAAGTTTCAGTCCCGTTATAAAAATGGCGATACCGCCTAAAAGTTCACATAGTCCCCAGAAAGCCATTTTTCACCTTTACCAAGCAAGTTTGTACGTAAAATATTATATTTGGCTTTTTGTGTAAACTTGCCTGTTAGGCGAAATTATTCGCCTACTATGTCAAAATAACGAATCTTTTTACTCCGGAACACTCGCTTTCGATTTTTATCTTTATTTTATCCCCCGTTTTTACAAGTGAAACGCTTACGGGGGCGGTAAGCGCAAAATATTCCGTCAAAAGATTTTCTATATCCTGACGAATTAACTCTTCCGAACCGTAGACTAAACCCAAGCGGTCGTTTTCGATCATTTTTTTCGCACGAGAAAGTTGTTTTCCGTTCATTTTTTATACGCTTCCCCTTATTGCGCGGCGGATTGCGCCGCTTACTCCACGATAGTATGCTGTAGCATCGTAAACCTTGCCCTTACCCTTATCAAGATATTTTGCAAGCATTTTAAAGGCCTTTTGTGCACGGGATCTGTATAAGTTCAACCCCGAACAAAGGTATACCGAATCGTCTTCAGGAATACAGCCGATTACCGGGCATTTTAAAACCGCCTGAATCTCTTTTATATCAACGATCGCGCCCTTTACAAGCAAATCACCGCGGATTCTGTTTACCACGATCCCCGTCTTTTCCACGTCGTAATTATTTAAAATACCCAAAACTTTATCGGCGTCCCGCAAACTTGTCAACGTTGGCGTAACGACCAAAATAACCTCGTCGCAAGAACACACCGCACGCCGAAATCCGGTGTCAACCCCCGCAGGAGAATCTATAAAAACGTAGTCGAAACGGGTGGACAGGCCTTCGGTTAAGTCCTTTACGTTTTTGCCGGAAAGTTCCCTGTCAAAGCCCTTTGCCGATGGAATTACCGAAAGTGTCGGTGAACATTCTATAAGGGTTTGTTTTATACGGCATCTGCCTTCCAAAGCGTCTTTAAGGTCGTAAATAACTTTATTTTCAACCCCCATAACTACGTCGAGATTATTAAGGCCTACGTCCATATCCACGGCAACCACACGCTTGCCCATGTTAGATAGCGCATACCCCAAATGTGCCGTAACACTGGTTTTACCCGCTCCGCCTTTGCCTGAAGTTATCAGTATCCGCCTTGACATTTAGCCCCCTCCTTTTTTCGGTAACAAATATGATATTACCTTTTTAATGGAAAATTTTATATCCTTTTGTAAAATAATCGCCTATCTTGGGGAAATCGATTCAAGAAGTAAATTTGCTTGCTTGCAAGGGGTTTACGACGTTGACAAATTAGGTATCATACATGCAGTTTGCTGTTAAAGTGTGCAAAGTACACTTTAGCCGAGGCACGCCTCGGGGTATGATGCCTAATTTAATTTTGCATTTTGGGCGGTAAAAAACAGTTCCGCAATAAACCATAAAAGCGGAACTGTTTTTATTGACACTAAAAAGTGTAGGCGCAACTATTGCCATCACTAATTATTTTAGCGGCAAAACGCTTATTTTTCCTTATAGTAGAGTTTGCAGTGGCAATAGCCTTCGAAGTTTTCGTCCTTAATCTGCTGACGGAATTCCTCGCACATACATTTGTTTTCCGGAAGTTTACCGACCTTGCAGGGACAATAGCCGTCCTTTTGGCGGAGGCCTTCCTGAATCTCTTTTACAACCGATTCGTCCTCGTTAAATCTTACTTTCATAACCCTCCTTCAATGAAAAGGGCTACCGCCATTTTAGCGGTAGCCTTCTTTTGTTTATTCTTCGACGTAATGAATTCTGTAGCCGAATCCTTTACCTTCGTAAGGCTTTTCTTCAACCGGTTCATCGGATTTTTCAAATCCGTGGTCGAGCATAATGACTTCTACGAGCGAGAGCGCTTTTTCAAGATCGGTATCATTTGCGATCTTCAAAAGTGCGGGTGTATCGCCGAAACCTAAGTTAGCGGTTTCAAGTCCGTATGCGTCGGGGTCAAGTGCCATGTAGCAGTAAACTGCCTCTTCTTTCTTGTAAAGCTTGATAAGCATCTTGCCGTCTTCGGCCTTATCGTTCTTTTCGTAAAGTGCGTAGCCGCAAACCGAATTACGAATCTTCTTGAAGTATTCGATAAGTTGTTCGTCGGTAACGGGTTCCTCTTCAGCAGGTTCTTCCGTAGCAGGTTCTTCGATAGGCGCTTCAACCTCGGTTTCTTCCACAGATTCTTCCACAACTTCTTCTGCGGGTTCTTCTGCAGGTTCTTCGGTTTCGACAACCGCTTCAGCCTCTTCTTTTTGAGGTGCAGAGTCTCTGAAGATTACTTGAACTTCACTTCTCTTGTCGCCTTCCGTTTCGATAATCACTTCTATTTCGTCAGTGGTTTCTTCAACAGGTTCTTCTACAGGTGCTTCAACAGGTTCTGCTGCAGGAGCTTCCGCAACGTGAGCGGAGAGAGCAAGCGCGAAGGCTTTTTCGTCTTCTTTTGCTTCTTCGTACTCGGTTTCGCCGAGGTTGTAAGTTTCAAGAAGGTTCTTAACAAGTTTTTGCGCTACTACGAAATGATCTCTCAAAGTGATAACGTAGCAAGAAGGTGTTTCTTCATAGCCGGCGGGAGCCGCAGTAACGTTGTAGCCTGCTTTCTTAAGTTCTTGAGTATCAAGTGCAAAGTAAAGTTTGATTTCCTTTTCGCCTTTTTCGATAACAGCGAAGGTCTTGGTCTTGCCTTCTTCAATTTCGAAGTCCGAAGGAAGTGCGCCGTGGGATGCCAAAGTGTTTCTTAAATAGGTGTAATATCTGTCAACGCGATCGGGTGATAATTCCAAAGCCCATTTTGCGTAAGCTTTTAAGCTCTTACGTTTTATAATGCGTGTAGCAACGAAACGATTCTTTAAAGTCTTGTCTTCATACCAGCCTGCGAATACGAAACCGCTTCTCATCGGGTTTTCAGGCATAGTGAAGTATTGACCCTTTCTTGCACGTACTTTCTTAACTTTTGTACCGCCGTTGGAATAGAATTTAACGGAGTATTTTTTATATTTACGGATAAGAGCTATGACAACGAGCAATAAAATGATTCCGACGACAACCAAAATCCAAAACAGTGGTTCGGTCCAGAATTTAGAATCGTTAGCCGCAGCAACGGCAAAGTTGCCAAACATTGTAGTTTCCAACATCAAAATACCTCCGTTAGGTTCATACTTAATATTTTCAAACGGTTTAAGTTCACCGCCAGAATACATATAGCAAAGGTCGGTTTCGGAGCCGGCTATAAGTTCGGACGCCGATTTAATTCTATCAACCTTATTGTTTGCGAGCCAAGCGCCTTCAAGGAAGGTACCTTTTAAAAGTCCGCCTATAAGCCCTCTTTCCTCGGCTAAAAGTTTTTCGTAGTAATTGTTGAGATTGAACTCGATAACGTAAATAACGCCGCCTTCGGTTGCCCTATTTGCACGCTCGGTGTCGAAAAGTTGGGATTTGGTGGTTCCGCCGTAAACGTTGAAACGTACCAAATATCCGATATCGAGTTTATTGTTTTTATCGGAAATAAGCTTAGCAACGTTTCTTTCTTCACCGCTTAACGTAGCCGTGTTCAAGGAAATGGAAGCGTTGGGAGCGAATACTGTAGCAGCTTTATTATCTTTGGAGCCGGCCGTGTAACCTTGTTTAACGTATGCCCGGATGGTCATAATGGTTTTGTTGTCAACAACGTAGGTTATCACAGACGAGTTCTTACTTACCGCAGTACCGTCGTATTCCTGATGGCTTGCAAAATATTTTTGAAGGTAATCGTACTTTGTTGCGTAAGCCTTTTTTACGTCCTCGCTTGCGCCCGCCCAGAAATCTTCGACTTTGGTCTGGCATTCGCCCATGTGGTTTACAAGGTCGTTATTTTCAAGGTCTGCTTCTTCAGGGGTAAGATCGCTTCTTTCCACTGCGGTAGCCGCAAGATAATCGTTGTAGATATCTTCGAAAACGTTTCTCGGAACTGCGTTTAACTGATCGACGTAATCCTTTCTCGTTTGAACGGGATCTTCGGAAACCGCTATAGCGGTTAAGCCTGCGTTATAGATGGAGTAAAGTTTGAACACACCGTAGTCCATAACGGAAAGGTCTGTATCGTAAAATCCGTAGCAGGTTTTTGCCGACTTATCGGGATTTGCTTCGTTTACAGCCATTAACGCCCAAAGTTCGTTGCCGAGGTTAACCTTTTCACCCGTTACGGTGAATTCCTTCATCATGTTGTTGATGCCGGTAACGAAGGTGTTATCAACGTCATACGTAGTATAATTTGCTTCGGTAAGTTTTAACGAATCGTTATAAAGCGTGGTGAGATTGGAACATAACTGTTCGTATTCGTCTTTAAGCGAACCCTCTTTTGCAAGAGTGCTTTCACCGGACTTTTGGATTTCGTCCTTTTTGGAAACTAATGCGGTGTAGCCGTTTGCAGCGGAAATGATACGATTCATAACCGCAACCTTTTCTTCGGCAGTGATTGCATCGGTATCCTTAAGTTGCTTGAAATACTTAGGTTCGCCGTCTACGACTTCGTCTAAAACCTTAACGGCGTTACGGTTGTTGGCGTACAGGATAAAAACGTCGTCTTCTGCTGTAGCTGCGTTGGCAACCGTGAGTCCGCCGCCGAGCGCCGTTAGTAAAAACGCCAGCATAACCGCAAAGGACGTTATCGCACGCTTTAACTTTACGTTAAACATAAACTCTCCTTCTGCTTTGCCGTGGCGACGAAAAGCGTGCGCACACGTACAAAGTAAATATAGTTATTATTATAATATCATAACGGAAAAATTTTTACAATAGTTTTTGTAAACTTTTTTCAGTCATTTTCACCTTTTTTTTGGATTTTTTCAAAAATGTTATAAAAGTCCATAAATTTAACAATTTGTCCATGCCAGGGTAAACAAAAAACACCCTATAAGCCCGTTAATCTGAAAGTAACCTTTTAATAAGACTGAAAAATCCCCTTAAAAATCAAGGCGTTTACGGGTTATACACAACCTTTAAAAACGGAATAATTACATAATAAAAACCGAAAACGCTTGATATAAATTTTATCAAATGTTACAATAAAAACATGAAAAATTTATTGATTGCGCCATACGTTTTACCCCTTTCGGTTACAGCCGCCGTTATCATTATTATTATAATAATATATCTTATAGCAAGAAAGCGCGGGCCGAATTACGTAGTAAAAGACGCACTTATCAGCAAAACCGAATACGAATATTACAAAATCTTTCTTTCCTACTTTGGCGACGAGTATATAATTTTGCCGCAGATAAATCTTGCAGCGGTAATCGATAAAGTCGGGGAAGGTTACCGCTCGGAACTTTTCAGAAATGCGGACTTCGGGGTTTTCGATTATAATTACAAACCGATTTTGCTTATCGAAATAAACGATAACACACATTTTCGTAAAGACAGACAATTAAGGGATCAAAAGGTTGCGGAAATCTGCAAAAAAGCGAAACTTCCGCTTATAACCTTTTGGACAAAAGACGGCATCGATAACCAAAGAATTTTCAAAACCTTATCTAAGTACCTTTGATTTTAGGAAGCGGACCTTCCGCGCCTTTTAAAACTTGATTTATCTGTAAATCTGTGGTAAAATTACGCTATGTTAAAAATAACCTTTGTCTGCTTTGGGAACATTTGCCGTTCCCCTATGGCGGAATTTTTAATGAAATATAAACTTAAAAAACTCGGTCTTCGTGCGGAAATCTGCTCTAAGGCTACCTCTTACGAAGAGGAAGGAAACCCCGTTTACCCATATATTCGCCCCTACCTTGACAAAATAGGTGCGGATTATAAGATAAAGCGCGCGGAAAGAATGCAACGCATAGACGGTGATTATTACGACTTTATAATCGTTATGGAAAACCGTAATTTAGCCGCCGCCAAAACCATTATAGACCCGAAAAACTACCATAAGCTTTTTAGGCTTTGCGATTTTACGGATAATCCGCACGATATAGACGACCCGTGGTACACACGTAACTTCGATAAATGTTACGAAGAAATAAACTTGGGACTTGACGGTTTTATAGACTATTTAATTAAAAACAGCCTTATATAACAAGCCGAAACAAACGGCACTTTGCGGCAGGACTGCCGTACTACATAGAAACGAAATTAAGAATATGAAAATTTTTGCTATAAGCGATTTACATCTTTCCACGACGGCGCCGAAGCCTATGGACATTTTCGGGACGGGCTGGACGGATTATATGGATAGAATAACCGAGGATTGGAATGAAAAGGTTACGGATGGCGACGTGGTGCTGATTGCCGGCGACATAAGCTGGGCAATGCAACTCGAGGACGCATTGAAGGATTTATCACTTTTGATTCCCCTTAAAGGAAAGAAGGTTTTTATCCGTGGAAACCATGATTATTGGTGGAAAAGCCTTTCAAGAATAAGGGCGGCGCTTCCGCCTGATTTTTACGTGTTGCAAAACGATTGCGTGCGCATTGAAAATCTTTTGATTTTAGGTTCGCGCGGGTGGACGGTTGAAGGAACGCCCGACTTTACCGAGGAGGACAAAAAACTTTATCTTCGTGAAAAGGAAAGGCTTAAACTTGCCCTTAAAGCCATGGAAAGAGAAAGAAAAGAGGGCGATAAAGTTATCGCCATGATACACTTTCCCCCATTTAACGTTAAGCGGGACGATTCCCTTTACACCGATCTATTTAAGGAATACAAAGTGGACGCAGTGGTTTACGGGCATTTACACGGCAAGGACTGCAAAGCGGACAAAGTTGTCGTAAAGGACGGAATAACTTACTATCTTTCTTCCTGTGACCTTGTTAAAAACAAACTTGTTGAAATTGTTTTGTAATTTATGGATACGATAGACCAAAAAAAGACAGATTTTAATATCACGGACAAGCCCGCAGCCCCCTTAAGCCAAACGGAAATTTTAAACGACAGATTTTTAAGGCTTATTTCCTACTA
Organism: uncultured Clostridia bacterium; assembly: GCA_958419945.1. GTDB lineage: Bacteria > Bacillota > Clostridia > Christensenellales > Borkfalkiaceae > UBA4636. Next base: position 4,078 of record CATZIC010000019.1, on the reverse strand, counting down.
CCTTAACGACTTCGATACCGTTATAAAGGAAGCGGATATGGCTTCCGTAAAAAGTGCGGGTGTTTCCGACGAACTAGCCTTTTGTTACCTTTTGTGCGCATATATGGGGCTTGACCCTTACAAAAAGGACCGTGATTTTTTCAACGAGTACTTTTTGCCTTCCGTTAAAATGCTTAACGTCAACGATTACTACGACGACCCATACTATAAAACGGTAACTTTCGACGGAAAAAAGGTTGGTAACAGCCTTTTGAAATACCAAACCTACGCCCCCTATCAAGGCTTTGTGAGAGATGACTTCGAGTACTTTCCAAACGGAAAGGTACTACCGAAGATAGGTTTTTTCAATACCCCTTACCGCTACCCTGCCATACTGTCAGACGGAAGAGAGTGGATGACGCTACTTCCAAACGAAATAAACTCCCAAAAAAAGTACGTGGATGCGGCGGAAGGCAGAGTTTTAACTTACGGCGTGGGGCTTGGTTACTACGTTTTCAGCGTCGCGCTGAAAGAAAACGTAACTTCTGTTACCGCCGTAGATATGAGCGAGGACGTTATAAGCCTTTTTAAGTCGGAAATTTTGACGAAATTCCCCAATTTTGTCAGAAGTAAAATTACGATTATAAAAAGCGACGCTTTTTTGTATGCAAAAACGCTTAATGCCGGAAGTTACGACTATATTTACGCCGACATTTGGCACGACTGCGGCGACGGCAAGGACCTTTACCTTAAATTTAAAGAGATGGAAAAGTACTGCCCTAACGCAAAATACGGCTATTGGATTGAAGATTCCATTAAATACTATCTGTAATCTTCTGACGTTGCGAAACAGCACCGCTTTTTCCGCAATTTCGGAGGCAAAAGTTACACAAAATATCACCTTATATTAAGTAAAGGTGAAACTATAGTGATAAAGTCAAAAAATCGCTGAATACGCCTGTTTTTTACGGAAATTTTTGTTTCTTTATCCTTGACAGTATGGGCTTTTAATGATACAATTAAGAAAAGTTGCGATGGTATACATCGCTTTAAGAGGTGAATTTATGGAATTAAAAGGCACAAAAACCGAAAAGAATTTGATGGACGCTTTTGCAGGCGAATCTCAGGCTAGGAATAAATACACCTATTTTGCCTCTCAGGCAAGAAAGGACGGATACGTTCAGATAGCCGAAATTTTCGAAGAAACAGCAAATAACGAGAAAGAACACGCTAAACTTTGGTTCAAATATCTTAACGGAATCGGCACCACAGCCGAAAATTTACAGGCAGCCGCCAACGGTGAAAACTTTGAATGGACGGATATGTACGCACGCATGGCAAAGGAAGCCGAAGAAGAAGGCTTTACGGAAATTGCAGCTAAATTCAGAATGGTCGGCGCTATCGAAAAGGAACACGAAGAAAGATATCTTAAACTTTTAAAGAACGTTAAAGAAGGTCTTGTTTTCTCCAAAGAGGGCGACACCATTTGGCAGTGCGCTAATTGCGGTCATATCGTAATCGGCAAAAACGCTCCGTTAGTTTGCCCAGTATGTCTCCACAAACAGGAATACTTCCAGGTTAAAGCCGAAAACTATTAATCGATTGAAAAACGCTGAAAAGGCTAACGGTTCGTTAGCCTTTTTTCGTTAGGATTTAGGGGTTAGGATTTAGGGAGTGTGGAGTATGGAATTGCGGGTTTAGAATATTTTTTATCCGTCATTGCGAGGAGCGTAGCTCCGTGGCAATCCGGACCGTTCGCTTGCTAACTCCAATAATTACTTTATAACCGCAATACGCCGTAAGGCGTGCTTCATTTTTCATTAGCGAAGCAACTTCATTTCTTCATTGTGCCGCAAGGCAAAAGTAGGGCTATAAGCCGATTATCGAATGTTTTTATATAATAATCATAAATCTGCATTACGCCGAAGGACATGAAAAAGGCTGCATTTACTTTTGTAAACGCAGCCTTTTATGTTACACAAAATTATTATTTAGATTTTTCCGATAGTTGCGCCAAACGGAGTGAGTGCAAGTTTAGCAAGTTTGAAGCACTGCTTTCCGAAAGGAATACCTATAATGGTAATGCACCATAAAGCGCCTATAATCACGAAGCCGATAGTGAGTTCCAAACCGCCGAAAATAATCCAAATTACGTTAGCGATAGGATGTTTTCCGAAATCGGTTTTTGCTTCGTTGCCAAACGGCCAGATAACGAGTTTAGCGATTTTGAAGCATTGCTTTCCGAAAGGTATACCGATAATTGTGATGCACCAAATTAGACCTGTAAAAAACCAAGCTATGGCTGCGCCGAAGCCCGTGAAAATGAACCACAAAATGTTGCCGATTGTTTTCATAAAAAACTCCTTTTAAAATAATTTATCTCGTGTAAAACACAAAAATTTTAAGTTGTTATATAGGTATTTAAAAATTTATGCCTGAGTGCTTTTTTGATAGCCGCATTGCATGCACATATTCATGTCGCCGGAAAAATCGTGAGGCATTTCGGCATTGCAGTATCCACAAAGGTGGTAGCTTTCATTACCGCAATCTCTTCCGCCGGCGGCGGTGTGCGAGCAGGTATGGTTGCATGTAGTGCAAATTTCTCCACTATAGGAATGTTCATGATGTTCACCGCATAATGAACAGAGTCCTGAACCGTCGCTTTCTACAACGTGCGGTAATAGTTCACCGTAAGGATAACCACAAACCGCACAATAGGTTTTATGTCCGTCGTTGCCCGGTTCGGCATGATAGCCACCTTGACTATGTGGAATAATTTCACCTGAAGCTCCGCACTTTACGCACATAGGAATGTGTCCTTCTTCTGTAGGAGCGAATGCGTTACCCGAAAAATCATGTTCGCAAGGCATTTTGTAGCCGCAGTCCATGCAGTTGCCCAATTCGTCGCAGTTATGCGGAAGAATCTCAGCGCAGCGGTTGCAAGGATGTCCTTGTTCAGTCCCCTCGCCAAATCCGAAAGAGTGATCGCAAGCGGTCGACTGAACTTTGCCGCACATTATACAAGGCTCTTCGCCGTGCATCATTACAACGTGGCAATCGTTACATTCGCAATGCTCGCCAAACTCCATATAATTTTTATGTGCACACTGATAACCGCAGAAATAACATGGCATGCCCGCGTCGCAAACGTGCATTTCCTCTCTATTGCAGATTTCGCATCTGTGCATTGATTCGTTTACGCTTATATAGCGGTGCGGACAGGGTGCATAGCATTGCATGCAGTTACCGTTTGAGTCATAATTATGTGGGAACACCGAATGGCAGAAAGCACATTCATGTTCGGCTTCGCCCATTGGATTAAATGATGCTAAGTGCGGGCAGGTAAATCCGCAAATTGCACAAGTGCCGTCGGTAAATCCACTTTGATGCTGACAAGAATATCCGCAAACCGCACATTCGCCATTTGAATTGTAACTGTGATCAAACGCTTTATAGCAGAATTCGCAGCGGTGTCCTTCCATTTCACTATTATAAAACGTACCGCTGTGTTTGCAGGTATGATTACAGGTAGAGCAAACGCCGGTTTCGCTGTCATAAGTATGAGTATGCGGTGCGTAGCAAACCGAGCATGAAGACTCTCGGTCGTTAACGTTTTGGTCGTAAGCGTGGGGGAAAACCTCTCCAAAGCCTTCGTAGCAATATGTGCATCCCTTTTGATGTCCTTCACCATTTGAAGATGAAACGTAGTTTTCGCCTTCTACGTGAGGAAGGACTTCACCGTACTCCATATCACACTTTTTGCAGATTGAACGGTGTCCGCCTTCTCTAGCGACGTAACGATCTGAAGGTTCGTGCACGCAGGTTGCTATGGACTGATCGACATAACCGCATTTCGAGCACTTACCGAATTCGTCAAAGACGTGGTCGCTTTCATGGAAGCGTTTATTGCAAACCGAGCAGGTACGATAGTGTCCGCTATCGTCGCTTAAAAGTTCTCCTAAAGTGTGCAAAGAAGTTCCACATATAGCGCACTTGCAATCAACAACTTTTTCATGTGTACATGCGTGTCCGCACAAAACACAATAAGTGCCGTAACTGTATTGGTGAGCAAATTGAAGTCCGCAAAAAATACACGCGT
>CATZIC010000018.1 GCA_958419945.1 uncultured Clostridia bacterium | reverse complement strand
CGCAAAGGTTTGCCGCATTTATGTGGGTTACACCTATTTTGGAAAGTGCGTGCTGTGCGTATTTATTGAGTTTTGCACGGCTTACAAACAGCCCGAACACGACGTTTAAAATTGCCTTTCTCGTCTTAACCTCGGCGGAGTTCGGATTTTTGGCTTTTATATCCGTAAGAGAATTTTTGTAGTGGTTGTGAAGGGATTTCATATCTCCCTTTAAAAATCCGCAAAACTGCTCGTGCCGCCTGTCAAGCATAAGAATTTTAACGGAATAGGCTTTTTTGATTTCCTCTACGTCGTTTTTGCGTCTGCGTTTTTCCAAAGCGGGGTCTGATGTTTCCGTGTACAGTTTTGCATACTTTGCTTCGACGTTTTTTAGTTTTGTATTAAGAGAATCAAACAAAAACATAGAGTTTTTGTTATACTCCTCTACCCTATCGGCAAGCAAAAGCGCCTGTTTTTCCTTAAGGGCGGAAAGGGCTTTCAAATACCCTTCTTTCAAAAGGAGCGCGTATTCTTTTTGCAGGGCTTTAATCTGCGTGGCGTTTTCTTTTCTTATCCTATCGGCATTTTCTTTAGCGCCGCTTAACGTGGAAATACGCCTTTGCCTCTCTTCTTCGGAAAGACTTCTGTCTTTTTTTACGGATTTTATTTGAGCGGCGTAGTCGTAATAAGCGGTTTCGCCGTCCTTTTTCAATAAGGCAATTTTTCCCCTTGCCTCGTTTGCTAAGGCATCGAAATCCTTTAACAATTCCCTGTCAAAGACGGGCGAAAAGTCTTCAACCTTTCTTTCTTCGAAAAATTGAATACCGCTGAAATTTTTCAGTTCGCCGAGAAACATATTTTCCGCAACAGAGATTTGCGGAATAGTGCCGTTTTCCTGAACGATTATGCCTATTCCGCCCTGCAAGGCGTCAATCATGGAAGTGGGCTTCCATTCCTTGCCGTGGAACTGCATGCTACCGCTGGTTACCTCATGAATACCCGTCATAAGTGCGCCCATGGTCGATTTTCCGCTTCCGTTTTCACCGATAAATCCACGAATCTCTCCCGGGTAAATGGCAATATCGACGTTGTTTAGCGCAATCGTTTGCCCGAACTTTTTGGTTATACTTGTTGAAACGAAGATAGGTTCCATTTTGCGCCTATTGTCCTCCTTTTTCTCGACAGTTACGAAATCTTTTAAACTCCGCCATAAAAATAAAGTCGGTTTTTTTCAGGTCATACCCGTCCTATATTTACAAATTAACATTTTATGAAAGAAAAGTACATTGCAATAGAAATGTTTATATATTGCAAATGTTCCAAAAATTGCCCATTATAGCAAAAAAAACAGCCGTCTCAAAAAAAACGGCTGTTTTTATGGGTTAATTATCGAAAACTTTCTTATTACCTGTCTGAAGGCGGCTTGCCTATAATTTTTTTGTAAGTTCTAAAAAATGTCGAATAGTCCAAAAATCCGCACTGCGAAGCGACTTCGGTCGGGCTCATGCCGCTACGAAGAAGCGCGTTTGCATACATTATCTTTTTCGTGCGCACGTATTGCATAATGGGAACGCCCATGCTTACCGAAAATTCGTGACAGATGTAGGACTTGGAATAATGGAATTCACTGCAAATATCGTCAAGGCAAAGCGGGCGTTCTATATTTTTATTTATATAGTCGAGAACGACCGCCATATCTTCCTTCAAAAGGTTTATGGCGACGCCTTCCTTTCCGCCCATAAAGGAAAAATAGACTATTATTTCGGTTAATACGCACCTAAACAGCATTTTAAGTGTGGCGGCATCCCCTCCGGTGTTTTCGATATGGTAATCGAAGCGGGCAAAAAGGTCGGGCATAATGGTATCCGCCACGTTATAACTGCCGCTGAAACGCCTGAACTTTGACGCTATGTCGGTGGGTACCAAGTACTCGGAAAAGCGCACTACGTACCTTTCGTACCTTTCCGAAGAGCGTATGATAAGGTTGTGGTGCTGACCTGGCTGAATGATAATAAGATCGCCGGGTTTAAGAACGTACTTTTTATCGTCGATAAAATAGTCGGCTTCACCGCTCATGAAAAAGCATATTTCATAAAGTGTGTGGAAGTGGTCGGCAAAATTGGAAAGCTGTTTTGCGGGCTCGTCCACCTTGTGCGAATAGCATAGATCGCTGTAACTGTAGTTAAATAGCATATTCCCCTCCTCCTAATCGCATCATAACATAAGTATGTGAAAAAATTGCAATGTTTTAAAATAAAAATGGTAATTGTATAAAGGCATTTTGGTGTGCTAAAATTTAATAGGCGATGGAAGTAGTTCCGCCTAGACAAACGGTAAGGAGGATAAAATTATCAAACTCACGTTCAGATGGTACGGTGAAAAAGATTCCATACCCTTAAACTATATTAAGCAAATTCCCAATATGTCGAGCGTGGTTACGGCGGTTTACGATACGCCCGTCGGCGAAGTTTGGAAACTTCAAAAAATTTTGCGTATTAAAAATCTTTGCGATAGCGCAGGGCTAAACATGGAAGTTATCGAGTCCGTTCCCGTTCACGAGGATATAAAACTCGGTAAACCCACAAGGGATAAACTTATTGCTAACTATGCCAAAACTATCCGTAATTTAGGCTTGCTCGGCGTTAAATGCATTTGCTACAACTTTATGCCTGTGTTCGATTGGCTACGTACTAACCTTAAAACAGAAGCAGAAGACGGAAGTAATTCCCTTTCCTATAACCACGGAGAACTTATGCGGTTAGACCCCAAAAAACTGCATTTACCCGGTTGGGACGAGAGTTATACAACGGACGAGTTGAATTCTTTACTTAAAGAATATAGCGAGGTTTCGCACGAACAACTTTTTGACAACCTTGTCTACTTTTTAAACGGCATTATGCCCGCTTGCGACGAGGCAGATATAAATATGGCAATACACCCCGACGATCCGCCTTGGGATATGTTCGGACTTCCGAGGATTATAACGGGTGAAGATAGTTACGACAAAATGATTAAGGCAGTGCCTAACAAAAGAAGCGGCTTTACTTTCTGTACGGGAAGTTTAGGTGCCGGAAGGGATAACGACCTTGTAAAAATGGCTGAAAAGTATGCCGATCGCATTTACTTTGCGCATTTAAGGCAGTTAAAGTATTGCGGTGAAAAGGATTTTACCGAGGCAGGACACTTGACGAGTGCGGGAAATTTGGATATTTACGGCATAGTTAAGGCGCTTGTAAAGGCGGGCTTTGACGGCTACGTACGCCCCGACCACGGCAGAAACATTTGGGGCGAGGACGGAAAACCCGGTTACGGCTTATACGACCGTGCTTTAGGTGCAGCATACTTAAACGGATTATTCGAAGCAATCGAAAAGGAGGAATTATGAACCCGATAAATACAGATTTAACAGGAAAAGTCGCCGTAATAACAGGCGCAGGCGGAATTATATGTTCTATACTCGCAAAGTCGCTTGCTGCGGCAGGTGCAAAGGTTGCACTTCTCGACTTAAATGAAGAAGCTGCTAAAAAGTACGCCGAAGAAATAGTGAATGACGGCAAAATTGCAAAAGGCTACAAGGCAAACGTTTTGGACAAGCAAAGCCTTGCGGACTGCCATAAACAGGTCTTAAGGGACTTTGGTAAGTGCGATATTTTAATTAACGGCGCCGGCGGAAACAATCCGAGGGCTACAACCGACAAAGAATACTACGAACAGGGCGATTTAGACGCCGATACGAAGTCGTTTTTCGATTTGGAACAAAGCGGCGTAGAGTTTGTTTTTAACCTTAATTTTATAGGCACGCTGCTTCCCACGCAGGAATTTGCAAGGGATATGGTGGACAGAGCTGACTGTAATATTCTTAATATTTCCTCTATGAACGCATACACGCCACTTACGAAAATCCCCGCATATTCCGGAGCGAAAGCCGCAATTAGCAACTTTACGCAGTGGCTTGCCGTGCATTTTTCAAAGACGGGCATAAGGGTAAACGGGATTGCGCCCGGCTTCTTCTCTACTGCACAAAACAAAAAACTTTTGTGGAACGATGACGGCACCCCAACCGCAAGAACGGGCAAAATTATTGCCGCAACCCCTATGGGCAGGTTTGGCGAAATGGAAGAGCTCGTCGGGGCGGTTTTGTTCCTTTTAAATAAGCAAGCCGCAAGTTTTATAACCGGTGTGGTAATACCCATTGACGGCGGCTTCTCTGCATACAGCGGAGTTTAAAATTAACATAAATTACATTAACTAAAACCAATCTGCCGCCCCGCCGCAAGGTGGGGCGGTTAAACTTATCCGCCGAAATTATCAAAGAAAGTTTCTATTAAATTATTTGCGTACTTCTCCGTAAAACCGCCGCCGACAAACAGCGGGAAAGCTTCGTTTTTAAGTTTATACCAACTTTCCTTTTCCCGCTTTACAAGTATTGGGAAAAAGTAAATTCCGTTTGCTTCCGCCGCCTTATAATCGCCGACGGCGTCGCCTATCATTAACACTTTTTCTTTGTCGTAGCCCTTCTTGATTTTTGCAATGCAGTGGATTTTAGTGCCGCCTTCCTGCGTTAAGATAACGTCCACCGAATTTATAAGACCGTGATTTTTCCATTCTTCGGTTACCGCTCCCCTGTTTGCAGACGAAACTATCGCTATATCCGCAATTTCGTGCATTTTTTCAAGGGTTTCCTTTACCCCGATAAACGGCGTTTTCAGCCCGTCGTCAAGCCCGTCTATGGCTACGTTTAGGGCTTTCGTCCAATTAAGCGCCTTTTTAAGACATTTTGAATCCGTTCTTTCAATCTCTCTTTCAAGTGATTCGTTGGAACTTTCTTTGGTTTTTGCCGTCCATTCAAGGAGATCGGAAAGCCCGTCGATGGCGGTTATTTTTTGATTGACCTCCGTAAGCATAACGGCAAGCCCCTTAAATCTGTTTATCCCCCGTGATACCGTGTACAGGTTGATTTCGTTCCATCTATCCAAAATGAGGTTTCTCCATTTTTGCAGCCCCCATTCTTCCACAAGGTATGGCCCGAAACATTTTTTGTGCTTTATATCCATGGTATCCATGGCGCAACCGTCCGAGTCCACGCACACCAAAAATTTTTTCCTTGAAACGTCGTCCATTGCCATATTATAACCTCGTATCCATCATTCCGCAAAAAGCGTCTACCGTACTTTTGCCTTTGAATTCCGACCTGCCGACAAGTTTTTTTACAAGCCAAATAAGGGTGTTTTCGTTTTTGTCGTAACAATTTATATAGGTTTTAACCTGCGGAACGTCCGCCAAGTGGAATGGGCAGCACAGCGAAACGAATATGGTCGGCAGTTCGTGAACGTACCATGGGATATCGGGCGTGCCTTTACTTATGGACCAATTTATTCTTTGCACCGTGCAATGATCTATGACGTTAGCAACCTGTATAACAACGTCGTAATTGTCGGTAATATCGGTTACCGGGGTTTTGTTTGCGTAGACGTTAAATATACTTTCCGCCGCCTTATCCGGCGGCAATTCTTTTGCCCTTTCCATAACCGATTTATATATAGTTACCTTAAAGCCTTCCTTTTCAAGCAGTTCTTTGATGGTATCGAAGGGGGTTTTTCGTTTGGGTATAAAGTCCGCAAACGGGTTTTCGGAAGTCTGCGGGACAAGCAGTATTCGCTTCTTTTCAAGGATTAAAGGCAGGATATTTTGGGTGTTTTTTACAAGGGTGATTGCCCTGTCGCTTACCTCGTCGGAAATCTTTTTAAACTCCGCACTGCCTATTTTTGTAAGTTCTTCTGCGGGGGCAAGCCGTTCGGGTTTATCTCTTTCGTCAAGGCCTAGGCAGGCTTTTATGGCAAGTATCCTGTAAATTGCTTCGTTAAGGCGCTCTTCGGTTATAACTCCCCTTTCGTAGCCTTCCTTTAAGTAGCCCATATCCTCGTCGTAATCGTTGGTAAACAGGAACATATCGCACCCCGCCGCAATGGCTGTCGGCAAAATATCACGCCGCTTCATTGCAGATGTCAAGCCAACCATGTGGCTTGCGTCGGATATAATAAGCCCGTTAAAGCCTAATTCTTTGCGTAAAAGTTCGGAAAGAAGGGCTTTGCTAAGGGTTGCCGGCAAAATAGGCTCGCCGTGCGCTTTTTGGTATTCGGGTAGCATTATATGCCCCGCCATTACGCCATGCACACCCTCGTCAATCATTCCACGGTATACTTTGCCGAAAGTTTTTTTCCACTCTTCTACTGAAAGGGAATTTACGCTTGACGAAAGGTGCTGATCTCTTTCGTCTACGCCGTCGCCGGGGAAATGCTTCATTATGCATACGCCGCCGCTTTCACGGTAGCCCCGCATAAATTCTTTGCTGAATTCAAGCACAAGGTCGGGATCGGAGCCGAAAGAACGACTTGAAATAATGGGATTTCTCCAATTCATGTTTACGTCTACGATAGGCGCAAAACAGCAGTTACAGCCCACCGCGCGGGATTCTATTCCTGAAATTCTGCCAAGTTCGTAGGCGTATTTTTTATCGCCTGTGGAAGCGATTTTTATGGGCTGACCGACTTCGGTGCCGTCTATGCAAGCGCCGTTTCCGCCCGCCTCCGTATTGCAGGCTACAAGAAGCTGAATTTCCGAATTTCCTGTAAAATCCTAATTTCTTCCCTGACCGTCGCAGATAGAGCGTTGTTATACCTTACGCCGCCGAATTTCTGCCCTTTTACAAGGTTTTTAAGATATTCTGCGTCGGTGGATTTAGGCATTTCGCATATTAGCTGCTGCAATTTTTCCTCTGCCGACATTTTTTTTGCCGTAGATATTACCCATTCCACCTTTTTATCGCTGAGATAAAAAGGCTTTTCCTTTAAATAGAGCATTTCCCACCCTCCTCGCCTCACTTCTATATTTGTAGCATATTGCACGCTTACTTCTACATTCATTTTAGCACACATTTATTTAAGAAAAAATTGCAATTTGCGCAAGAAATATTGCAATTCTTGCATATGTAAAGGTGTTCTACTATGAAATTATGGGAATTTTAAGCAAAAAAATTGCGATGGCGGGAGTATCCGCCTATAAAAAAACGGGCTTATTCCTCGTAGGAATAAACCCTGAAAATTTATATGAGGCGTAAAGCTTCGCCGTCATTGATTATTTTTTATCCTTTAACCGCACCTGCGGCCATTCCGTTTATCATGTACTTCACAAGACAGAAGTAAAGCCCGATTATAGGTATCGCAATAAATATCGATCCTGCGGCAAAGCGGGAAAACTCCGTTTCGCCAAGCGACATAAGGCCGACTGCAACCGTATATAAATCTTTGTCGATCAAAAGCATCTTCGGCAAAATAAAGTCGGACCACGGCCAGGTAAAGGAAATTAACGCCGTGTATACGAGCATAGGCTTAGAGAGCGGCAAAATGATCTTAAAGAAAATTCTTGCGTTTGAGGCTCCGTCAATGCGGGCGGCTTCGTCTATCGAGTACGGTATGGTATCAAAAAAGCCTTTTTGCACCATGTACCCCATTGGCGCTTGCGCCGAATAGATAAGTATAAGCCCCCATTTTTGGTTGATAAGATTGAACTGCGTCATTATAAGATATACGGCAATAGTTCCCATAAAGGACGGAAACATACCGAGAAGAAGGGTGATTTTCATCATTTTCTTTCTCGATTTAAAACGAAAACGGGACATGCAGTAAGCCGTTAAAATAGTAAGCAGCGTACCAAGTAAGCAACTCATTACGGCAATAAACAAAGTGTTTACAAACCACTTCGGGTAGTTGTACATAACGACGTCCGTAAATAGCGATTTAAAGGCGTTTAATCCGTATTCGGCGGGGAAAAAGCCGTCAAACGAGTAAATGGACCCAGACTTAGAAAATGACGCCAAAATAAGCCATAAACACGGAAAGAAAAATATAAACGCTACGATAATTAGAACACAGTAGGTAATAAGGACGTCAATCACTTTTTTCGTTTTTACTCCTACTTTTTTACTGCCTGTCATCTGAAAGTTTCCTCCTGTCTATACGACGGTGATAAAACGTACACGGTAAGCGATATCACAGAGGTTATAACGAATATGATAAGACTTATCGCCGCACCTATCGAGTAATAGTTGTTATCTATTGACATTCTGTACAGCCAATTTATAAGTAAATCCGTATTATTGGCAAGGAAATATCCTTCCGACCGAATACTTGCGTCACGCAGGAAATAGAAAATGCCGAAGTGGTTAAAGTTATTGATAAACTGCGTAATAAGTACCGGCGTTGTCGCAAACAAAACGTAAGGAAGAGTTATTTTGATAAATTGCCTAAAGGGGCTTGCGCCGTCCACCCTTGCCGCTTCGTACAAATCGTTATTTATGTTTGAAAGTATCCCCGTTGCCAAAAGCATGGTAGAAGGAATACTGATCCAGGCGTTTACGCCGATACCGATAAATCTTGCCATCCATTTGGAATTGACGGACAGAAAGCCTATAGCTTCACCGCCTGCCTTCTGAACGTAATAATTTATGGGACCGCCGTACGAAAACATAAACTTGAAACCGAGTAAAGTTATAAAGCCGGGTATAGCGTAAGAAAGTATGGGGAACGCCCGCCAAAAGGCCTTACCTTTAACGCATTTTTTATTGAGAAGCAAGGCAAGTCCCAACCCCGCAAAATAGTTAATGGCAGTGGATAAAACAGCCCATAGTATATTCCAACCGAAAATCTTGAAAAACGTGGGGGCAAACTGACCCAAAGAAAGTATGGTGACGAAGTTTTCGAGACCTACCCAATCCACAAGCGCAGGCGGAATATTTGCTCCGCCGTAGTTTGTAAACGCAATCAAAATCATGAACACGATGGGCAGAATACTGAACACGCAGACACCGATGACGGGAAGAGTCAAGGCCGTCTTATAGAATGATTTATCCAAAAGGTCGCCTACTTCCTGCCTGAAGGTTTTCGGCTTATTAAAAGCCTCTATCGCGCATTGCGTTTTGTAAACGTCCTTTACGTTTGCCGTATAGATAATGGCGTAGAAAATAATCATTATAACCGCCAAAATACCCATAAGCATCATAACGACCGAGTTATCCCCCTCGATACCGTACCAGGCGTCGCCTTTTACTTGTCCGAGCGTAACGAGGCCGAATAAGTCCTTTCCGCCGCTTGAGATAAAGTAGAAAATAAAACCTAATTGCAGCATTAAAAACAATGCGCCTTTCGTCCATTGTTTATATAAAAGTTGCCCAAGGCCCATTAATAGCATGGAGGCTTTTACCTTGCCGTTACATTTAGACAAAATCTCTTTTGCGCCCGCAAATTTAGCGGAAAGTCTTTTGGGAACGGATTTGATTTTGCTTGGCAGTGATTTGAAAAAATCTTTACATTTTGCCGTTAATTTCATAACTTTCCCCCTTAATTCCCCGCCAAAGTGTGAATAGCGTCGTAAGCGTCTTTCGACACCTTCAAAAGACCTTTTTTAAGCGCTTCATCCGTTTCATATAGGTTTTTCTTTTCCAGTATATCGCCCGCTATCAAGGAAAAGAAATTTTCCATAGGAGACCAAATTTGCGAAGTTGCGCGGACGCTGGGCATTACGTAAATGGAACCTTGATTAAGATTAGTGCATATTTCTTTATGCAAGCCCCCTATTTCGTCAACCAGGTCGCTTCTTGCGGGGGAAATGCCCAAAAGTTCATATCGTCTTCTCATCATTTTATAACTCGTGGCATAATTTACGAACTCTAAGCAAGCGTTTGGGTAAGCGGTGTAAGAACTGATTGCATAACCGTTTACGCCGCCCATAACAGTCATATCCATAAAACCTTGACTTTCATCTTCCAGATCGCCGCTTACGGGCAATTTCGGAACGTCTACCATTATTACGTTTTCTTTGGCGTATTCTTCGGTATAGCCGGCGTTAATCATTTCGCGAATAAACATCGTATATACGTCCGGCGTTGTCATGGTTGCAAAATAGGTGCCCGATGCAAGCCTAGAATAACGGTTGTCGCTGACGGTAAACTCGGTACACTCCGTGTTCATAACCGAGGCAAGTTGGCGAATGATTCTTGCCCCTTTATAGCTTTCGCCTTTGTGAAAGCCTATATCGTAAGTATCGATTCCGTCCTCGCCTCCGAACACGTATCCACCGAATGAAAACAGATATCCCGAAGAAAAATAACTGTCGCAAAGGGACTGCATATACCCGTATTTTTTGCCACCGCTCGTTTCCCTTATATATTTTGAAAATTTATATAAAGCTGACCAGTTTTCTATCATGTCGGGTACGCCATTTTTGTCGTCGTCCCACTCCTGTTCCCAATTTTCGGGAATTAAATCTTTGCGATAAAACAAAAGTGGTTGCTGAATATTGACGGGAACGCCGAAGCTGTATTCCTGCCCGTCAATCTTGGTTTCATATGCGGACCATGCCGAATCGCTTACCAAACTTTTACAAGCAACCTTTTCAATCGGTAAAGGCAAAATATGGTGCCCGTCAACGTACTTCATAACGGCGTCGTTTGCTTGATACAATACGTCGGGCCCGTAACCGAATGGACCGCTTTGCTCCAGGTCGTTGTACTGGTCGATATTTGCGTCAACGGCTTGGATGCCGTACTCTTTGTACCTTTCGTTAAAAGAATCTAACAGTTCTTTGAGATAGCCCTGCTCTTTTGCCGTGTTGTTTTCAAGAATATGCAGTGTAACGTTCCTTTCCAGAACACCGGTAAATTTCTCGTTACCTGCGGAAGTATTATCGCTTAACACGCTTAAAGTGCCGAAAGTTATTATAACTGCAAGAATTAACGCAATATGCGCTATTAGCACTGCGATTCCGCTTTTCATAGAACCTTCCTTCATTTTGCCTCCTTTTGGGTGATTACAAAACCGAATCTACCCAACTTAGCCTTGCTGTATTTGAATGAGAACAACTCTTTTTTTACCGAAAAACTTTTTTCCTCGTTACTGCAATTTGATATTAACAGAAAATCTCCCCTGTCGATTTGTATAATTCCGTCGGCCTCTTTAATTTGAATTTTTTCAGAGCACAATTTTCCCTCTTTTTTAAGCCTGCACAAAAATTTAATTAGTCTCATCAATACCGTATTTTCTTTTGCCTTTTCCCAATCGAAAGTGCGACGGGAATCGGGGTCGTGTCCTCCTTCTATCGCAATCTCCGTGCCGTAATAAATGCATGGCGTACCGACGAAAAAGAACATTAAAGAAAGTGCACTAATGAGTTTATCGTAACTTTTCGACCAAGTAACGAATCTGTGCGTATCGTGGCTATCCAAAAGATTTAGCATCATTAAGTTTACGGCATTGCTGTTTCGCATTAAAAGCTCGTTAAGTTTTTCCGCAAACTGTCTCGCCGTAAAACGTCCGAATGCATAATAATCCAAACACGCTTTAGTGAAAGCATAGTTCATGATACTGTCGTATTGATCGCCTTGAAGATACACGTTTGCATCATGCCAATTTTCGCCAATCAATACGCAATCCGGCTTTACCGCTTTTACGTCACTTCTAAACTTACGCCAAAAATTATGGGATATTTCATCTGACACGTCAAGCCGCCACCCGTCTATATCAAATTCTTTTATCCAATAAGTTGCTATACCTATGAGATAATCGGTAACTTTCTGATTCGACGTGTTGAATTTAGGCATATACTTGCATTCAGCAAAGCATTCGTACTGTAGCGGGTTATCATTAGTTATAATAAACCAATCGTAATATTCGGATTTTCTTCCATTTTTTAAAACGTCCTGAAATTGACTCAAATTTTCACTGCAATGGTTAAAAACGGCGTCCAAAACCACTTTCATATTAAAAGCGTGGGCTTTTTCGACAAGCTTTTTAAAATCCTCTTTATTTCCGAAATGTTCGTCGATATTATAATAATCGCTTACGTCGTATTTATGGTTGGATATCGATTTGAATATAGGCGTTAAGTAAATGGCGTTTACCCCTAATTCAGACAAATACGGCAGTTTTTCGGTTATCCCTTTTATATCACCGCCCGCAAAACTTTTAGGGTTTGGAAGCTCATTCCATTTCATATTGATGTAGCTTTTGTCCTTATCATTATCGCCCATATTAAAGCGTTCCACAAAAATTTGATAAAAGACCGCGGTTTTCATCCATTCTATCGGCTCAATTAAGTCGATTTCGTTAACGTACCCAATCTGAAAACAGTTATAATAATTCAACGTATAGTTATAAGTATCCGTTAGTCCGTCCTCTGAAAAGTAGGTTATTTTATTGCCGTCGGTGATGCGGAATATGTAAACAAGTCTGACGTCTTTTAGTGTTAATGTCGCAGTATAGTACGCAAACAGTCTGTCTTCGTATGCCCTTGTCATGATAGCCGTAAAACGAGTAGTCGCATAGTCATACTTGCCGCCGTAAATTACTTCTATCTTTTCTGGTACGTCCGATTTACTTATCCTAAGCCGAAGGGTTACCGTGTTTTTATTTTCCGCAAAGCAATACCTTGATTCGGGGATATGCTCAATAGCTAACTCATTCATATATAGTAGCGTCCTTGCTAAAATTTGTTGACTTTTTCAGTCTTTATCTTTATAATAATCGTATGGTCAAGAAAGTTACAATTCATGATATTGCACGCGAAGCAGGCGTTTCTTCCGCCACCGTGTCATATATAATCAATAACCGCCCGGATAAATCTATCAGCGAGCAAACACGCCAAAAAGTTTTACATTTGGTAAACCTTTATAATTACAAACCCGGTGCATTTGCTAAAAATTTAAGGGCCTCGCCCGATTCCAAACTGATTTCGGTTTATACGGGAAAAACCGATAATGCTTTATATAACGGCGAATTTATGTATTTTGTGGAAAGCCTGCAAAAAGTGTTTCCTAACGAAAAGTACGGCATTGTTTTGAGCGGAATGCCTTATAGACACCTCGATAACGTCGACGCCATTATTGCGTATAATATAGATCGGGATTCTTTTATAACAATAGGTAAGTTTAACTACGTTCCGCTTATATCCGTAGATTGCATTGTAAAAGATACGCTGTTTTTTCAGATTACAGCAGACCTAAATAAACTTAAAAATCAAGCGATGGAACGTTTTGGCAATGATTTTTGCTTTGCTTGTCTTACGCCCTTAGACGGCAGTTTGAAAGAGGAAATTTTATCGATTTTCGATAACGTCATTTTCGTTGAAAGTATGAGCGATTTAAATACGCTGAATAATCGGAAAAAGATTCTTACAACCGACAAAATAATCATGGAATATCTTTCGGACGGCAATCATCAAGTGTACTTCCCGGACACCCTTATGCAGAATAAGTGCGAGCAGACTTTAACTTGCTTGGAAAAAGTCCTGCAAAGAGTACCCTTCGACACACATTATTATAAAGTATAAGCGTTATAACATTATACAAAACGGTCGTTAACAGGATTATAGCCCCACTTTTGACAATTACATTGCCTTGGTGTCTGGATTGCCACGGAGCTTACGCTCCTCGCAATGACGGTAGACGTTCGCAATGAAGTCAGTTGGGCTTTGAAACGACTCTATTTGGAGGAGAATATAAAATAGTTTTAGTTTTATATTAAAAAAATGGAAAATAGAACATTTAAAAAAATCACGAAAGATACTTTAACTGAATATGGGTTTCAATATTATAACAAGAAATTTTACATGCTGTTGGATAACATAATCATCCAAATACAGTATATGACATGCCCGTTTGACAAAGGTTTTTTTCTTGATTTTAATATCATTATAAAAAATTTATCTAATCTGAAAAGCGATAGTCTTAAAGAAATTGCAGACGCCTTTGAAGATGTTTCTGAAATTCCGGTACAGATGCCTGTTTTAGAACATATTGAAGTAAGTGTTAATAAAAAAAGAACAAATCTTTTTCAGCCGTTTAAGATTGATGAGGAATTTTGGAAACAGGAATTAAACAAGAGTTTATGCGAATTATTTGACCCATTTAAGAAAAATGATTTGAATGAAATGAATTATTTGGTGTTCAAAGCACCTGATCGAGAAAGAATAATTGTTAACGATAAAGTTAAAAGGTTCCTATCCAATTATTAAGGTATAAGCGATAAGGTTTAGTATGTAAAATATATGAGATATAATTTTGGCGGACGTTCTTTACGGAACGCCCGCCTTTTTTCGCTTTTTTACGGGCCGTTATGCGTTTGTTACCGCGTAAAAGTCTATTTTTCCCGTTTCAAGATTGTAGGTTACTTTATAAGTACCTGCGGCTTTGCACTTTAAGTTGCCGCTTGCTTGACTGAACTGTTCGTTTGCGTCGCCGCTCGTTCCGAGATTATTAAGTCCTATCCATTCGCCGTTGCCGGAATTTGCGCCTTCATCGTATTTGGCAAGACCAAGCTCCCAATTTTCTTCAAAAGCAAGAGTAATTTCGTAGATATTGGCGTTATCGGAAGATTTTGCGAGCTTATACTGCGCATTAAATGCGTGTGCCCAACCGTTCATTCCGCCTTTGATATAAATATCATAACCTGCATTGGCAGATTTAATATTGACTATCTTGGAATAGCTGTCGATGGTAATGTTATAGGTCCCTGCTGTTACTACCTTGAAATTATAGTTGTTTCCTTCAGGGGCGGGTTTTGCCGCTTCGACAATATTTGCAGCGCCTACGTAATAACGGTAGTTATAGTTGCCTACTTGATTTACCCACTGATCGCCCGGTTCGGTGGAGCCTTTCTTGAAAGCCTGAATACAGAACTCCGTTCCTGCTGTCAGCTCGACGCCGTTAAGTGCGTACACGCCGGATCCGCTTGCGGTTTCCGCGAATTTATAATCTGCGTTAAAGCAGTTGTTTGCCCAATTGTGGTCGCCGCCGAACGCGCCGTCAAGGTAATAATCGGCCGCAACGGGCGTTTTTTCAGCGTCGAATGCAACGACAAGTTTTTCAGTGGCAGCCGTATAAGTAAAGGTATACGTACCGCTCGCTTTCGCCGTCATATTGCCGGTCGTTCCGTCTACATATGCCTTGCTTGCTTCGTCGAGATTGCCTGCTTTGATATATACCGTTCCGGGGACCGTTTCCGTTCCCGTGGTAGCCATAGAAGCAAACATAAATTGCTCGCCCTCTTTGAGATAAATACTCAAAGCGTAAACACCTTCGGTTTCGGTTTCCTTCATTTGAGTATGAGCGTTAAGCATGTCTTGCCATGCGGTAATCTTTTCACCTTTGATATAATAAGTCATTACCGTTTCAAGCTCGCCAAGAACGTCGCCATTTCTGACCCAAGTAATGGTATCGGAAGCGCTCACACCCGTAGGATTATCCATATCGTCTGCGGGATGAGTGGTAAGCGTAAAGGTATAGTTACCGTCAACCTTGCATATTATGTCTTCCCATTTAGTTGGCTTCGTGCCGTCGATACTGCCGTTAGAGGCAAAGTATTCCGTGCCGTCTAAAGTACCGCTTGCAAGATAACCCCAACCGTGCTGATAGTGCCAAGAAGTGTTGGTTACAAATTGGAACCAATCGTTTTTATACAAATCAACGGTAAGCGTGTATTCGTTTTTGTCCGCTGCTTTAGTCATTTTACCGCTGTCTTTTAAAGACGAAGACCCGCCGAGCGCACTGCTACTTCCCTGTCCGCAGATATAAAATTCACGAGTGTCTTCTATAACTGCCGTAGAAGAGAACTTTGCAAATACCGAAGTGTCTTTCGTTATCGCCTTTTCAAACGGAAATTCGTGAGCAAAGTTAGGCTCTGCATACCAATCATCAAAGTGATACCCTTCCTTTTCGGGCGTCCAGTTTTCAACAGTTTTGCCATCTTCCACCGTTTTCGTTTCAAGTACGTTCGTGCCGTCATAGAAAGTTACGGTGTGCGTTAATGGTTTAGGATCTGTACATGCAGTAAGTGTCGCCACACCGGCTACACATAGAACTACAGTAAGAACTAAACACAAACATTTGAGTTTTTTCATTCTTCCCACCTCAAAATTATTTTTAATCGATTTATTCTAATTGTGTGGTTAATCGATTAACCACATTATATACTATCAATTTTTGTTTGTCAATACTTTTTTAAAAAATTCTCCGAAAAATATTTTTTTCGACAAAAAAGGGAAAAGCGTTTTTTGTCCGATAGCTAAATGCAAAATTTTTGCGAAAATAAAACGAGCCCTGCCGTGTGCAGAACTCATTTTATTTTGTTCTAATTTTTATGGTTAATTTCTTCTATTTCCCGTAATTGTTCGTTCATTTTTTTGATTTTTGCCTTTATAGGGAAATAAATGGACACCCATATTAGTGCGTATATAATAAGAAAAGTGGCTGCGTAGCCTAACCCGCCGTAAAGGTTGTGCGGCATCCAATTAAGCAGGTACGAAATAGGCACAAACGCAACAACAAATACGGCAAAATGTATCAAAGTTTGTTTCGTAATGCTCCATTTTTCAATTTCCCAAATTACCGATGCGCCGCTACAGGCCCCGCCGAGCAACATTGAACAAATTGTTTGCACAATTACGGCGGTTATTTCGTTTCCGCACCACTCAATTAGCCCGTCGGGTGCGGGAAGATACTTGCCACCGCCCAAACATAATGAAATTATAACCGTTATTATTAGACTGATCGTTGCACCGATTGGGGCACCCAAAAGACTTCTTAATATAATTTTCTTTCTCATTTTATCACCTCATATACCCAAAGTTTTTTTTATTTTCGTAACGTATCGCCTCGAAACAAAACAGACGTCGCCGTTTGACAGCGATACGCAAATCGTGCCTGCCCTGCTTAAGTCGAATTTCTTCGTTTTCTTGATATTGATTATTTCCGAATTGGAAATGCGCACAAAACCTTTGCCTGTCAGTTTTTCTTCAACCTCGTATAGCCTTAAACGCAAGACGTATTCTTTCTTATCTGTAACCGCAAAGACCTTTCCGACCGCCGCATATATTCGTATTATATCGGTTGGGTCCAAAAAGAAAGCGACGTCGCTATCGTAGCCGACAAGGCTTAGCGTGGGTTCTTTTGATAGTCGCTGCATTATGGCGGAAACTTCGTCCGTCATTTTTTCGGCAACGATTATTACTTTCGTTTCCGTACAATTTTTGTCGATTTTTACTTCTATCTTCACATTAAAAGCTCCTTTTATGTAGCAGGTTTTCGCCACTCATTCTTTACGTGCAAATTATACTTCAATTTAGATACTGTATCAATCCTTTTTCAATAATCGGTTGATTTTTTGATATATGTGGTAAAATGTGAACGATAATCGGCATCGATATAGTTTGCCGAAAAATCAAATGGACCCCATCGGCTTTGCCGACGGGGTCTTAAAAATACAAGGCTTATTCACACGCGGAACAAGCCTTGTATTTTTATATTGTTTTAACACATTACAGCAGAAAGCGTATTATCAGCGACTAATCATCTTCGTCTTCTCGTTCTTTTTGGTATTCGCTATCATCCCAATTATAAACGTAAGCGCCTTGTGTCCAACTATACCCGTCTTCATCAATGTCTTCGTATTCACCTGAATCGTAATTATAACACCATTTTGACATATTGTACTCTCCTATTCTTCCTCATATATACAGTACGCATTTTTCTTTCCACGAACACGTATAGCAATGTATCGATTGCCGTTCGCTTTCCAATGAGGGAAAAAGTTTGACTTTTCTTCATTGGTATCACGATGGCAAATTATAATATTGTCTATAGTATCTTGCCCACCTAACGACAACGGTCTGATATGATCGATGGTCGGAAAATACTTGCTATTTCGATTGCCGCAAGCAGCTTTTTTCATAAGACGCCCAGCGTAATCATATACTTCGGCTTTATTGCCGAATTTCTTATTCCAAACTTCAATAATATTGTACTTTGACATTTTGATTACCTCTCAAATTATATTCAAGGAGTATGAAAGGTTATTATTTGATTAAATTTTCACGTATATTAATGATTTTATTGTAATAATCGTTAAGTTCTCCGATTTTATACTGAAGATTTTCATTGCTTGATTTGGCATCAACCGAAAATACCATGCCACAAATCGGATTTTCTTTAAAAGCATAAGCATAGAAAGTAATATAATTCTTTTCTTCATTAAGATAAAAATTCTGAAGCACCATTTCAATGATTTTGCTAAACCCAACCTTACTGTAATTAAATTGCCTTTGCAATTTTGCCACCCTCAAAATTTCTTTTTTCAATTCATCATACAGGTTTTTATTATAATTGATTGCTATATCCAACAATTTACCCGCCCTTTCGGGTTTTGCTATTATAGCCCTTTCAATCATCTTATCAAAGAAAGGATAAAGCCATTTAAATTGATTCCTCTGACGTTGATCAGTAATGTAATATTCTTGGCAAAAATAATTAAACACTTTCTCTTTCGATTTAACTATAACGTCAATATAGTTTTCATCATAGAATTCGGAAAAAGTTATATTATTACGGCAAAAGGGATGTACCGTATACTGCGGAGGCAGTTCTCTGGCCTTCATGTTTTCCAAAACAGAGTCATCATTGCTTTCCAATGCTAATGCAATCACCTGCGTTCTTAACGTTTTATTTTCATCAAGTTCTTGCTGCACATTATAGGATTCAAACCGTTTCTTGAATAATGATTTAGCCCCGAAATCAATTCCGTAACGCCAATTATCAACTTCATCACCTGACACAAAACAAATATACCCGTTATCAATTAAAAATTTCAGAAATCTATAATTCTTAAATTCCAAAGCATAATCTACTATTGTCTTGCCAAATTCATCTGCATAAGCCGCCATACACTCCTTTTTCGAAAGATATTCTTCCCAATCTTTTGGATCTTTGGAAAATGCAATATTGTAATTTGTCATTCTATTGGATATAGGTTTGTGAACTACTCCTGCAGTAAGTATTTCTTCACACGATACATCCAACAGTTTAGAGAATACCGGCAAATCATATATTTGAATAGCTTTGGTTCCTTTTAAGATTTGCGACAATCTATTTGTAAGTTTTCTTACTAGGTCATCCCTTGTTACGTTTGGATCATCACATAAATTATAGGCTAAATCAACATAATCAAAACAAAATTTTCTACAAGAGCGATACTTTGATAAAATTAATTTTTTCAAATTTGCTCCTATTTCTTGATTGGTTTTAACTTCAAACATAACTTTCAACTCCTTGTGCAATTATTATAGCAAACTATAAGCCATAAATCTACCACTTATTTGTGTACACGAATAGTGTATATGTTGTATTCAATAATTATTATATACACTTTTTGTGTACATTGCAAGCGAAAACAACACTCCCAAGCGGCACCGCTTGGGAGTGTTGTTGTTTTTTATAGATAAAAATCAGTGATTTTTCGCGAACTTTTTCTTTTGGCGCGGAGTGTCGAATTCACCGCTTTCAATGCGGGCATGCAGGGCGTTTACCTTAACTTTAAGCGCGTCGGCAATCCCTTCGCGGTCAAGCCCCTGCGCCTTTAAATCCTGTAAAAAACAGGGTTCGCCGACTAAAATGAGCTGCCGTTCCTTGCTGTAATACGCGGGGCGCATAGGAATATCCTCACCGTTTTTACGGTAGTACTGCTCGGCAACCATCACAAAGCCGGGCAGAAATTTCTGAATTTCTTCGTAATATCCCCCGCTTGAATCCTCGGGAAAAATCATTACCGACGCCTCCCCCAAAATCTCCGCGCTCTTTTTTACCGTCTTGATAAGGCGCATATCGGGATAGGTTGGCACAATCTTCATTCCCTTATAGAAAAACGCCGAAAAGAAGGCCTCGAAAAAGGCTTTGAAGGACGCCTTTGCCCGCCCGTAGCCGTTCTTTTGTATATACAGCACGTCTCTTAGATATTTCCTGCGTTCGCTATAGCTTCCCAACATCGGAGAGGCGCCCCACTTTACGTTATAAACGGGGAAATACAGCTCGTACAAAATAGGTCCGTACTTGTTGGCGTGGTTAATGAGATACAGGCACCGTTCGTCCAAATTTCCGTCCAAAGAAACCGTCCGTATTTTTTTATGGAATAGTCGCATTATCCCCTTTACAAACGAGAAAAAAGGCTGTTTGCGGCGTGGTAAATTATACTCTATCCTCATTTTTTGTTACCATCGACGGTCACTTCTTTTCCGTAGCAATACGCTGCGATCATGCCCGGTCCCGTCGAAGCGCCGATGCACGGTCCAAGCGGTTCGATATCGATAGGAATTTCCTTGTCGGGGATCCGTTCGCGAATCAAATCTTTGAGCCAAACAGCCTCATCCATGCAGTCGGCATGGACGACGAAAATACGCTGGTGCTCGTGTGCGGTGTATACTTCCGCCACCATATCGGCAATGCGAATAATGGAATTCTTTCTCCCCTTCAGCTTTTCCACCGCAAGGTTCATACCGTTCACGTCAGAAATGATAATGGGCTTTACCTGTAACAGTCCGCCGAACACCGCGCTTAATGCGCTCACTCTGCCCGCGCGCCGTAAATAGACGAGGCTATCGACCGCGCCGAATTGATGAACTTCCTGCTTATGCTTTTCGGTATAATCCGCAATTTCCTCGATACTCTTGCCCTCTTCCTTAAGCTCCGCCGCAGTCAGGCACATGATTCCCAAAGCGTGGCAGGCACGGCGGGTATCTACGCAGATAATTTTAGCCTCGGGGTGCTTTGCAAGCACCTTGTCACGAGCGATAAGGCTTTGCTTGTAGGAACTGGAAAGCGCCGACGAGCACGCAAGATATAAAACGTCCTTGTCCTCGGCTATATACTTTTCGAACGCCGTTTCAAACTCGGTGGCGTTGACCTGCGCCGTTCTCACTCTCACGCCCGAACGCATAAGATCGTAGAACTCTTTAATTCCCAAAATCTTCCAATCGAGGTCGGCGGGAATATCCTTATCATCGTATAAAATGCGCATATCGATATAGTCGATATTGTAGCGCGTTCTGTTTTCCTTGCTCAAATCGCAGGAAGAATCTGACATAATTACAAATTGTTTCATAATTTTCACTCCTGATCATTTAAAAAATCGTCGAACCCGCCGTTTAACATTGCAACGGCTTGTTTGACGGTATTTACTACCGTTTCGGCGACGGCGGAACCGTGCGCCTTTAATACTATCTTTTTGACGCCGAGAAGGATTGCGCTACCTTGGGTGTTGAAATCCAAAGTTCTTTGCAGCTCGCCGAACGCGCGCTTTACAAAGGATGTATCGGCATCCTTGGGTTTAAAGCGTGCAAGAAGAGTATACAGCCTTGCGCACACCGACTTTGCCGTGCCCTCTATGCTTTTCATAAGCACGTTGCCGTCGAACCCGTCGCAGACTATCACGTCCGCAGCACCCGATAGCACCGACTTTGCCTCCACGTTACCCACAAAGTTCAGATTGCTCTCCTTTAAGAGATTATAAGCCTCCTTTGTAAGCTCGTTGCCCTTGCCTTCCTCCGTTCCTACGGACAGAATCCCCACACGCGGCGAGGACACGGAAAAGGTGCTCTTCATATATTCGGACGCGAAGCGGGCAAAATCGAACAGGTGCCCGGGCTTGCAATCAACGTTTGCGCCGCAGTCCGCAACGCAGACAAGTCCGCCGTTATCCGTGGGAAACACCGAGGCGAGCGCGGGGCGCTTTACCCCCTCGCATCTGCCCAAAAACATTACGGCACCGCACAGCACTGCGCCCGTAGAACCCGCGGAGATCAATACCTTTGCCGATTTATCCTCTTTAAGGCGGGTATATGCCGCCGTTAGCGAGGAGTCCTTTTTTGCCCGCAAAGCCGCCGTAGGAGATTCGCCGTTTAGAATAACTTCACGCGCGTCAACAACCTCCAAACGGCTTTTGTCGTAGTTTTCTCCGCTTAAAATTCCGTTTATCTCGTCGGCGTTGCCGCAAAGCACCAGCCCGACGTCCTTTACTTCTTCGACCGCCGCCGCGCCGCCCTTTATAACTTCCTCTGGGTTGTCGCAACCGTAACAGTCGAGAACTATTTTAGTCATTTCCATAACTTACTGCAATACGAATATGAAATCGTATATATCCTGCCCTCCGTCCATAACGTAAGATTCCGCATCGGGGAACTCCGACACAAGCGCGTCTAAAAGCGAGTCGCTCTCGCCTTGTGGAACGGTTGCACCGCAGAACGCCACTATAAAATTATTTTTGTCCGCACCGACCTCTTTAAGGAGGGAGCGCGCCGCAGAAATTCTATCCTTTCCCGATGCAAGAATATCCTTGCCGATAAACCCTATATAGTCGCCCTCGCAAATCTTTAAGTCGCCAGCTTTGCAATCGCGTACCGCACGGGACACCATTGCACAACGGGACTGACCTATATCGGAGAGCATATTTTTTTCAATCTCGTCGGCGTCACCGCAGTCGTAATCAAGCGCGGAAAGCACGGCATAGCCGTCGCCGAGACTTAACGCCTCGATAACGCGCACGTCCGATTGCTTATAAAGACTTGCAGCTTCTCTCGCCGCCATCATCACGTTGCCGTTATCGGGCAGAACGAAAATCGTATCGCGGTTGAGCGCGTCAAACGCCTTTATAAAGGTATCCACGGACGGGTTGTTGCCCTGTCCTCCGTCTATTACTATGTCGGCGCCGAGCTCTTTAAATGCGGAAATCAGACCCTCTCCATCCGCCACGGCGACCAGGCCGAAGGGCTTTCTGGTCAAGTTCTTTTTGAATTCGGGCCCCTTCTTTTCAAGCACTTCGTTGTGCTGCAAAGTCATATTTTCGATTTTTAAAGTTAAAAATTCACCGTAGCCTTGGGCGTATTCCAAAACGGCGCCCGGGGTGAGAGTGTGCACGTGCACCTTTACCACCGTACCCGTCTTTACCGCGACAATGGAATCGCCGAACGTAGCAAGCTTTGCGCGCATTGCGTCCAAGGAAAATGCGGAAATATCCGTTTTAGCGTGCGTAAGTTGCAACAAAAACTCCGTACAATACCCGTACTGCATAACGCTGTTTTCGTTGAAAAGCGACAGATCTATTTGACTATTTTTAGCGCTTTCGGCAGTCAATTCGAGCTCCGCCGTTCCACCGTCAAGTGCGTTTAAAAAGCCCTGCACCATATATTTAATGCCGGCACCGCCGCTGTCTATTACACCCGCTTCCTTTAAGACGGGAAGAAGTTCCGGCGTGTTCTGCAAGGAACGCTCTGCCTCCGCGAGGTAATCGCTCAGAAAGCTCTCCACCGTGCCGTCGCCGTCAAGCCGTGCGACCGAGTATTCAGTCGCCTCCCTAAGCACGGTCAGCATAGTGCCCTCCACGGGCTCGGAAACAGAGGCGTAAGCCCGCTTTACCGAGTTTTCGAACGCCTTGGCGACTGTATCGATATCGGCTCGTTCGTGGCGGGAAAATTCGTCCGCAATCCCCGCAATCATCTGCGATAAAATTACGCCCGAGTTTCCGCGCGCGCCCAAAATTACTCCGTCGCCGACAAGCTTAGCTACCGTACCCAAGTGATGCTCCCTGCTGTCCTTCACGGCACGCACCGCTTCGAGCAGTGTGGAATACATATTATCACCCGTATCGCCGTCGGGAATGGGAAATACGTTTAAATCGTTTACAGTATCGATGTTTGCCTTCAAGTTCTGCAAGCCGCCAATCAGCATGCTCTTGAACAGTTGTCCGTCTATTTCTTTCGTTTTTGTCATTTTTCTTTTTTTTACCTTTTTTGCTTTTTTTGCCGAAACACAGATTTTTTTAATCAATTTTCGACAAAAAATGCACTCCGTGTACAATAATATAACTAAAAAAGTAAAATGTCAAGTATACGGCGGCTATTCAACCGCCCTTTACTTCTTTTTGCGTTCTTTGGCTTAACAAAAAGGCCGGCGTTTAATGCGACAGCCCTTTGATTTATGCCCATAATGATATTTGGATTATAAAAAGCCGCTACACGACATAGCGGCTTTTACTTTTAAATATATACGTCAACAATTATAGGTTCATCCAATATTTTTGGAATTGAGTTTGCCTTTTTGAGCCTAATTTTTCGATTTTCTACTCACGTGGAGATTTGATAGGTGTTTTATTTCTTTCAACTTAATATATCAATATTGTTAATTAAAGCTCTCAGCAATGCTGTGTTCCAAGTGTTTTTCATATAACACTCTTTAGACTGTAGGCATTCAGTTAGAAATAGTGCAAATTCATCTTTCCCTAATTCACTACATTTATTTTTCCATAAAATAATGTTTTCAGCTATTTCAGTTGACGCTTGTACTGCATACGCTTGTCCTAAATGATATATCTCGAAATGTTTTGTTAATCTACTATATAACTTTTTTTCTATGTTCTGATTAATAAAATAATTTACCACGATATCTTCGTCATATTTTTTCACACTTGCGCATAGCCATTCAAAATTATCAATATCATCATAATACGGATGTAACAGAGCATCATTATTAGTTGATAATTTAAAATCTAGTTTATTAAAATTGCAATCCTTACATACAGGTACTAAATTACATGGCGTTACCGTATAGGTTGGATATATAGTTTTTGTCAAATAATGATCCAACGTAGAAACCTGCCCTATACCACAAATAGGACATTTCCCGTTTTTAGCAACACTCATAATTTTGTCGTAATACATTTCGCGTTCAGGCATGTGATTTACAAATTTATTATTATAAAGATTTACCATTTCTTCAACAGTAATTGCCCCATTTACCCTCTCTTCTTTTTCTATATTAACCCAATCTCCTTGCTCGGCACATAAATCATAACTATCACTTTTCTCTTTAATGTATGAAGCGTTATCACAAAAGAGCTTTTTTTTATCTTCTTTCCTATAACTTTGTGCACAATCTTTTATGATCTTTTCAACATCGAATTGAGGTTTTTGCAAGTGTCTCATTTTCTTTCATCCCTTAACATTAGTAGAGTCCTTAATAAAATTTTTGCCCCATCTCCAAGTTCATTATTAAATTTGTCAACTATCTCATTATAATAAAGTCCGGATTCAACTTCATCGATAAGCATTTTATGGAACCCAGATTGACGCACTTCTAACCCAAAAACTTCTCGAGTTAACGCCCCGATTGTTGCACCAAAAGATTCTATCTCAAGCCTACTATTTCTAACTTCTTTACCGTTTCTATTTATCTTCCAAACGCAGCTTTTAGGAACTTCTTGTAAAATTACAGGCGAATGAGTAGCAATTAAAGCCACTCCGTTTCTATCAATTAACAATTCTGACAATGCGCGAATAAACGCCGCTAATAGAGGTGGATGCAGATGATTTTCTGGTTCATCTAAAACAACAAGCGAACGTTCTGTTATATTTGCGACTAATTGTATAAGAGTTAATACAATAACTTGATGTCCGGAACTTAATTTTATAAAAGTATTTTTTGCATTTTTCTTACTGTTCTCATCTTCATGATCAGAACTAATTACTAATAAGTCTTTTATGTTTGATTTTTCAAAAATTGGATCAGTCTCAAGCACATCAAGTGCACGACTTAATAATTCTAATTTCCTTTTAGATTTTTGACAGTTATTTATACCTTTCAAAAAATTATCAACCAAACTATCGTGCAGTTCATTTGAAGTTAATCCAATAAAAGAGAACGGCATTTCTTTTTCTATAGACGACTTTTTCACTGTTTCTTGAATATCTGAATAATTATCAAACGGACTAAAAGAAACGCACAATATATTGGCAAATACTTGACTTCTAGAATTTCTCATTCTACCAGTTTGAGTATTAGATGATCTTAAAATCCCAACCTCTTCTTTTTTGTCGGGTAAATAAGCTGCTTTAATAAAGTTTTTAATAAAATAAGTTTTTCCCACATTATTTCTTCCGATTAAGACATGTATATTGGTAGGTGGAAATGACTCTGGTATAACTTTAAAATCAAGCGTTACTGGTTCATCGGATAGGCAAGGATATGTATATTCAATGTCATAATTAGTCAATCTTGCACTACCCTGAGCAATCCTTTTGAACTGTTCATTTATTGTAAATGCAGATACTTCTCTCATCAACGATATTTTAGTTACGTCCAAGCCTTTAACTCTATTATACAAGTTTTGGTCATACGCAATATCTCTTAATGCGATCAATATTTTTTCTCTTAATGTATCCCCTAAAGAACTTATATTAGAATAATAATAGTCACTTTGTCCCAATGAAAAAAAGTTGTTTGGTAGAACATCAAAAGATGATGGTATATCTGCTGTTCTTTGCCCTTCTTTCATGTCCATTTGAGCAATTTTTACCGCTCCAATATCAGTAACATCCCCATTTTCGTCAACATACCTTACATAGTTATTAGTCTCATAAGTAAACCAATCATCCCAATTGTCCTTCATAATCACTACCGAGTGCTTATATTTAGCGTAATTGCTTACGCTATTTTGTAAAAAATAAAACTTCATATTTTTTCAAACTCCCAATATTCTTCTATAGTTAAAATCTATTCCTTTATTTAATCATATTGCTAATATCTACTTTTTTGCATTATTTGTCTCAACAATGCCACATCTGCTAGGCAGAAATTGTAGTTGAGAATTTCTATCGGTGTTACCCACTTTATATCATTTTGTTATAGTTTTTGCGGAACGCCTTCTATTATCGTTGCATTAAACAACGTTAAACGCCGGTAATGTCTGGATATTCGTGAACAACTTCGTTAAAAACATGGCTAACACTTAGTGTGATATTAATTCATCTTTACACTCACGGATTAAGGCTTGCTCTTTATTTTCGCCTTTTGCGGTTTTGCTACCAACAAACTCCCAAAGGAATGCTCTTGCTTTATTTTTGGGTCTTTGGCAAATCAAAAAGTTATCCCATATAAGTGCCGCAACAACTTCTATCATTTCTCAAACTCTAACTTTTATATTTCTTTCTTTACAAAAGGCTATTAACTTTTCTTTATTTTCTTTTGATGCCTTTTCACCTATGTAAATGGCATTAATTTTAGGTGCCTTAATTTTTTGATTAGCGTCACCAAGTAAACGCCATTCTTTTTGATAATCCCATATCGTGTTTTTTGTTAAAAACATTTGCATATATGGCGTTCTATCTGCCATTATCTGGCCGTTACTCATGCCAAATATCATTTCCCCTATAAACGACAAAACGATATTGTTCGCTATATTTGTTTTTCTATCGTCTTCATAAATTACGGGATAAAGAAAAACTAAATTTTCGTAATCGGTTAAATCATATTCAACACAATACCCCGTTTCCTTTCGGGCATAATTAGTCCAAAATTGCTGAGAATCTTTTAATTCGCTTAAAGAGCAAATCCCCATTTCTTTGCGAGCATCAAGTGCCAAAACAAACAATTTTTTTATATTTTCACTGATTTGTGGCTCATTTAATCGTTCAGGAATATTTCCTAACCAGTTTATAATCGGAGCAGTATCCACCTCTGGAACAAGTTCTTGTAATTCAAACGATGCATCTAATAGCCAATTTCTTTTAACGTAACCATTTGGCGTAATTACTCGAGATACAACTTCTTTAACCTTTTCAAAATTTTCTTCTGACGTGTATGGCTTTATGTAATCTAAAATACCCGCAACGCACTTAAATTTTAATTGATTTGTTTCCAAATCATAAAGGTCTTGTATTTCTAAACTTGCTTTACATTCACTCGGGTCATCCAAGTTTTCCGCTGGGCACAAGTAAAGATAATCATTTTCAAGCATATCGAAAGTAAATTTATCAAACGGTCTATATTTATAAAGAAATTTAGGATACTCTATTTCTTTTCCGCTTATTTTTTTATTAATTAAATTAAGCGTATTTTTTGTCTCAATCAACAAAACACCCTCACCTTTTATTAAAATTTATTATTTAATAGCGTAAATTTTATCAAGTTTTAATTCGCCAATAAGCTTACCTTCATTGTTAATTAAAGGCTTAAATTTATCCACTAATTTTGTATTAATAACAGCTACTGAATATTCAATAATAGTTTCCTTATCGCTCTTATCGTTAGTTACACTAAACATAAAAATATAATCTACATTTAACGGCTTCGTGAATACGGAATGTTTTGCCCCTATACCCGTTTGAATCGCCGAAATATTACTCTTGCCTGTTACTTTTTTACAAAGTCTCTTTAATCCATCAACTTTTTTTGTGTCACAAATTAGGTCATTAAGCTTATCTGCATCTGCATAAGATTTTGCAATACTTTCTTTACACTCTTCAAGAAAGACTGTTATACCATTTTCGGTTTCTTCATAAGCAATTACATCTATGTATGTCCTTAAAACCTTTTTACCTTGTCCTATAAGCACACAACGGTCACCTTGTGCACCGGGATAACTTACAGCAAGTAAATCATATTGTAATTTTTTATACAATTCAACACTAGCAAAAGTTACAATATCTTCTTTTGCTGCTGCATTTGTAAGAGGAACAACTTTAACAGGAGTAAAATTTCTACCCAAAAGAGCTTCTTTATATCTTTTGATAGAATTATTCTTCCATGAAATTGAGCAAATAACTTTTCTATCTTTATCAGTAAGTATCAATTCAGTAGCCAAGAAAAATATGCTTTTAGTTGCCATACTTGAATGTTTTATAAGAAACTCATATAATTGATTGTCCTCAATTACGTATTCCCTCTCTGACCTTTTGGTCATAAAATTAGTTGGTAATCCCCAGACGCTATTTAGAATATGTAACGCGTTTTTATCAGTAAAAACATTATTTTGTTTTCTAATTAAATCTTTTACATATTCGCCCATCTCACTCTCTTTAGGCGCAGCATCAAAAAGCGATTTATATCCGCCTCTTGCGTTAAAATCCGAAGAACGATTAATCTGTATCTCCGCTACAGTATTCTCATTTCCAACAAGCATATTTACAAAGAATAGTACACCACGGTCTGGGTCCATAGCATGCCCAAACCTATTAATTTTTGCAGAAAGCTTACTACCGTTCCACTTAAACCTTGTAGAGTCTACTATTAAATCTTTTGGCTCTTTGATTTTTCTATTCTTATCACGCAAATCTTTTTTAATCTTCTTTTCATATTGTTCAAGTATGGAAGCATAGTAACTTTCAAAAGATGTGCTATCTTGAAAACATTTAACTATCTGATTAATTATTGCTTGGATTTCAATATTTTCTTTTATACAGGAAAGCGCATTTTGCTTTGTTTCCAAAACATCATAACCCGGAATATTTTTCCACTGTATTGGATAAAAGCAACCTCCTACTCGATAAGCTAAAAGCATTTCATCCAAATCCTCAATTTTATCTCCTCCACCAAAGTCCTGATTCATTCCTTTGTTGTTAGGATAAATTTTCATGGTAGGCACTTTGTATATAGAACCCCAATAATAAACATCTGAACGTTGCATTTTGTGATCATCTGCAGGAACTGCGGTCGAATACTCTATCATTAAAATAGGGAATTCTTCAGTTCCACTTATTGCCGTGATTAAAACATCAACATCTTTTGATTTTCTTATTCTATCCACAAGGGAATCATGAGACGTGATTTCTCCAATTATTTTTTTGGTGTACACATTAAATATAGGGCAACTAATTCCGCTTTTTGTTAAGTATTCCTTAAAATCGAGGCCCTGTTCTAAAACTTCTGCATAGATTCTAATACTATCAATTTTCATATTAGTTCTCCTTCTTAAACGTAAGCACATGTTCTTTTTTCCCTTTTGTCCTATATGATTGTTGAAAAGACCTGGAGGTATCATCTAAATTAGTATAGGAATAATCCACAAGTTTCCAATTTAAACGACTACAAATTTTCTCTATGTTAGTCTTTGCTTCATATGTTTTGCCTTGAATTCTACCATCACCCATTACTATAACAACGTGTCCATTATTTTTTAACAGCTTATTACATGCCTCAAAAATGTCGCACAAATCGTCATCAAACTTTTCTTGTGGCTTTTTTAAGCTCGAAAATTCCCTTCGAGAGCCAATTTCTGCTTCCATAGAATATTTAACATCATATCCAAGCCAATTCATTCTGTGTTTATGATAAAGGTAATAATCATAAGTATTTGGATAAGGTGGAGATGTCAAAATTAAATCAATAGAATTAGGTTTTATAACTTCATCACATTTTTTTGCGTTTTGCAAAAAAGGCTTAACTTGAATTGCATTATCTTCTTCAAATGCAATATCTTTCAGTAACGTTAATACGCTATTAAATTTCTTAATGAATACCTCTGTAATATGAGTTATCGTTAGATTGGGCTTTTCTACTGCTGCATATCTAGTATCGCTTTCTTGATTTGAAACAGTATTAACTATTGATGAAAAAACTAGGTTGCAGAACACCTTTTGACTATCGATTTTAATTTTTGAAATTTTATTCTTTATTGCGCTTAATACCGTAATTGCATTATCACAAAACCAATGTTCAATAGAAGGATAGTTATATCTCACGGTCTCATCAATATATTGGCTACTATTAGAATCAAAATCATCTATAAAAAATTTAAGTTCCGCTAAATCTTTTTGAGTTAAATCTAAAGTCTTAAAAACAGAAATAAGAATTGCAATATGATTTATATCAGTACCAAATCCGTGTCTTTTTAACACTCTAGCCGCCAAAAGAGTAGTTCCTGAACCAACAAACGGGTCAAAGACGCTATCGCCTTCTTCTGTATATTTATCAATGTAATTAATTGCTAAGTCTATTGGAAATTTTGCAGGATACGGATGCACCCTATCCAATTTCCTAAGCAAATCAATATCATAATGCATTTATTTAGGTCTCCTTAATACAACAATAAATGAATGGTTTTGGTTAACGTAAAAAACTGAAGGATATCCAAGTAAAACTAATGACCTTTGTTCGTTTTGGTCCCAAATAATTAAATCATGATAAACAAATCCTGCCTTTGCACCACACTCTGCAATTGCTGAATGTAAATCTACATAAGGAATTTTGTTTTTAACGTCTCTAAAATCTTTAACAACCCAAACGTTATATCCACCCGGCTTAGTTTTGCGATACAATTTTTGCATGATACGCACAACTTTTTCTTTGTATACATCCATAGACATATTTCCAAGGTCATTTTCAGAATCAGAATAAACCTTTGTCGTTGCATTGTTTTCATAAACAAATGCTGATTTCTTATGTCTATTTTCTCTATCGTCTACAACTTTGTGTATTAAATCTGCATAAGGAGGAGACGTTAAAGTTAACTGCACAGTTCCATCCTCAATCCTATCAATCATATCTTCACAATCGCCATTATACAATTTAAAAGTTGTCGTATTTAACAGAGTATAGGAGTTTTGAATCTCCGCTGAAGCAATATCAAAATATTCAGGAGATAATTCTATTCCTATACCATACCTTCCGTTGTTAATTGCTGAAATAACAGTTGTTCCTGTCCCAAGAAATGGGTCGAGTACAATGTCTTTTTCTTTTGAATACATAGATATAACTCTATCACATAATTTTTCTGGATAAGTCGCACCATGCCTCAAATGTT
Organism: uncultured Clostridia bacterium; assembly: GCA_958419945.1. Lineage (GTDB taxonomy): Bacteria > Bacillota > Clostridia > Christensenellales > Borkfalkiaceae > UBA4636. Next base: position 2,933 of record CATZIC010000018.1, on the reverse strand, counting down.
TCTTTTTACGTACAGAAGATAAGTCATTCCAAACGCTTCGACTATTTATTGTCCACTCTCTAGCAGTCATGCCATTAAACGTTTTTTGTCTTTGTTCTTTTTCCTTTTCTTCTAAGGAAAGAGCATCTTTATTTTCGTTATCCATATTTCACCTTAAAAATTTCTTTCTAAAATCAGTTTGATTTTAGCACAGTAAATATGACAATCTTCGTCATATTTATAAAAGTTTTTAATTTTCTCTAACTCGCCACAAGGCAGCGGGGTGATTTTTTATATTCGCTACGATTTCTTCGTTATCAAATAATAATTCAGGTACGTAAGTTTTATCTTTTAGTTTGGACAAAAACTCTTTTTCGCCGTCCGTTAAAACAAGTAAATCTTTCACGTAAGCTATAACTTTTTCTTTTGCCTTTTCTATATCAAACTTGTCATCTTTTGATATAACGGGTTTTAATTGAGTTTTATACTTCCTATAATCTAATCTTTCAACGTTCTTATAGTCTAACTCTTGAATATCGTAGTCCCCGCCGATAGCGTTATAAAATACAAGACATTTTCTTAAAAGTTCAGTATCCGTTATAACGTTATTTTCTATCATAGCGTTTACGTCGTATAAATCTCTTGGCGTGGCACGTGATAAAAGTGCGTTGATTTTACTAGCGTAGAGTTCAATAGTATTTAATGTTAAAACTTCAAAATCTTCTACTATTCCCTTCGTTAAAATTTTCTTCTTTTCAAGCGGTAAAACGTGGCATCTATCCAAGAAGTTAATTTCAACCTTTATATTGTCACGATTGCCTGCGTTGTTAATGTAATTAAATAAGAACGACGTTAAAGCGAAATGGTCGCGAGAATCAGCAAGCGAATAGCCTTCTTGCCACATATAATCGGTTAGGCGCTTTTTGAACTTCTCTTTAATTTCGGGCAACTCGTCCCTACTAACATTTACGGTAAAGTCTAAATCAATATCAACCGAAAGGCGTGGAAGTTCTACCGCGGTTAAGTTTATTGCCGTACCACCTTTAAGAGCAAGTTTATCCTTAAAGACAACGTCGCTATTTAAGAATTTTAATATTTCGGAAAGACGTAAAACTTTTTCCAAAGTATCTTTTATAAAGTTGGATTCTTTGGCAAGTCTCGTCAAGTATTGTCTTGAAAACTCCATTAATATCCCCCGTTTAGACGAGATTTAAGATTTTTAGGAGCCATAAGTTTCCACTTAGAATTAAACTCTATCTCTTTGTACTCGTCTTGCAAAAAATATTTTATCTGATTGGTTAGTTTGCTTTTACATTCTTCAAAGAACGAATCGGTCAGCATAAATTTGTCTTGAAAATGTTCTAACACGTAGCCTGCTTTTTGATAAAGGAATACCGAATCGTAAGCTTTTAACGTTTCAAGTAGTTTTGTTTCGTCTAAAACACGAATTTGGTCAAGCGCATTTAAGATTTCGTCAATTCCACCGCCTGCGTCAATATCGTCAAGGCAGTCAATAACCGTACGTTCAAGAGACGTTACACGAACTGCTGCGGTTACTATATTCATAATTTGAACGTCGTGTTTTAGAGGTTTGCGAACATAGTCGATATCGTCAAAAGTAAAATCGTTGAAACGCTTTTTACTACCCACCGTTACAGTATTAAAAACTTGATTAGCCACGCCAAAATATTCAAAGGCAGAATGATAGCACACGAAAGCATCCTCAGCGATTTTTGTAGCAAGCTCAAACTTTGTCGTAAGCGGATATCCCGACACGTCAACGTGAACGTATAATCCGTTGCGAACCTTAACTATTTTTTTGGAACGAACTTGCCCCGCTATCCAATTTTCGTATTGTTTATCATTTATAAAATTGCCTATTACGTCCTTTTTTGTAAACGTATAAGGAATAAATTTTGCCATTTATATATCCTCAAAACTAATTTTAACCATTTTAACATAAAACACTACAAAAGTCAAGTGGTTTGTGTAGATTTGGTTAATATTTAGTAATACTGTACCTAATTTACTTGATTTCCGTAGAAAAAACGACGTTTTTCAAGCATTTTAGGTATAAAAGGTATAGTTTTTAACTGTTTTGACGCAAAACACTACGTTAAATAAGTGTTTTGTGCTTGTTTGGTTAAGGCAATACATAAACTAAAAGGTTAGAACGTCTTTGCCCTAACCTTTTAGTTGATTATTCAATTACTCGTCGTCTAAGATTTTATTTTCTTCGAGTTTTAAGGATTTGAGCCACTCTTCCTTTTTACGCTGGATTACTTGATAGTTTATACTTCCACGCGGGCAACACGATAATAGAAAGTTAAAATCTTTTAGTTTGTTGCGAATCTTGTCGTTGGGGTCTTCAACCACAATCTTCGGTCTTCGATAAGCATTATATAAAGTTATAAAGCATTTCCAACTGTATGCCATCAAGTTTTGTTTTGCGGCACGTTTGCAATACCTACGCCAACATAACCTTATAGAAGATTGATGTTTACACATTTGAAACTCTTCCCACTTAAAATCGGGAATTAGATATCCTTCCCCTACTTTCGCCCTTTCGGGGAATAATAAAGAAGAAATTTCTTCTTCATTCATTGACTTTACGTCATCATAATTAAGTTCTAGCGTTCGAAAACGCTTTAGCACAGTAAAAACAGTCATTCGAGAACAACTGCAAAGGGTAGCGATTTGCTCTTGTTTATTGCCTTTTTCGTAATATTCAATGATTAATTTGTATTTTGACATAATTTTCTCCTATTTTATCGCCCTTTTTTACCCATAGCGGTAGATACAGAAAAGTGTTCAATTTGAGGAACCACCCCGTTTTTTTGACCGATTTTTGACCTAACAAGAGATTTTTAAGAGAAAAAAAGTAGTCACTCTCCGAAAAGAATGACTACTAAAACCTTATTTTTTAATTAAAAATTGAATTTTTACCGCTTTTT
>CATZIC010000017.1 GCA_958419945.1 uncultured Clostridia bacterium | reverse complement strand
GTGAAAACGAGCAATTTGATATGCAAAACGAATTTCCAGAATTCCCACTGTCGTCAATAGTTGAAAAAGAAGAATAAGACTTGCTGGAAAGGGCTTAAAAAGAAGGGCAAAAACAGTCATAATAATGGAAACTGTCAGTAAAATTATAAACTGTACGTTCGAAGCCGTAAATAGTCTTTTCATATTAGCCTCCTGAATACCTATATCTTCCCGAAATAGAGATAATTCTGATCGTAATATCCGGAGGAATCAGCGGTGCGCTAGTTCCTGTTGGGTACTCGTATGTAACACGACCTTCTTTCCTTGCTTTACCTTTAACAGAAGAAAAGGTTGCGGTATGAGTGCCGTTTATACTGGAGTATTCGCTTTCTAAAACGTACTCTACGGTAACGTTATATAGGGTATAGTTGTTCAGCGGTATGAGTTCAACAGCGTAGTCATAGGTCATTATGTGATAATCTCCGCTGCCCATAAGGTCACGGGAAACATATTCGCTCAAAATAGACTGGTAGTTATCCATAGTGATTTTTCCGCCAAATTTGTTAACACGGTTATTGAAAATTTTGCCTATTGCGAAACAAGAGACAATTACAAAGATCGCCGTAATAATGAAATCAATCACACCGGTTTTGTTTTTCATTAATAACCCTCCTTAAATCATAAATTATGTCTTAAACCAGCGGCTTTCCCCATCATTAATGTTGTTCCAAAACCTAAAAGTCCGCCTATAAGCCCGTTAACGAGCATTTTTATATAATTACTCTAAATCCTTGTGTCAATGCGACGAAGTCGCACTTCATTAGCGATAGCGTCTTCATTCTTCATTAGCGAAGCGTCTTCATTGCACCGTTAGGTGCATTAAACTTCTTCCACCACAAAGCTGTCCGCAACGGTGCTTAAAATTTTAACCTTTTTACCGGTAGCGATAGGACTGTCTCCCGTTTGTACGGCGGAAAATTCCACAAGCCTTTCGTCAAGCAAAACGTTTATTTTGCCCTTACCCTGATCTTTCGGGGGAATGGTAAGGTAAACTTCCGCGGTAAGTCCTATTGCTTCGCTCGGTCTTAAGTTTCCGTTAGACTGTAAGGACACAAGCCATTTAAGCAAAAGTCCCATAAGTACAAGCGCCGCCGCCCCTGAAACAAGAGCGAGTGCCACCGAAAGTACGACGTTGCCGTCCGCAAGGGTATAACCAACCCAACCGCCGACCGCAAAAAAGGCGATAAGTCCTCTTAAAGTAAACAGTCCGAATCCGTTGTCTGCGTCAAGAACTTCACCCGAACCTGCATCGGTTCCGTCAAAGTCCGCCATATCTCCGTCGACCGAAACGTCTGCGTCCGCATCAACGCCGCCCGAACCGAATCCTATAAGCATCAAAACTATCTGTACGATAAGTAGTACCGATGCGGGTGTAGCTATGCAAAAGAATATTTTTTGCGCTAAATTTAGTGTTTCCCACCACATAATAAATACCTCTTGATATATAATATTTTTATTTGGGCGCATATTTCCGCCACCACTAATTATTTTAGCGGCAAAACGCTGTGACAAAGTCGCAAACTCTCCCTCGTTGTACGGCAAGTACGACTTCGGTCGATTTTCCGCCTTTCTCTTTGCGTTTTATCCCCTAAAATTGCTTCGCATTTTTAAAGAATTAAGCGAACTAATTTTATTTAAGTTGTCAGTCTTTAAAAAAATCAGTGATGGCAAAGTATTCGCCCTTAGCCGAGTTTTTTCGGCATTATTTTAAATTTTTACACTGAAAGTTTTGTAAAAAGGACTAATCCTTTTCCTCTTTTTTTGTGCCCGCCTCGATTTCCTTTCTGTATGCGGTAACCATAGTCATAGTGCTGTCAAGTTCCCGTATAACGCTCGCCGCCATAAAGGCTTTTACTATTATGGAAATTCCAAGCGCAAGTCTTTTTCTGTGATTGTAAAATTCCGGATACTCTTTAAGTTCGGCTTTAATAAGACTGTCTATTTCTTTTGTCGAAAACTTTTCCGAAAACAAAATCCTGCACGCTAAAATATACAAGGTCGATTCCCTTATTATATCGTCGTCGGTTGTTTCCGTCTTGCCGTTTATAAAAAACAACAGGCTTGAAATATTGTCAAGGCTCATGGTCTGCCTTAGCATGTTTATTATAAGTATCCTTGCAACCTTATCACGGTCGTAACCCTTTCCGTTGCTTTTCGCCACCCAACCACGGTTTACCCAATTTTGTATCGTGGACTGCGTAAGCCCCGTAACCTTCATAAGTTGGGTTTGATTGATTTCACCATACGCAAATAGCCCGTTCAAAAAACTTGCCACGTCCTTAGTCTTTACCTTTATGTTCGTTCCGGGAAAATATTGCATTTTTATGGTCCTCTCCTTTAATTTCAAGTGAATTATAACATACATTCATATGATTGTCAACACAATTCATATGAATTGTTAAAAAATTTTGAAAAATTTTGAAAATATAGCAGTTATTTTGCCAAAGTAGCGTTAAAAAACAGAAAAATCACTCCAGGGTGTTAAATTTTTTAAGATATTCAGCTAATTCGGGAATTTTTTCCAAACCGTTTTTTACAGCCAAAAACATAGCCGCCGTATCGTAAGTGGCGTCGTGGTTATGGCTTGCTTCCACCCCAAAATGGTCTTTAACAAAGGCTGAAATCTCAAACGGATACACGTCCATACACTCGCACAGTTCCTCAAGTTTTGGGTATTTAATCCCGCGCCCATATGGCCTTGAAAGTTTAAGTATGGGCGTAAAGTAGCGCATGGTATCTAAACTTTCCTTATAAGTAAAGGTTTTAAAGTTTAACTTAAATTCATTACTCATAAAGTTAAAGTCAAAGTTAAAATTGTGCGCAACTATAAGGTTTGCCTCTTTAAAATCACGCTCAATCTCGTCTATGTAATCGTAAAAGACTTTGCCTTTTGATAAAACTTCAAGTTTTTCAATGGTAATTCCGTGCACCATGCTTGCGCCCGGTTCGATATACGGTACGTTAAAATAAAAGTTCTTGGCGGTAATTTTATCGCCGTAATCTAAAATGTAAGCAAGTTGAATAATTCTACCGGGTCTTAGTCCCGTGGTTTCCGTATCGAAGTATAGTATCATAATAATTAAAGTATAGCATAACTTTGAAGTCAAATCAAGTATTGACATAATATTATGCTTATGATAAAATAGCATAAAAAGAAGTAAAGAGGAGTTCATAATGTCTAAAGGGCAAAAAGCTTATTTTATAATATGTAGCATAATAGTGGCCGTGGCGGCGGCAATTCACGTTACTGCGCTGGCAATTTTTATGAGTGCGCATTTCGGGTCTGCCTCGCAGCTTGGTAAAGTGCTTTCACTGGTACTAGTCGGTATCTTGTGGTTTGTGGGCGGCGGCATTTCAACCTTCGTGTCACTCGTTATGTCGATTATTCTTGTAAAGGTAAGTAAAAAGTGGTCGCTTATATTCATAATAACCATTGTGGCACTTACGGCAGTAACCTTCCTATTTTGGTATATATCCGTACAGTCGCCGCAACCTCAGCCGGAAACTGCCTTATTTTGCCAAGGTTTAGTCGGCGCAATTTCGCTTATTCGCGGATAATAGTCTGCTATTATATATAATAAGATCAAAATTTTATTGTATTTTCACAAAAATTGCTTTGAAACGAAGTATTTTAGTGATATTATTTATACGTATTAATTGCATCTAAGGTATAAAAATGGCTAAAAAAAAGACTAACACATGGGTAAAAAAGAGACATAAAGTAGTAACTTTCCTGTTTTACCCGTGGTTTTTTTTGTATTACAAATTAAGGCTGGGCTTAAAATTAAAACGCCCGCACATCGATAAAAGGCAGTATTTGGTTGTTTCTAACCACCAAACCCCATTCGACCAATTTTTCGTAAGCCTGCTACTTCGTCGCACCGTTTATTACGTTGCGTCCGAGGATTTATACCAAAAAGGCTTTTTGTCAAAACTCCTTCATTTTTTGGTTGCGCCAATTCCCATTAAAAAGAACAATACCGACGTAAAAGCGGTAATGACCATGCTGCGCGTCAAAAAGGAAGGGGGAACCATTGCCATTTTTCCTGAAGGCAACAGAACCTATTCCGGCAAAACCGAATCTCTTAAATCCGCAATAGGCGGGCTTGTAAAGGTTTTGAAACTTCCCGTAATGGTTTTGACTATAGACGGCGGTTTCGGCGTAATTCCACGCTTTTCTTCAAACGTAAGAAAGGGTGAAATCAGTATTTCCGTAAAAAAGATTATCGAGTATGATGAGTACAAGGACTATACAGACGAAGAATGCTACGAAATGATAAAAGAGGCAATTTATCACAACGATTACGATTCTAAATCTCTGCGCACCTATAAATCAAAACGCAGTGCGGAATTCATTGAAAGGTCAATGTACGTCTGCCCCGACTGCGGAATTACCAAGTTTTATTCTAAAGGCGACAAGGTAAAATGCTTAAAATGCGGAAAGGAAGTTAAGTACGACGAGTATATGAAACTTTCCCCGGTAAACGGAAGTTTCCCGTTTTCCCGCATGTGCGATTGGTACGACTATCAACGGGACTTTATTTCAAACCTCGATTTAACGCCGTATTTTGACCGTCCTATCTATGAAGATCACGGCAACCTTGTAAAAACCGACCACTATAAAAAGCCGGTTATCGTATATAAAGACGCCCAAATTTCCCTATTTGGCAATCGTTACGAAATTTGCGGTACGGAAAAAACTGTTTTTGACTTTGACGATATTTTGGCGGTAACCGCTCAGAATGAAAACGTGCTGATTATTTTCTACAAGCAGGAAATTTACCAGATAAGAAGTCATGAAAGGTTTAACGTGGTTTCATTCGTCAACGTTTTCTATCACTATAAAAACAATCTTGAAGGAGGCAAATATGAATCTACTAGCAAGCCAAGAACAAGTCGGGAATTTTTGGGACTTTAGCGCTTGGGGCTTTATTAACATACTTGCGATTTTGCTTCTCAGTTTGATTCTTGCAAACCTTTTAAAAACAAAGATCGGCTTCTTCAAAAAATCTCTTATTCCTACTTCTGTTCTCGGCGGACTTATACTTTTGGTCGTATCATTTTGCTACACCATGATTGTGGGAAAGGACGAAAGCGGCAATTATAAAAACCTTTTCGATTTGGCGTATTTCGGCGGAAACGGCCTTAAATGCCTTTACGTAATTACCTATCATTGTCTTGCCATCGGCTTTATTGCGTCAACTTTAAAGCAGGTCGGCAAGGGCGGCTCCACAAAGGAGCGTGCAAGGGATATTTTTAACTGCGGCGTACATACCGTTAGCGGTTATCTTATACAGGGCGTACTCGGCTTAGGTCTTACCGCACTTCTTTCTGTTACGGTTTTACCGAATCTTTTCCCCGCATCGGGTCTGCTTCTTCCCTTCGGCTACGGACAGGGCACGGGTCAAGCCCTTAACTGGGGTACTATCTACGAAAGCAAAGGCTTTGTAGGCGGTGCAAACTTCGGTTTGACGGTTGCTGCACTCGGCTTTTTAAGTTCAAGTATCGGCGGCGTTATCTATCTTCACGGAATGCGCAAAAAGGGCAGAATAAAAGAGGCCGAAAAGTCTCGCGCCGTTTATCTTAACGAAGTAATGAAAGAGGACGAAGTTCCGCTTACCGAAAGTATGGACAAACTTTCCGTACAATTTGCTTTGGTTCTCGGTTGTTACGCAGTTGCCAACCTTTTAATGTGGGGGCTTTCTGCACTTATTCCTTCCATGAAGGAAACAATTTACGGCTTTAACTTCTTATTCGGCGTGCTTATCGCGGTACTTTTGAAGGCTGTTTTAAAATTCTTCAAAAAGAAAAACGTGGTTAAAAGAGAGTACGTCAACAACTTTTTAATGGCAAGAATAACCGGCTTTGCTTTCGACCTTATGGTTGTCGCAGGCTTTGCCGCTATCGAACTGCAGCTTCTTGCCGATTATTGGTACATTCTTTTGATACTTGGCGTTATCGGAACAGTAAGCACCTATTTTTACAGTAAATTCGTGTGTAACAAACTGTTCCCAAACTACACAGACGAACAGTTTTTGGTTATGTACGGAATGCTTACCGGCACCGCTTCAACCGGTATGATTCTTTTGCACGAAATAGACCCCGACTATAAAACGCCGGCGGCTTCCAACTTAGTGTATCAGAACCTGCCTGCAATTTGCTTCGGCTTCCCGCTGATGCTGCTTGCACCGTTCGCCGCCGAAAGGCCGTATCTTACGCTACTTATCCTTGCACTGATGTTTATAGTGCTCAATGTGATCTTGTTCCGTTCCTTTATCTTCAAGCGTAGAAGCCCAAAACAAAAAACAGAATAACTTCGTTCGCAATGACAGAATGGTGATGCCGGCCTATATAAGGAACCAAGGGAAAAGTGGAGATAATGGGCTTATAGGCGGACTTTTACCGCTTTTTTCGTGCGTCGGCATATTTGTGATAGTTGCGGCTATCGGTTGATTTTTTAATCGTTATGGTATATAATATAGTTGGATTTACATCTATTGGATTTTATTTGAGAGGGGATTATGAAGATTTCCACAAAAGGAAGATACGCTTTAAGGGTAATGATAGATATTGCCGTAAACAGCTGCGGCGGCACGGTTTCCGTAAAAGATATTGCGGAAAGGCAAAATATATCCAAAAAGTATTTGGAGCAAATTATGACTATGCTTTCAAAAAGCGGAATGGTTATAACTACACGTGGAAACGTAGGCGGATATAAACTTGCAAAAGCACCCGAAGATTACGTTGTGGGGGATATTCTGCGTGCGACGGAGGGGGATTTGGCTCCGCTAGAATGTTTAACGGAAGGCGGGTCTTGTCAAAGAATGGACGGCTGCGCCACGCACGCCTTTTGGGCGGGCCTTGACGAAGTTATAAATAATTACGTCGACGGCAAAACCTTAGCAGATTTGATATAGCAATATTGTGCCCTCGGTAGAAGCCAAAGGCACAATGAAATGAAATATCGCATGGGCGATATAAATGGCTACGTCATGAAATACGGATAGTGCCGTATGAAATACGCCTGCGGCGTATTGCGGATTTAAAAGTAATTATTAAAATTTGCAGCCTTCGGCGATGCCGAAGGCTGTTATATTTTGTCTGCGGCAAATTATGTACGGTGCCGATATTCTTTTGTAGCCCACCTTCACTAACGGATAATACCGACCTGTTTATCCCACCCGCCCTATATACTTTTAAAGGCACCGTACAAAATATAAACGGCACCTTTAAAAGATTATGGAGTGGGTGGGAAACGAAAGGTTTGTAGCATTGTGGGGGTAAGTGGGGTTTGCTAGTCATAGGGTGCCGTTTTTATGCGATAATGGGCTTATAGCGGGACTTTTTGCCTGCGGCAAATGAAGACGCTACGCTAGTGAAGAATGAAGCCGCTACGCTAATGAAGAATGAATCACAATTTCGCAGCATTGTGGATTTAAAATAATTATTGAAGTTCGCTAGCGTTCGGACAATCCCTCAGGCACTGCGTGCCAGCTCCCTTTACACAAAGGAGCAGGCTGACGCTATGAATTGGTTGCGATATAATATATGTATTGAGAATGTAATTGGCTTGGGTGTCTGGATTGCCACGGAGCTTCCGCTCCTCGCAATGACGAAAGGAACTTATAATTAACTTTGGTGTCTGGATTGCCACGGAGCTTCCGCTCCTCGCAATGACGAAGGGGACAAACGGCATGTTTGATTGTTTATGGAGCAGGTGGGAAACGGTAGGTTTGTAGCCATTGTGGGGTTAAGTGGGGTTTGCTAGTCATAGGGTGCCGTTTTTATGCGATAATGGGATTATAGGCGGACTTTAGACGGTTTTTCAGTCTGTGTGTCTGGATTGCTACGGAGCTAAAGCTCCACGCAATGACGTATGAATGGCTAATGCCGTATTTAGAGTTGAAAAAATCCGCAAGGGCTTTTTTGAAAGCTTCTGCGGATTCTTTAATTATAGGCGTATACTTTTGTCTTCACAAATTATTTTAAATCGATACCTGTGTTTTGACTTGGGTACAAGGGTATTTTTATTACAGTTTGGTCGGAGCTATTATATAAGTATGGAATGGAGCGCATATCGGCGCAAAGCTCTTTCCAAAAATCATTCTAAACCCTTAAATTAAATAGACACCTGTCTTTTGATAAGTGTGCAGGGGATTTTTATTTTTGATATAGTTTGTGCGGGGCTTGTAACGTAATCGACGATTGAATCAATCAAAATATCGTTATTTTGCTGAATTGCGCTAATGGAATTGATATTAAGCCATTTATTATCGTCGAAGGAAACAAAGTTTACGTGCTTGTTATTTTTCATGAAATAATCCATTACGATCATGCAGGAAATGTTTGTTCCTGCAATTATTCCGTCAGGCTGATATGAGTGAATTTGATTAACGATTTCAAGGTCTTTATCCTTTGTAAATTTATGTTTGACGATAATTTGTTCAACGTCGGGGGAGGTTTTTAAGGCTTTCAAAAATCCGGTGCTACGACAGGGCAAGACGTCCTCAAACTTAAGATAATCGTATTCAACATCGACAAGCAGCAATTTTTTGCATTGATTTTCAATCAAAAACCTCGTTGCCTGATAGCAGCCGTCCTCGTCGTCGTTTATAATGGAACTTAAATCGGGGTAAACGTCACGATAAAGTTGTAAAACTCTGATTCCGTTTTTAATGGCAACGTCAATAATTTCTTGGTTAGTGTTGCTTGCGGGGGTAAAGATAATTACCGAAACACGGCAGGCGATCAAATACCTGAAATTGGCCTCTTCCTCCGCAGGGTTTTCCGCGCTGAAAGCCAAAACGATCTGTTTGTTTTGCTTTTTTAAAACGTTTTGAAGCTTGGCGACAATTTTCCAATAATATTCGTTTCTGATATCCGAAACTATTATTCCGATTGCGTCAAGGGCGGTGCTTTTCAAAGATTGCGCAGTTGCGTTGGCTACAAAGCCAAGTTCCTTTGCTGCGAGAAGTACCTTTTTAAGGGTTTCGTCCTTAATATGACCTATATTATGTAATGCCCGAGAGGCTGTTGCCGTTGACACTCCGGCTTTTTTTGCGACGTCTTTTATCGTAATCATATTTCACCTTTTTCAAATTATAACAAAACAAAATGAAAAAATCAAGCGTAGGTTAAAAAAAGGCATAATTACTGAAAAATTTTCCGAATTTTACTGAAAATATGCCGAATTCGGTAATCCCTGCAAAAATTTTTTTAGTAATTTTTTTTAAAAAAGGTATTGACAAAGGCGGTTTTGTGTGTTATTCTTGGCTTGTAAGGTAGTAGTAAGGATTTTAGATCTTTGCTGCTTCATATATTTTTTTGGCAAAAAATGTAAACGATTACATTCAGATGACAAAAGGGATTTTGACGGCGTCAAAGTTCGCAAAACATTTCCTTTTATTATTTTTTTCTATGATGTAAACGATTACACAAGGACAACGAAAGGAATTTTGGCGGTAATCCGTCAGAAAAAATTCTTTTTATTATTTTTTGAAAAATGTAAACGATTACATTAAGAAAATGCGGCATACTGAAATTGAAATTAATATTTTTGATTTCAAAAATGACGCCGACCAAAAAATATTACGATTACAAAGACATACTAATGGAGGTTTCTATGTTTTACAGAGCGCCAGGTAAAGCGGTTTGCGCAGACGTTATTCCGTTTTATCACGACGGTGAATTTAAGCTTTTCTATCTTCGGGATTACAGAGACTGGGATAATTGCGGAGAGGGTTGTCCGTGGTGTCTTTTAACCACGAAGGATTTGGTAAACTACGTGGACCACGGTCCCGTTCTTTTAAGAGGCACGGAAGAGGAGCAAGACCTTTACGTTTTTACAGGCAGCTGTACGGAAATTAACGGCAAGTTTGTAATTTATTACACCGGACACAATCCGCATTTAAGACGTCAAGGATTTCCCGAACAAAAGATTTTACGTGCAACAAGCGATGATTTGATCCACTGGGAAAAGGATAAGGACTTCGTTTTCGAAGCGCCGTCTTATCTTGAAATGCACGATTTCAGAGATCCTTTCGTATATTTCGATCCCGACAAAAATTTATATTGCATGCTGATCGCGGCAAGGCACAAAAATAACGACCCGACCGCTTATAAAGGGGTTACGCTCGTAGCGTATTCCCAAAACGGATACGATTGGGAACTAAGTAAAGAAGATTTTTATGCGCCGCACGCATACTTTACCCACGAATGCCCCGACCTATTTAAAATGGGGGATTGGTGGTATCTTGTGTTCAGTGAATTCACCGACAAGATACTTACAAAATACCGCATGGCAAAGTCTCCTAACGGACCGTGGATAACGCCCAAGGTTGACGATTTCGACGGCCACGCCTTTTATGCGGCAAAATCGACGACTGACGGCAAGCGCCGTATAATGTTCGGCTGGAACTGCATTAAAGACCACGAAAGGGATGACGACTGGTGGCAATGGGGCGGAAATATTATTCCGCACGAAATCATTCAAAACGAGGACGGCACCCTAAGAGTAAAATGCGTTGACGAAGTAAAGGCGGAATATTCCAAAAAGGCTTCTTATAAAGAAACCTTTAAGATGGGCGACGTAGAAAGTCTTGAAAACGGCTATGCGTTCGGCGGCGAATATAAAAACATTCAGATGTTCGATATGATGCCTGAAAACGGCAAAATCGAGCTAAACTTCTACACGGAAGACGAGCGTGGGGATTTCGGTGTTATTTTAAGAAGCGCCGACCATCTTGACAGGCATTATTTAGTCAAGATCGAACCCAAGCACAACCGTCTTGCTATGGACAAGCAACCGAGAAAGGACGGCAACCTTCATTTCATGGCGGACGTGGAAAGATATTTTGTTCCCAAAAAGGAAAACAAAATGACCATAATTTTCCAAGGCTCGGTTTTGGAGGTTTACATTAACGACGAAGTTGCTATGAGCGGCAGAATGTTCGACGTAAAAGAAGGTGAGTGGGGCATTTATTCTCACTCCAACAAAGTAACCTTTAAAGATATTAATCTTTTCATAAAATGAGGCTTATATGACTGAATTTACCCTTAAGGGTGCGCTATTTTTGTTGATAGCAAATTTAATAATGTTGGTAATAGTACCGTATAAGACGGCCGAATGGTTCGTATCGCTTTTTGCCGCCTTATTGATGCTATCCCTTGTTATAGCGATAAGGGTTATTATTACGATACGCGAAAAAAAGAAGTGAGGTTTTATGAAAAAATTTTTATCGATAATATGTTTGTTTCTGGCGGCGGTAACGTTATCCGTGAGCGTTTCTTGCAAAGGAAGCCCCGAAGATTCTTCGCCGCAGAAGGAACCGCCGCAGGGTGAAATCGTGGAGCCTATGAAGTTATCTTACGAAGATTTGTACTTTAATGAGGAAACTTTGTCGGCACCTATAACGGGTGCTGCCGTTTACAAGGCGTCATACGGTTACACCAAAAAAACCGAACAAGGCTATAACAACTTTTATTACAAATATTTGAAAAACGGCAATTATGCGGACGCGGGCTTAGATAGCGGCTTATTCGTAGGCGAAGGCGCCAAGTTTGACGGAAAGGTTATGACCTCGGCAAAGTCAAGTTATGCGGTGCGTGCTTTCGTTGCACCGATAAGCGGCAGGGCGCACGTTTACGGAAGTCCAAAGCCTATAGAAGGCAATCTTTCGGTTAAAGTTTGTTTGGATTCAACGGTTTTGTTTGATAAAGCCCTTGACGCTAAAGAGGGCGTTTATCATTCCAATACCGTTGAACTAAATAAGGGACAGACCGTTTACTTCGTGTTGGAAGGGGAAGGAAGCGCGGAATGGAATCCGACGGTGGATTACGTGATGGCAAGAGAGACGAGCTTACATCACGCAGCCGACGGCTATTACGGCGACGTACATCCTTTCTACGACGAAGAGTCCAAAACCATGTATATGTATTACCTGTCAACGGGTAAGCAAAGCAGTGGATATATACCGACATTCCAATCACTGCTTACGACAAGCAGGAACATGATTCAGTATAACGACGTAAAAATTCAACTTGACGAGAACGCCCCCTGCGAACAGGACTTATATTACGTTTTAAACGTAATTAAGGACGCAGACGGCAAATATCGCTCATCCTTTGGTTTCGGAAATTATGCAGGAACTTCGGTAAGCGACGACTTAATCACCTGGAAAAGAGGTTCCGAGCCGTATATCGACCAAGCGGACGATATGTTGAAATACACCTACCGTGCCTATTTCGATCAAGGCGTGTATTCCGGCCGTGATCCCGATATTTACTACGACAAAGATAGCAAACAATATTACTGCGTAGTGATGAACTATTTCACTTCGGCAGCCGCTAACGGTAAAAAGTCCTTATCGCTTTATAAAGGGGACGAAAAGGGAATCTTTTCCACGAAAGCGACCCATATTTTGGATTTTACGGGCAAAGGGGATCCCGAATGTCCGCAAATCAAAAAAATAGGTGATCGTTGGTACGTTTTCTATTCCGAATACGGCACCGGCACTTCCGGAAACGTAGGCAGGTTTGCCTACAGGGTAGGAGACGTAGGCGTCGCTCCCGAAAACGTGGATTGGGCATCCAAAAAAGAATTTTATCTTGACGGCGGGGACGTACACGCGGCTCAGCTTTGCAAAGTCGGCGACTATTATTACATGTACGGCTGGATGGGTTATACCCCCCACGCAAGCGTTTGGGGCGGATATCTTAACCTGCCGAGAGAGGTATTTGTAAGAGAGGACGGCACTTTAGGCGCAAGGTTAGACCCTATGCTTACCAAACTTTTAAACAAAGGGCTTGTTGCTCCTTTGTCCGCAAGTACTGCTACGTTTGACGGTTTTAATGAGTCAAACGGAAAATTTACGTCAACAAAGGCAAGATCTTACGCTTCCTTTAACGGAACGTTTAACAGAAGTTTAATAAAGACGAACGTGAGCCTGGGCGGCGGCGATTCGGTCGGCGTAAAGATTAGCTCGGGTGATACGAAGTACTACGTCGGAGTGTTCAAGAAAAACGGAAAGACCTATCTTTCGGTAACCAATGATTGGACGAATCCCTTAGGCGGCGTTTATCAAGAGATTGAAAATCTCGATATTACAGACAAAGAATTAAAAATAGTATGCGACGGACAGTTTATCGAAGCCTTTATCGGCGATACGTACGGCGTAACGGCACATACTAAACTTGGCAGCGAATATAACTTTTCGCTAATTTCCGAAGGCGAAGGGGTTTCGCTGAATAACTTCAATATTTATCGGTTAGCCGATTATTATAATATTTTTGATTGATAAAGGAGGAACTGTATGAGAAAATTCAGAATTTTAGCACTTTTATTGGCTTTAGTGTTATCTTTCAGCGCATTTGTTGGTTGTGGCGGTGACCCCGAACCGGGTGGAGATCCGAACACGCCGGGAAAGAATACCGATAATTCTTTCTCTATGATGTCGACCTGGACTGCAAGCGGTCTGGTTAACCACTATAACAGCAACACTAACTGCGGCGCTTACGATTATTTCGTTGTCGAAGGTCTTTATAGATACGTTCGTTCAACAGACGAAATTTTCTGTCAGCTGGCTCAAGAACTCCCCGTACACACCGAACACCCAATCGCAGAATACAAAGACGCAATGGGTGCGGACGCATATGACTACTACGTCGAACAGGGTTGTGATACCGTAAGCGTTTCAAGATGCAAAATAAGAGAAAACGCAACCTGGCAAAACGGCGAACCGTTCACGGCAAAAGACGTTTGGTCTTACTATTACATCATGCACCCGACCTCAAGTAACTACATGGTTTCCGTGGTAGTTGTTGACGATAAGACAGTAGAGTTTGTTTGGAACCCGTTAAAGGAGCCTGCGGACACGGTTAAGGTTTTATTACTTGCACAGGACAAGTCCGGCACTGTCAAATACGATGAATTCTCTTCATACGTAGACACTTTTTACGACATCGTTATGGCAAGCCCGATTAACCGTCAGCAAAACCTTTGGGGGGCGTTCAACAGATTTTCAACCGACGAACAGGTTGTAAAAATGAACGTTACAAGAAACGCATTCTCCTCCTATAGTCCCTCCTGGTATATTGCAACAGGCCCCTTTAAACCCGATACTTTCTCGGCAACTCAAATCGGTCTTGTTAAAAACGAATTCTATTGGAACGCAGACGCAATCGGTTTCGATAAAGTCAAACTGTACACTTCGAGCGACCTCAATCAAACCTATCAATTAATCACGAACGGTTACGTTGATTATTACGACGGCTTTATTCAGCAGGATACTTTGGAAAGTATGATCGCAACCAACGAAGATCTCGTTAACCTTAAAATGTACGATCCGGGCTCAATCGGTATTACCTTTAATATAAAGAGCAGTTTGTTCTCGGATATCAGAATCAGAAAGGCTTTCCAATACATTTTCGACCGTGAAGAAATTACGCTTGCAGCTAACCCTTACGCAACCACTTCTTATTATCCGTTAATGGGTATGGCGGATTCGGAAGCTCAAAGATATATGAGCAAAAAGCATTACGATACTTTGCCGAAATACTCCTTTGACAGAAGCACTGCGGAAAGATTGTTAAAAGAAGCGGGTTGGACTTTGGAAAACGGAAGATGGATGAAGGGTGGTAAAGAGGTTACCGTCGTTTTAGGCGCACCCGCAAGCCACGATATTTCTTCGACCGCCGCCGAAGCCGCCGCTGCACAAATGGAAAGCTTCGGTATCAAAGTAAACCTACTTAAATCTAGCAGCTTCTATTCGAACGCAATGGCGGATAACTGCCCGTACGATATGATGCTCGAATGGACCGACCTTAACATGTCGTTTTCTTATCCTACAGGCTCCTATAACCAATTTGCAGGCGTATACGCAAGTTGGGTACACGTTGAGAAATATCCCGTCGACTATTACGAAGCAGCAAAAAGAGGCAGTGTTAAGTTAGTATTTAACGGCCTTGACGGAGATACGAAAACCTATGAATTCGCAGATTATATCAACTCTTTCTATTCGGTTGACGCCGAAGAATTGACCTATTTGGTTGACGTATTCAACCACGGTCTTGCAGACCTTTCGCTTGGTATTCAATTCTTCCAGAACGTAACGGCATCAACCTATAACGTCGGAAAAATCAAAAACGTTCCGATGCAAAAATATTGGCAGGAATCTAGAAACGTTGAGTACGTACCCGGCTACGGCACGGAAGAATTTTTCGAGGTTGCTCGTACAAACCTTCCGTTTGCGCAAAACTATCTGTTAATAGACGGTACCTATCAACCGAATAATTAAAAATGGAAGACAAAAAGAATTGTGCTAAAGATAAATCTTTACGCAAAACTAAATTTAATATGACTGCGGTAGGCAAGTTCTTTACTAAATACAAATATTTTTTCTCGAAAATAGGCGTATCTTTAGTTACCTTATCATTGTCTATTATACTGCTGTTTTTCCTGCTTCGGCAGATCCCCGGCGACATCGTTCATCTTTATGCGTTGGGACTTCAACAAAGACAGGGTATAAACTACGACAGGGCTTACGAACTTGCTTCGCAGCTACTTAACTACGACCCTAATGAAGGCATTTTTCAAGCCTTCTTTAGGTACGTAGGCGGATTATTCAGGGGCAAACTGGGCGAATCTTACTTAGAAACCGGCGTGTCTGCAAACTCATTGATAAAGACCCGGCTTCCTTGGACCTTGTTCATATCCTCGGTTGCTTTGTTTATAAGTTTCTTTTTAGGAACCTTTATCGGCGGGTACGTTGCGCAAAAGCGACAGGGCGTAGCTAATAAGATTGCATCGTCGTATATTGCCATTTCCGGCTCTATACCCGATTATTTGATGGCACTGCTACTCGTAATCGTTTTTGCATATCAGCTTAAATGGTTTCCGGCACAAAATAACTACGATGCGTTTAAGGTAACACCCGGCTTTAATATGCCCTTTATTTTAAACGTACTCTATTATGCGTTTTTGCCTATTTTGTCCTACACTATCGTTCAGACGGGCAACTGGATTTTACAAATGCGCGGCAGCACGATAGGCGTTTTGGGCGAAGATTACATTCTGGCTGCCCGTGCAAGGGGGCTTAAAGACAGCACGATAAGAAGCAAATATATGCGTAAAAACGCATTATTGCCGCTTATTACCTCTTTGGGTGTTTCTTTCGGCTCTTTGTTCGGCGGCGCGACACTTATGGAAAGTATTTTCAATTACCCCGGTATCGGACTTGAGATTTCCAACCGTGTAGTAAACAGAGACTACATGGTGGTGCAAGGACTTATCTTCTTTTCGGCGGCGATGGTTATTTTCGTCAACCTGATAGTTGACCTTATCTATCCGCTTGTCGATCCGAGGGTAAGAAGGGGGTAATGAATGAAGGTTAAAAACTTTTTTAAAAGCGCACTTTCACTGATTAAAGAGTTTGGTGCGGGAGTTTTAAAAGGGCTTAAAAAGATTTTTTCCAACAAAAAGACGATAATCGGCGCAAGCATAATTTTGATTTACGTTTTGATTGCCGTTTTTGGTCCGTTAATTTTTCCTTACTCCACGGAAACAAGTCTTAAAGACAAATATCTTCAGCCATCCTTTGAGCACCCGTTTGGTACGGACTGGCTTGGAAGAGACGTTTTCCGTCAGGTAATCGACGGCACCGGAAACGTTTTGGAAATTGCTTTTTACTCGGCGCTTATTACCGTCGTTATCGGTACTGTTTTAGGCATCGTTTCGGGATACCTTGGCGGGTGGATCGATAGGGTGATTATGGCTGTAACGAACATCTTTTTATCAATCCCGTCATTCCCCGTTTACCTACTGTTGGCGGCACTTGTCGTAATCGAAACACCGCTGTCGCTGGCATTGATGATTTCAATTTTCAGTTGGGCAGGGCTTTGCCGAGCGATAAGGGTACAGGTAATGAGCCTTAAAGAGCGGGACTTTATTCAGATTTGCAAGGTAATGCATATGAGTAAAGCGCACATTATTTTTAAAGAACTGATGCCCAACGTCTTTTCGTATATTGCAATTAACTTCGTTATGGCAATGCGTAACGCTATCGTTGCAAGCGTAGGTATTATGCTTGTAGGATTAGCGGCTTACGACCCGACCAACTGGGGTGCTATCATGAATGCGGCAAGAACGAAAGGCCTTGTCAACGCGAACAACGTAAGGATACTATTATATCCGCTTGTGGCAATCGTTATATTCCAAGTGGCAACACTTATGCTTGCCAACGGACTTGACGAAACCCTTAACCCACGCTTAAAGGTTATGTAAGGAGTATATATGGAAAACAATATTCTTAATGAAAACATAGCCGAATTCAGACAAATATCAATCGAATACCCCCTCAAAAAATACACCATAAGGGCCGTAACAAACATTTCTTTACCAATAAAAAGGGGTAAAATAACGGCGCTTGTCGGTGAATCTGGGTCAGGCAAAACCACACTTTCTTCATCTATTATAAGGTGTATATCCGAGCCGGGAAGAATAGCCGACGGAGATATTTACTTTTACCCGAAAGACGGCGGCGAATTGCATTTAAAGGACCTTTCGGATAAAGATATGCGGAAATTCCGCTGGGCGAAGGTTTCAATGGTGTTTCAGGCCGCACAAAGCGCGCTTAACCCGGTACTTACCGTCAGAGAACAGTTTTTTGAAACTCTAAATGAGCACGACTCTCCTTTATCCAAGGAAGAGAAAGAAAAACACGTCCGTGGACTTTTGGAATACGTAAAGCTCGATGCGGAAAGGGTTTTAAGCTCCTATCCGCACGAATTATCCGGCGGTATGAAACAAAGGGTAATGATTGCGTTCTCTTTAATATTAGACCCGGAGCTTATTATTTTAGACGAGCCGACCACCGCACTTGACGTAATTACGCAGAGTTATATTTTTAATCTTTTGAAGGAGATTAACCGTGATTTGGGCATAACAATGCTTCTTATGACCCACGACATAAGCGTCGTTGCAAAATTTGCCGATTATATCGGTGTAATGTACGGCGGAAGGCTTATGGAATACGGCGACGTGAAGTCGGTTTTCAAGTACAGGTATCACCCTTATACCGAGGGGCTTATCGGGGCAACCCCGTCCATTATCGGCGACGTTGATCTTGTAAAACCCATCGAGGGAAACCCGCCCGACTTAATGAACCTTCCAAAGGGCTGTATCTTTTCACCGAGATGTCCGTACCGAAAAGAGGTTTGCACCGAAAAGGAGCCGGACACTGTGGAAATCGAGGGCGGCTTAAAGGGTAAATGTTATTTTTATAAGGAGGCGAAAAATGGATAAATCGCCACTTATGAGATTGGAAAACATCAATATGGTGTTCAAAAAACCGGGCTCGCTTTTAAAAGACAAGAACATTCACGTTTTAAAAGACGTCAACCTTGACATTTACGAGGGTGAAATCGTTGCGATTGTCGGTGAGTCGGGCTGCGGTAAGACAACTTTAGGCAGGATTATTACCGGTCTTATAAGACCTACGTCCGGTAACGTTTATTTTAACGGCAAAAAGGTTTCGGGAATGTTTACAAAAGACATTTCCTCATATAATCAGGTGCAGTTTATTCAGCAGGACAGTTATGCCGCGTTAAACCCCGTAAGGACCATTTATCAAAGTCTTTACGCACCTATTAAAACCTCGAACCGAAAGCTTAAAGCCAAAGAAATCGACGAAAAAATCAACGAACTTATGGCGCTTGTCGGCCTTTTGCCGGCCGAGCAGTATTTGTCCAAATATCCGCACCAACTATCGGGCGGACAGAGGCAAAGAATTTTAATGGCAAGAGCGATTTCCTTAAACCCGAGGCTTATCGTTGCGGACGAGCCTGTCAGCATGATTGACGTATCGCTTAGGTTATCGCTTCTTAACCTTATGAAGGAACTTAACAAAAAACTTAATATGTCGTTCGTATATATTTCCCACGACTTATCCACAACGAGGTACATTGCAAGAAACGGCAGAGTTTGCGTTATGTACTTAGGCGAAATCGTGGAAATGGGAAATATCGGCGACGTAATAAAAACCCCGCGACATCCTTACACAAGGGCACTTATCCAAGCAGTGCCCGTACCCGACCCGGAATACCACGGCAACGACGATCTGCCGCTTAAATCCATGCAGCTAGGTACTTTGGAGGACAGGGGGGACGGCTGTTCGTTTATCGAAAGATGCTTATACTCTTGCGATAAATGTACACAAAAAATTTCGCACGTGAAAACGGAGACCGCAGAAGTGCTCTGTTGTAATCTTGAAAACGTGCCGAAAGAATCGGTTTATAACCTTAAACCGGATCAAAATTAAGCAATATGTCGCAAAAGCGGCAAAAAAAATATGCAGGGAGATAATTATGAAAAAAACTAAAAGCATTATTTGTTTATTAGCTGTTATGTGTCTTTCACTATGCTGTGTGTTTGCAATTAACGCAGCACCCGCTTTGGCAGACGCAGAAGACACGATAGTTTATAAACAAGACTTTTCAGGTGAATTAGTTGAGGGTGATCTCGGCTACGGACAAACCGTAACCGACGGCGTTTTACAGTTACCTTCGGGCTTACACAAGTATATAATCCCGGAAGATAAAAGACTTGCCTCAAACAACTATGACCTTTCTTTTGACTTTAAAGTAAAAGAATCAGGCACAGGCTTTTATATTCACTTTGAAGGTTTGGACGGTTCCGGCGAAGGTAAAAACATTTACCTCGAAGGTATCGCCGACGGACAATTCTGGCGTCTTGCAAACTTTGACGGACAAGATATTTACAACAACTCCGGTTTTGACCAGGGCGGTGTTAATGACGTTGCGGCTTCCACAAGAGAAACGCTTAACATCAGAATGGTTCACTATGAAGGTTACGTTGAAGTTTGGTTAAACGGCGTACGTCGTATCGTTACCCACCTTTCAAACTTCGGTAACACACGTTACATGAGCAGAAAAGCCATTCCGGAAGGCACGATTACAGGTGTTTGGTTCGATCTTCGCGGCAGTTGTGAAGTAGACAACTTTGTACTTAAAGAAGCAAAGGCTGCAGAAACCTCTGCCGTAATAACCAGTAACACCACCGATCATAACAACTTTTATAAAGTTACCGAACTGACGGCTGCAAACCTTTATAAGAAAAACTTTAAGGTTGTAGGTACTTGGGTAATCGACGACGCAACAAAAGAAGGCTATTATCCTATGATGCGTTTATACGGTATCAATAACTACAACACCCGTCATCAGGCAAACAACAATAACGGCTTATCGATCCAGGCAAGAGTGGACGGCACCACCGTTACCCCGGAAATTTGCTGGTGGAGAGATAAAGACGACGGTTCTGTAAACGGCGGCGACGTAAGCGGTAAGGGCGGTAACCCTGTTGACGTTTCCCAAACTAACAGTTTCACCTATGAAGTAGAAGTTTACGGCGACACGGTTGATTTTTACGTAAACGGCGTATTGGGCGTAAGGACTTCCTTCACGGAAATGGGCATTACAAAAGGTAACTTGCAGAACATGTCTATCGAGAACGGCAGAGGCGGCGCTTATTGGACGACGCTTTCCTACGACGGATTCGATCAAGAATCTGCGGCAATCGTTAAGGCAAACAAGACTTTGGTTTCCACGGACGAAGAAGTAGTGTTTACAAGCACGGTATTCGGTGACAGAACCCTTGCAAACGATATGAAGTGGTATTTAAACGGCGAAGTTCAGACCGAAACCACGAATACCCTTACACTTTCCAATTTAGCTGAAGGCGAATACACAATCGTTTACAAAAACGACACCTTAGCAAGTGAAGAGGTTAAAATAAGCGTAGTAGCAAAGAAGATCGTAATTGAATCCGACAAGACGGAAATCTATCCGATCGATACGGCAACCTTTACGGCTACGACGATGGGCGACTTCACGGGCGACACGATCCAATGGTTCGTAAACGGTGAAGCACAGGAAGAAACGACCGCTACTTTAGCACTTACCGGTTTAGCGGCCGGCGAATATAAAGTAGTTTATAAAACCGAAACCGTTACAAGTAACGAACTTACTCTCGTTGTAAAACAGGGCAAGGTCAGAATTAACGCTTCCAGCAGTTATCTTAATACCGAAACACCTGAAATTACGGCAGACCTTATCGGTCTCGCCGAAGACAGCCAGGTTAATTGGTTCTTAAACAACACCTTGGTTGAAGACGTTCACGGTTCAACCTTAACACTTGACCTTTCGACTTATAGCGCAGGCACTACGTTAGTCGTTCGCGCAGAAGTCGGAGAGATTGTAAGCTCCGAAAAACAGATTTCCATTGCTTTTGACGTATTAAAAGAAATCGAAGCAAAAGAATTCTATCAACAGATTTCCCAGCTGACACTTGACCCCGAAGCAAACTACGGCAACTTTAAAGTCGGCGAAGACGAAGGCGGCAAGTATCTTTACACCGAAACCCCGCAGTATAGCGGCTGGTCGATGAGCGGTATTAAATACCCGTCCTCAACAAGCTTTGCGTTTTCTTATGAACTTTTCGTTCCCGCAGACATTTCTATGGAATATTACTGCTATCCTTGCTTCGAAGGCTTCCATGCGGACGGCTCCGGCGCAAAGGTTGCGGAAGTTGCGGTTGCGGTAAATCCGGATAACTTCAGATTATATCTTAAAAACCAAGCTCTTGACAAATCTTACGATACAAACGCATACGGACTTGGCAAAGACCTTTCTTACGAAGGTCTCGCAAAAAAAGGCGATTGGAACAAAATAACCGTGGCGGTTGACGGCAAAAACGTCGCTATGTATTTAAACGGCGAACTTGTTTTATTCGTAATTATACCGGATGCAACTCTGCCTTCCGGTTATGCACTTAACCTCTTCCCGTCTGACGGCGCTTCAGTCGTTCCTCTTAAGATGAGAAATATCACCTTCAGCGGCGTAGAACTACCTGCACCCGATCTCGAAAGCGTAACCCTTTCCGTTTCTTCGGTTAAGATTAAAGTCGGTCAGTCGGCTACGATTAACGCAACCCTTAACCCCTTTGACGCAGAAGCCGAAACCATCGAATGGTACGTAAACGGCGCTAAGGTTGACGGCGCAGAACTTAAATACGTATTACTCGGTCAAGAAGCCGGCACGTACAAGGTTCACTGCGTTATAAACGGCATTAAATCCGCAGAAAAGACCATTACCGTTGAAGAAGAAGGGCAAACTCCGCCCCAAGGCAGCGGCGATGAAGAACCCGCTAAGGGCGGCTGCCAGGGCTGCCAAAGCGCAACGGGCGGCGTTATGGAAATGATTACACTTGCCGGTGCTGCTATCATATTCATGATAAAAAGAAGGAAATAAACTGACCTGACAGTTTTTCAGACTGTTAACTGACGAGAGGGGCGCCGAGATCGGCTCCGTGCGCCCCTCGACTATTTTTTAAACTCAACTATTTTTTAAAATAAGAGGTGCAAAATGAAAAAAATATTGACCTTTATCATTACTCTCGTATTCCTATTACAAAGCCCATTTCTTCTTTCCTGCGGAGGAGGAGAAGATTCAAGTTCGGCGGACGAACCTATCGGAGGAGAACCTATGAATGAAATCGTATCTTACGAAAAACTTTACGACGGCGACGCAAAACAAAAATATGACGAGGTAAAAGATGGCGAGCTTACCCGTGCCTCTTATGGATATAAGTTTAACGACGCACAAGGCTACAATAACTGGTACTACGTAGAAGGCTCACCATCAAATTTCACTACGTTATCTTATAACGGCAACCTTTGGGAAGGGGGAAGCGGTACGACCTTTTCAGACGGCGTTTTTACCTGCACGCAAGAAGCAGGATACGTCTATCAAGCAAAAACCTCCGCAAACTATTTATTCCAAGGCACGCTGAGAAAGGCTTCGGCGGGCGGCGGCAATATTACACTTTCGGTATATAAAAATTCCGAAAAAATTTCCGAAATCGGCGAAATTGTAGTTGACGAAAACGATACGATTGGTAGATACTTTAACGGGAAGGTTTCTTTGACCGCAGGGGATAAGCTTTATTTTGCAATTAAAGGCTCAAATGCCTACTTAAATCCGACAATTACGACTAAAACGTTAAACGATTCTTTATATGAAACGAGAAACCCTTGGGGGGCGTACGGCGACGTACACGCTTACTACTACGACGACACTGTGAACCTTTACCACCTTTGGAACCACGGCGGTGATTTGCAGTGGCAATGGTATCGCAAGACCACGACGGATATGTTCAGGTTTTACGACGCAAATTACGACACGACTTTTGTAAACGACCACTATATGTCATACGATAAATCGCCCGACTTAATCGACTATAGTCAATATATCGGCGGAAGGGACGGAACAAACTTTTATGACGAAGAAGTGGATAAAAGAAGATTTTTAACCTTATCATATAAGACCAACGGGCAGGCAAACGTTAACTGCGATCTTACCTTAAGAACAAGCGTAGATAGCATCGGCTTTGATTGGAGCAATCCTTCTATCGTATTAAGATCCTTCCCGAATAACTCCGGCGAACCGGAATGCTCGGGTTTAAGAAAGATCGGTAACAGGTGGTATTTGTATACCGGTATTTCCGGTCAATCAATTCACGGTATAGGAAGACTTTCTTACTGGGTAGGCGGTGAAAATCAAACCATTGACGAGGTCGATTGGCAAAATCTTCCCACAAACCATCTTGACGGCGAGGATTTGTGCGTTCCTCAAATTGAAAATATCGGCGGAAGATTTTATCTTTACGGTTGGATGCCCAAGCTTTACAACACCTATCACTGGGGCGGACCTATGAATCTTCCGAGAGAGGTTTTCGCACGTGAAAACGGTCTTTTGGGTTCTAAGCTCGACCCGATGGCAACAAAACTCGTCAATAAAGGTAAAATGTACGACGTTACGCCTGCTATTTTGGAATCTTTAAGCGGTAACGTTTCGGGTACAAACAATAACGTTGTAATGAACGGCCAAAATAACAGAGCAAAATTGACGAAAACCACTAACGCTTCGTTCGTAACGTTCGACCTCGATATGAAAAACTCAACCGAGGCAGGCTTTACGATGAGCGTTGATAGTATGGAATACAGGCTTAGTTTGATAAAGGAAGCCGACGGCGTTTATATGCAGATAGGCTGCCCGAAGGATTCTTCCCACCCCATTTCAAGCAAAATCTACTTCGGTGATTCAAGCCAAACGGTATTTTCCGTAAAAGCCGTGATTGACGGCGGCGTAGTCGAATTTTACGTTGACGACGTTATGGCGCTTACCGGCAGGACGGGTATGACTTCAAAGGATTTTGTTCCCGGTTTCTATTCGAACGCTAAGTCTGAATTTAAAAACGTAACCATAAACAGGCTTGCGCAGTTTTACGACGTTTACGACTAAGGTGAAAAATGAAAAGATTATTTGCGTTTTTACTTGTGATAACGGTGCTTTGGTGTGTGCTTACGGTCGGTTGTCAGAAGCCCCCAACATCCGGCAGCGACAATCCGCCCATAGAAGGGCCAAAGGAATTTGATTATATGGATCTTTACACGCCTAACACAGTTGTTGCATACGAAAAGCAAACGGGAACTTACCGTGCAAGCCACGGCTACACCAAAATGGCGGAGCAGGGCTATAACGGTTGGTATTATTTGGCTAAAAACGGCGGTTATCTTCCGATGACTTACGATAGCCAAATCGGCGGATGGAAGTCCGGCGGAGCAACGATTGTTGAAGAAAAAATGTGCTCCGCCCAAAACGCCTTAGCTGTGAGAAAATTCGACGTGCCTAAGTCCGGCAGTGCGGTTATTTACGGAAATATCAAACTTGTGGACCCTTCCGGCTTTGCCGAGCTTAAGGTTTATATAAACGGCACACCGATCGGCGTGGTTACGTTGGATGCGGAAATTCCGTCAAAGTACTTTGAATTCCAAAAAGAATTAAATGTGGGCGACGAAGTTTACTTCGAGCTTTCAAGCGGCAACGTAAGTTTAAATCCCGTCGTTACCTTTGAAAATTCGCAAGACCTTTCCGTTTACCACAAAACCACGTTCGGAAAGTATTACGGCGACGTTTTTCCATATTACGACGAAGCGGAAGAAAAACTTTACAACGGTTTTTTGTGGAGCGATGATTGTACACAAGGCTACAATAACGCTTTAGAGGTTTCCGAAAACATGCTGACCTTTAAAAACGTGCCCGAAGAAAACAATTTCGACACCTGGCAGCATTATAAGAACGGCGGAAGGCTTCACTATATTTACAATCCCAACAACTATGTAGACCATTCGAAATACCCCGTTGGCGTAAGGGATAACATGATTTACATCGATAAGGAAAACAAACGCTTCTTAATGATTGGCGGCTGCTATCGAGAGTTCGGCAGTTCGCCGGATTCCTGGAAGTCGGACCTTGTTATTTACGCATCTAACGACGAAATCGGATTTGATTGGAAAAAGGAAGGAAACCTTGTGTTTAAAGGTTATCAAGGTAATCTTCCCGAGTGTCCTACACTTATGAAGATAGGAAACCGTTGGTATGCCTTCGTTTCCGTCTCGCACAAAACCGTTCACCAGATCGGTGCCCTTCAATACTGGACGGGTGATGAAAACGTGGACTGTATGGACGTTAATTGGCTTAGTAAAGAAACCAAGTTTTTGGACGGTGAAGATTTGTGCGCGGCAAGGCCGATTAAAGTTAAAGACAAAGTTTATATGTGGGGCTGGATACCAAACAAGTATAACGGCGTTCCGCTTGCGCCATGGGCGGGGTATATGAATTTGCCGAGAGAGGTAATTCAGCGTGAAGACGGAAGTCTGGGCGCAAGGCTTGATCCGGCGCTATCCGAAATCGTCAATTACGGCAATATTTACACTTTAAACGAAACAAATTATTCTGTAAACGCAGGTAGCGGCAATTATGAAAGCGGTTCACTTGCTTTAAACGATGGCGAGGCCCTTTTACAAAGGAATTTAAAGCGTAACTTCGTAACCTTTACGGTGGACCTTAGCGGTGCACAAAGTGCAGGCTATTTATTAAGGCAAAACGGCAAAGAATACAAGGTTGCAGTTTGCAAAGAAGGCGGAAAAACCTTTATGAAGATTTTATCGCCGAACGATAATTCACACAAAGTAAACAGCGTTATCGAAATCGGCAACACAGACCTTTGTAACGTGAAGATAGTAATAGACGGAAACGTTATGGAATTCTTTGTCAACGATCAATATGCGTTGACCGCCATAACCGCTATGGACGGCGGCGTTTACGACGGAAGTTTGTTTTCCGATGGCGACGCAAAATTTTCAAACGTAAAAATCAACAAACTTATCCCTTACGGGGACATCGATTAATTTATACGGTGAGTAAAAATGTTTAATAAAAGGCTTATAGGGGCACTTTTGACGTTAGTTTGCGTCTTTCTGATTGCCTGTAACCACTCACAAGATATTTCCGTTGAAGTGGCGAAAAGAGAACTTTTGGTCGCTTCCTGCAAGACAAGCTTTTATACCGACGAGGAATTTTACGACGACACAATAAAGGTTGACAGAAAGACCGCAGACGGAGTAAAAACAAGGCTTGAGCCCGACGAGTTCGTTTTAGACTTTTCGGCGTGCGACAACACCAAATCCGGCAAATATGAAGTGAAATTGTACTTAAAGGATAAAACGACGATGAACGTAAACAAAAACATATACGGCAGTTATCAAATAGAGGTCGTGCCGAAATACAGAAAATCGATTAAAATATTGGGTATAGGCAACAGCTTTACCGACGACAGCGTTTGGCGCCTTAACAGCCTCTTAAACGGTCTTGGCGTAGAAGAGGTTTTGATCGGAGATATGTTTATCGGCGGGGCGTCGATAGAAAACCATTACACAAATTCGCTTACGGACGGCGCAAATTATGAATTCCGTGTCTGGAGAAACGGCGTTTATTCCAATACGCCCGGTACAAGTTTAGCTACTTCGCTTAATTTTGCCGATTGGGATATCGTTGTATTACAGCAGCAATCCGTTAACGCGGGCATAAAGTCTTCTTTTGAATATTTGCCGAATTTAATAGATTACGTTAAGTCTTATTGCCCGAATTCAAAGCTTGCCTGGAACATGACCTGGGCATACGATGGCGACCACCCAAATATTTTGCAAAATATAGGGCAAACGTCGGCAGACCTGTTTTTAAGGCATTTCGACGGTGATACCGATAAGCACTATCAAGGTATTACAAAGGTTACGAAAGAGGTTATTTTGGCATCGAATAGGTTTGATTACGTAATACCTACGGGCACGACCATACAAAATATGCGTTCGGGTTTTGACTCTTCGCTTATACATAGGGACGGTTTTCATTTAAACCTTAACGAGGGGCGATTTGCCGCGGCACTCACCTGGGCGAAAATATTTACCGAGCTTGATATTGATAACGTGGTTTTCGACGATAAAGACGTTTCTAGGGAAAATCAAATAAAAATTATCGCTTGCGTAAACAATGCTGTAAAATGCCCTTTTGACGAGACGGAATTATAACAAAATTGCTCGATAATAAATTAGGTGCCATACTCCGTGTCAAGACACGGTTATATGCGCTTTGCGCACATAGCAAGCAAACTTGCTGTATGACACCAATTTGTCGACGACGTAAATTTGCTCTTGCGAGCAAGCAAATTTACTTCTTGAATCGGCTTATAGACCCACTTTTGGATTGAATTATGAATTTATATATCGGTATAGACGTTGGCACAAGTGGGGTTAAGTGCCTGCTTGTGGATAAACAAGGCAGAGTTATAAACTCCGCTACGGAAAAATACGAGGTTTCATATCCGCATGACGGATGGACCGAACAGCACCCTTCGCTTTGGCTTGACGGCGCGAAAAAGGCGGTAAAAACGTTACTTCAAAACGTGGATACAAGTCTTGTCAAGGGTATTTCTTTTGGCGGGCAAATGCACGGGCTTGTCGTCTTGGACAAGGACGACAAGGTAATAAGACCTTGCATTTTATGGAACGACGGAAGATGCGAAAAGCAAACTTCATATCTTAACGAGGTTATAGGCAAAAGCAAATTATCAGATTATACCGGCAATATTGCTTTTGCGGGGTTTACTGCGCCCAAAATCTTATGGCTTAAAGAAAACGAGCCTGAAAATTTTGCTAAAATCGCCAAAATAATGCTTCCGAAAGATTATTTAAGTTATTCTTTTACGGGCGCATTTGCAACCGATTTGTCGGACGCAAGCGGCACGCTTTTATTAGACGTTGAAAACAGACGTTGGTCTAAGCCCATGCTCGATATTTGCGGCGTAAAAGAAAATATGCTTCCGAAGCTTTATGAAAGTTACGAATGCGTAGGACTTTTAAAAGAGGAATATAAGAAAGAGTTTGGCTTGACGGGGGATGTAAAGGTCATTATCGGCGGTGGCGATAACGCCGCTGCTGCAATCGGTACGGGCGCCGTCGGCGGAAGCGATTGCAACATTTCTTTAGGTACGAGCGGAACCATTTTTATATGTTCCGATAAATTTTCGGTCGACCAAAATAACGGATTACACAGCTTTTGCCACTCTAGCGGCAAGTGGCATCTTATGGGGTGCATACTGTCTGCGGCATCGTGCAGAAAGTGGTGGCTAGAGGATATTTTGGGATCGCCCGAATACGAAAGGGACGACAGTGATTGTAAAGATATAACTACGGACGGTTTATATTTTTTGCCGTATATGGTTGGGGAACGTTCGCCTCATAACGACGTTTTCGCTCGTGCGGCGTTTATCGGTATCAGCCCAACGACTACCAAGCGGCAAATGAGTAAAGCCGTAATGGAAGGCGTGGCTTTTGCACTTAAGGACTGTTTGGAAATTGCGAAAAGCGGAGGGCTGAATATTACAAGCACTACCATTTGCGGAGGAGGAGCAAAAAGCAATACCTGGAAGCAAATAATTGCCGACGTTTTAAACGTTAAGGTTAATGAAGTTGTTACCGAGCAAGGTCCGTCTTTTGGCGCTGCAATTTTGGCAATGGTTGGCGCCGGTGAGTATTCTACCGTCGAAGAGGCGGTCAAAGCCACCGTTAAGTACAGTGGAAGCGTTTTACCTGTAAAGGAAAAGGTTAGTTACTACGAGAAAAAATATCAGACTTTTACAAAACTTTATCCTGCATTAAAGAATATATTTAAGGCTTAAAAAGATTTTACAAAAAATATAAAATTGTTCGATAAGCGGCTTATAGGCCGACTTTTTGCTGAAATTATAGGTCCAAATAATTAAAACGACGACTGTCGAGGTTAAGATGAAATACCAAAGTAAATATCTGTTAATACCAACGTCAAAAAAGGCAAACCTTAAAAAACTTGTTTTCAAACAAGGCGGTAAGATATTTTTTGCTTTATACCTAAAATATGACTGTGAAAACAGCGATTTTTTAAGTTACGTGCAGTTACCGATTGACATCGGTGAAGATTTCGATTGTTTTTTGGATGAAAAAGAAGTGGAATTTTCGCAAGCCGACGAAATACCCGCTGACGAAAATAATGCCGATAATCGGCCTATAGCCCACTTTACGGTTAAAAACGGTTGGAATAACGACCCAAACGGCTTAATAAAAATAGGCGAAGATTATCACATGTATTATCAATACAATCCTTGCGGCGTCGAGTGGGGAAACATGCATTGGGGACACGCAGTGTCAAAAGACCTTTTTAATTGGAAAGAACGTGACACCGAACTTTTTCCGGACCAAACGGGCAGTATGTTTTCCGGCTGTGCGATTAAAGGTATCGACGGCAAATATTATTATTTCTATACCGCCGCAGGCGAACATTCCATTATAGATAATTCTTTGCCGTATACCCAATGCGTAGCGACTTCCGAAGATGGTTATAGGCTTAAAAAATCAGATTCGAACCCGATTATCCCCGAGATTTGCCACGGAAACCGCGATCCAAAAGTGGTTTTCAGTAAAACGTTAAACAAATACTTGATGGCGCTTTATATCGAAGGAAAACGGTACAGCTTTTTTACTTCGCAGGATTTACTTAATTGGGATTTTTTGCAGAATTTCAGTTTGGGCGGCGATATAGAATGTCCCGATATAATGGTTTTCGACCATGAAAGCACGGAATATTACGCTGTAGTGGGGGCAAATAACAATTACGTTATAGGCACTTTCGAAGAAGGATTATTCGTTAAAAAAACACCCGTTCAAAAACTCGTTAGGGGGGATATAGACTATGCGGGGCAGTCCTTTTCCGGCCTTGAAAACAGGAACGTAAGGATAGCCTGGAACAGGCTTCCCGTAACGGACGGACGGTTTTCACAGCAAATGGGGTTACCTTTCGATGTAAGCCTTGCAAAAGAAAAGGGGCGGCTTATATTAAAAACAAAGCCCGCACAAGAGATTAAGAATTTATATACCGAAAAGTATATACGGACAGAAATCGAAGCGAAAGAGAAATTAATGTTTGAGCGCAGAGCGTACGACCTTTCCTTTGACGTAGAATCGGGCGATTTGACACTTTATGCTTTCGGCAAGAAGTTGAAACTTAATCTGACAAGCAAAACTGTTCGCATCGTTGCCGATACTTTGTCGTTAGAGGTTTTCTATAATGACGGTAAAGAACATTTGGCGCTATATAACCCCATGGACAAATTTACGATCTTTAAAGCTTCAAAGCCGTTGAAAAATTTAGTGTATTATACCTTATCCAAAAAGCAAAATTAAAGCGTAATTTAACGTTTACGGCTTGATATTAAAGTGGCGGTGCGTGCAGAGGTTGCACGCACCGCCATTTTTTACGGCGATAACAGACCTATAGGCGGACTTTTTTGTGCTTTTACGCTCGTCCTTGCTGTTGCGTCTGGATTGCCGCGGCGCTTCGCGCCTCGCAATGACGGAAGGGATACGGCAAGTGAGAATAAGGATTTAGAGTATTGTTGAAGTTCGCAAGCGAACGACAATCCCTCAGGCACTACGTGCCAGCTCCCTTTGCACAAAGGAGCCAATGAAAAACGTTGATAACAGACCTATATGCGGACTTTTGCCGTTTTTTTAACGTAATTTATTTGCAATTATCGGCGCTTAATACGTCATACATATTAATAATCTTCTTCTTTCGTTTTATAGCATATTCAAATGCAATAAAGGTGCCGCTTTTTGGTTGATGAGCAATAAACTGCTTTTTTGAAGATTTTCGTACAGGAGGCAGGTAGTTTTCATTGTAATAAAACACGCAAATATCGCTATTGTCTATCATTTCTTGATTACGCATTATATAAACGTTCTTGTTTGCATGAAAAGATTTTTTGCAATCAACGTCTTCTTCGTAATCCGAGAAGGCGGCTTCTTTATGAGCAAACTTGGAGAAAAGTTTTTCATAACACACTCTATCTTCCTTGGAAGTGAACGCTATCTCGTGCGGGGCGTTATATTTTATTCTTTTAAGGCTAGGAAACTGCGATTGAAGGTTGGTAACTACGCTCCAACAAATATGGTTAAAATCACTTTTGCTTCCAAATAAAAAAGTATCTGCGCCATTTAATATAAGATTGGTAACAACTTCTTTCAGTTGATTTTTAATTTGTTCGGCATTTTCTATATTGCGGTGTCCTATAAAACAAACTATCATAAATTAAATATAGCATAAATCAAATAAAAAACCAATAAATGCTAAACATAGCAGTAAAAATATTTTTACATTTACTATACTGAAGTAAGGTATAGGAGATGCGCTATGTTACTTGCAGATGCGGTTATACTGCGTATAGAACAGCTTTGTCTTGAACGTAATATGACTAAGTATGATTTATTTAGGGCAAGCGGAGTTCCGCAAACGACGTTGACTTCCATTAAGAAAAAGCGTAGTGGCTCGGTTAAAGTCAGCACGTTATATGCTATTTGCGAAGGATTTGGAATCTCATTAGAGGAGTTTTTTCATTCCCCGTTATTTCAGAGGGAAAACATTACCGATTAGTATATTTAATATTACGTAAAGGCGTATATGAAAACAAACGAAGCAATTCAGAAAAGAATAGATGAGATATGTGCCGAAAAGGGCAAAAATTTATGTAACGCATGTTTGCGTGGAGGTAAATCTCCATCCGCACTTTACGATTTAATGAAGGGCAGAACTAAATGCCCGAAAGTAACAACTATTAAAAGTTTTTGCGAAGGTGCGGGAATAACTTTGGCAGAGTTTTTTGATAGAGATTACTTTAACGATTCAGAGGATGATGAATAGATTTTTAAAAAATGCTAATAACCGACCTATAGCCCCACTTTTCTAAGAAAAGTGGGGCTATGAAATTTTCGGCAGATCAAAAGTGAAATTACTGCGAAATGTGTATTTAGAGTAATTATTGAAGTTTGCAAGCGAACGAGAATCCCTCAGGCTCGTACGTGCCGGCTCCCTTTACTACATACGGAGCCGGATAAGGATTTTAGTATTTCAGAAGTCCGGCCTTGCTTCGGACGGACAATCCCACCTGTCAAAATCCTTTGGACTTTGCCTTCCTCCCTTTGCACAAAGGAGGCTAAGCGGATTTAATTATTATATAAAAATTGTCAACAACCAGCCTATAGCCTCACTTTTGAGAATTTTTCTGCTTGGGCTTCTGGATTGCCACGGCGCTTCGAGCCTCGCAATGACGTTGGGAAAGCAGATTGTCGCGGGGCTACCGCTCCTCGCAATGACGGAAGGGATACGGCAAGTGAGAATAAGGATTTAGAGAATTATCGAAGTTCTCGGGCGGCTGTTAAAACTGTTGCAATCGTACGGTATAAATGGTATAATATCGGCATATATGAAAGAGACGGTCCTTCGCTAAAATAATTGCGGACGAAGGCGCCGAATTATATGCTTTTCGGAAAAATAAGGAAAGTTATGGGCACAAAGGAAAGAGGATTATAAATGGATTACTTTTATGCGATATGCAAACTTTTTGCGGGACTTGGCGGATTTTTGGTAGGGTTTAAACTTATTTCCGAAAATATCGAGAAGTTGGCAACGGGAAGCATGAGAAACTGGTTTCACAAAACTTCCAAAAACAAACTGCTCGGCGTAGGTATCGGAATGGCGTCAACCGCTATGGTACAAAGTTCGGCAATTACCACGGTAATGACTATAGGTCTTGTAAATGCGGGCATAATGTCATTATATCAAGCGGCGGCAATTATTATGGGCGCTAATATCGGTACCACGATAACTGCGCACATCGTTGCCCTTCAGGCGGTAAACGTTATAGACATTGGGATAATTTTGGCGTTTATCGGAATCTTTACTTCTATGCTGTTTAAACAAGAAAAGGTCCGCACGATAGGGTTTGCGATATCGGGGCTTGGGCTTGTATTTATGGGGCTTATGTTTATGAGCCAATCCATGGCGGTTTTTCAGCAAAGCGAGACCATAAAAACCCTGCTTTTAAAATGCAACAATCCGTTTCTTCTGCTTCTTATCGGTATAGTGTGCACGGCGATTATGCAGTCGAGTTCCGCACTTACTTCCATAATAATAACGATGGCGGCGAACAACTTGATAATAGGCGGGGGCGGAAACTGTGTGCTGTACGTAATACTCGGTTCCAATATCGGTAGTTGCGTTACTGCGCTTATTTCAAGTATCGGCACCAATGCAAACGCGAAAAGGGTTGCGTTTATACACCTTCTTTTCAACCTTGTCGGCAGCGTTTTGTTTATGATCGTACTGCTTTCATGGAAAGACTTTATGTCCATGACCTTTGAAAGATGGTTTACGTCTGCGCCCCAACAGATTGCAATGTTCCACACCTTCTTCAACGTTACTTGCATGTTGTTATTTGTGTGGTTTATAGACCTTTTCGTAAAGGTTGCGACGGTGGTTATTCCCGACAAGAAAGGCAAAAAGGGTGAACACCTTGACGCCCGTGTTCTCAAAACCGCCGGCGTTGCTATCGGGCTTGTAGTAAACGAGTGCGAAAAGATGACTTCCGAGGCCATGGACGCACTTACCATTGCTTTCGACGCATTTATCGAAAGCGACCCCACAGTTTCCGATGACGTTGATAACAAACTTAGAGAAATTGCTTTTATAAATAGAGGAATTACAGATTACCTTATCAAGATTGCCGCCGAAAACGTAAGCGTTAAGGACGAAGCGATTATTTCCGACCTGCATGCGTCGCTTTCGGACATAATGAGGATTTCCGAGCTTTCGGACAACCTTGTGAAGTACACCAAGCAAGCGGTGGAAAAGAATCTTGAATTTTCCGACACCGTTGTAACAGAACTTAAAGCCATGTACGGTAAAATCGAAGAACTGCATCTTGAATGTATGAACGCCTTTGCCCGTCAAAGCAAGGATTCACTTAAGAAAGTTGACGAGATCGAAGGCAGAATCGACGAGTACAGAAAGACTTTGATTGCCGACCATATAAAGAGGCTTAACGATGGTAAATGTAAGCCTGAATCTTCAAGCGTGTTTATCAGTCTTGTCGGAAACTTGGAAAGGGCTGCGGACCACCTTACGTATATAGCGCACGCTTTCGATAATATTTAGCAGTGCCGTTGTTAGTTTATAGGGTGGCGTTTTTATGCGATAAAAAATTAGGTGCCATACTTCGGGTAGATACCCGATTATGTGTACTTCGCACACATATGCAAGTAAACTTGCTGTATGACACCTAATTTGTCGACGGCGTAAATTTGCCATTGCAAGCAAGCAAATTTACTTCTTGAATCGACCTATAGGCAGACTTTTTTCGCCTAACGGCAAGTGATATTCGCCTGACGGCGAGTGGGCACAAGGATTTAAAGTAATTATTAAAGTTCGCTATGCGAACGACAATCCCTCAGTCGGCGTTCGCCGACAGCTCCCTTTGCTACATAAGGAGCCGGGCTGACGCAATAAATTAGTTGCGATGTGGTATATGTGTTGAGCATTTAATTGGCTTTTGTGTCTGGATTGCCGCGGCGCTTCGCGCCTCGCAATGACGGAAGGGATACGGCAAGTGTGGAGTTGCGGAATTTAGAGTATTATTAAAGTTCGCTATGCGAACGACAATCCCTCAGTCGGCGTTCGCCGACAGCTCCCTTTGCTACATAAGGAGCCGGGCTGACGCAATAAATTAGTTGCGATGTGGTATATGTGTTGAGCATTTAATTGGCTTTTGTGTCTGGATTGCCGCGGCGCTTCGCGCCTCGCAATGACGGAAGGGATACGGCAAGT
>CATZIC010000016.1 GCA_958419945.1 uncultured Clostridia bacterium | reverse complement strand
CGCTAAAATGAATTACAGGCGAAAATCGCTTTGAGTGGGGTCGAATCTCAGGTAAATTTCACGCTCGGTTTGGGCTAAACCCGTTAAAGGATAGCTATCTAAGGTTTTAAAATAGGTCTTTTCAAGGCTATCCGCCCACTGATTATCTTTCGTGTATCTTCTGTAAAATATAGCGACACGCATAGATAAAGGGGTTTCGGGTTCCGAAATATATTGGTCGAGTTTTTCCGCCAAAGCTTGTACGCTTTTTTGATTATCTTTTAAAATATTTACGAATAAATCTTCCAAAAGTAGGTCTATATGCCCGTTATCGGCATTTTCACACTCGTAAAGGGCGGAATGGATAAATGCTTCCGCACCCACTATATCGCCCGTCTGAAGGCATTTTTGCACGTCGAAAAGGGTGTAAACGTTATCCTTTATAATGCGTTTATTTATAAGGAAATCGATATCCTTTGCGCTTTTACCATTCAACAAATGGGACTGGTATTCGAGCATTAAAAGTTTATCACGAAATTCCGAAGAAAGA
The DNA here is from genome assembly GCA_958419945.1 of uncultured Clostridia bacterium. Lineage (GTDB taxonomy): Bacteria > Bacillota > Clostridia > Christensenellales > Borkfalkiaceae > UBA4636. The sequence goes on along the minus strand of CATZIC010000016.1, from coordinate 35,212 downwards.
TCGTTCGTTTTTAAGAACATTACGCCGTCCGTTCCCGATTTATCGGAAAAGAAATTAAGTGATATCATATAGACGTTTACGGCAACGAAAATGCCGAAAACGGAAATTAAAGGGTAAATTCCCGTTAAAAGCCCCGCTACGTACAGCGCTACGCCTATTATTAAAGAAAGGAAACTGCCGAAAAATCCGCCGATAAGGGAATTGCCTAATACACGCAAGGAAGTTTCCGGCGCATTCGGGACGAAAGCCGTCCAGCCCGCAACGCCGCTTTTTAAATCGAGATGCGGTTTCTTGCCCTTTTCCATAGTAATGCCGCTTATATTCATTCCGAAAACGGTTGCACCGAAGGCTTTGGCGCCGACGGCATGGCCTGCTTCGTGCATAAGGTTATGTACAAAATATCCGCCTATAAGGCCACAAGCGGCATATATTGCTATCATAAAGTACCGAGAGTCGCTGTTTTTGCAGGCGTAAATTGCCGCCGCAACGGAAATTACCGTAACCGCTATCGACAAAAAAATGCCGATAACGAACTTAAACTTTAGTTTCATTTTGCCCCCGTTTTAAGCATATAGTAGCCCTGAAGGTTATCGCTTTCGCTTATTGTATAGCCGTTCAGACCGAAATGCTTAAGTATGGTATATATTAAAATTCCGCCGCTATATATTGTTTTAGCACGGGATTTTTCCAAGTGAAATATATTACTTCGCTCCTCTATGGAATAAGGCTTGATTTTACATAAACAGGCGTATAGGTCGGTTATCGGCACAAATCTCAGGTGATTTCTTTCCGCAGAGTATTCCCTGTCGCCGCTTAAAACGTGCCCTATAGAGGTAGCAGTTCCGCCTATTGCGGTTAAAGAAGTAAGATTTAAATCACCGTATTCGGATACTTTTTTTATAAGGTAGCTTGACAGAGCAGTCTCGCTTTCGGAAAACCTTTCGGTAAGTTTCACGGCGCCTTCGTCAAGGCTTTTTGCGTACGTGATTTTTCCGCCGCGTTGAATGACAAGTTCGCTTGACGCACCGCCGACGTCTAATACTGCGCCGTCGCTATTTCCGAGTGCACCGATTACAGCAACCCGACATTCGGCGTCTTCGGACAAAACCTCTATATTTAAGCCCGTTTCATTGGTAATTTTTTCCACAAAATCTTTGCCGTTGCTGCTTTGGCGGACGGCGGCCGTGCCAAAAGCGAGTATACTTTCGGGGTCTACGCCGTAATTTTTCGAGACCGCGATAAAAGACTTTATTGCGTTTTCATTATTTTGGGCGGAGTGCGGCAGGATTTTGCCGTAGTTTGACAAACCCTCGCCGAGCATGGCGGTAACTTTATCCCTATATATAATTTTTCCGTCCGCAAAAATTGCTAAACGGACGGAATTGGAACCTATATCTATTACGGAATTCATTATTTATCCTTTTCGTACACCCAACCGAGTTCACGCTGTCTTTCTTCAATCTTCCAATCCGAAAGCCAAAGTTCGATTTCATCCTCGGTTTCCGCTTTTTCCGCTTCGAGGGCGGCGATTTGTTGATTTAAGCCGTCGATTTTTGTTTGAACGTTTCTTAGGGCTATCATCTGGTACACCATTATACTTAGCAGTATAAACAGTAGTAAAACTGCCGTTACGACCGACGAAACTATTAACTTTTTTAATTTTTCTGCCGGCATGTGTTCTCCTTGAAAGGGCTTTTTGGCACAGATTTTTTACGGAAACATATAATTTCCTAAATATATTATACACTCTGCAATGCAAAATAGCAAGTGTTTTATGAAAAATTTTGTGGCTTATAAGCATGCCAAACAGAAAAACGAGGGGCATATACAGTCTTACGTCCCCCATATTTTTGTAAAATCTTACCAAAAAGCAGACAAAAAAGCAGCCGACAAAATAAACAGCCGTGCTTATTATTTTGATCGGCAGATTTTTGGAATCTTTCAGCGGGGTAAAAAGGTCGAATATAAGTCCGCTAAAAAGCCCCGAACCGAGAAGTATTATAAGGTTTTCAAGTTGTCCTTTTGTTACAAACATTACTTAAAAAGCCTTTTAATAATTTTTTCGCCCTTTTCACGGTAACTTACACCGCTTATTTTGCCCACGACCGAAAGTTCGCCCGTGGATTTTGAAAAGTTTACTATTTTAAGCCCCTCGCCGTTTACGGTAAGTTTTCTTTCGTCGCACAGATTTAAGCGGATTTCTCTGTCGGAAAAGGCGGTTACTTCCGCTACGCACACTCCGCTTAACCCGTTTTTACATAATATCAGTTGATGTTCCATTTTTGCACCTTTGATATTATGTTATTATATAAACCGGTGATTTATGAATACGGGCGAGAAGTACCTACTTAATTAGTGTGTTTTTTATCGAGAAAGTAGGGCGCCACGTTGGTGCCGAAAAATTGGCGTTTTAAGGCTTTGAGTTCACGGGATAATTCCTCGTTTTCCTTTTTGAGCTTAACGCACTCGTTTGCGTATTTGTCTTTGATTTTTTCCACCAAGCCGTCGATTTCACGGGAAAGCTTACTGAAATATCTGAAATCTTCCGCACGGACGGGAAGTTTTTCGAGTTTTACACGGCTTTCCTTTTTAAGATAATTACGGTACTTATTTTGATACCTTAAAGCAAGTTTGTCGTTACCGTCCGAAAGCTCCATAATCGTGCGTCTAACCGACTTGCCGTTTTTTTTGCCGACGTTTATGGCGTTTATTAAAAAATCTTCGTCCTCTTTGGAAAAACTTTGAGCACGGTTTGCCGAAAGTTTTGACGCGCCTTCGACGAACTTTTCCATTTCCGTCTTTTTGTCCTCGTTTTTAATAAGGCTGTAATAGTAATTTCTTACGCTGCCCTTGGCACGGTTGGTTTTTAGGGCTACGTCTTGAAAAACAGCACTTAATGACTTTCCTATTTTGCCTGCCTTTAAAACCTCGCTTAAAAGTAGTTCGGTTTCGCTTTTTGTGAATCCTTTCATATAATCACTCCTTTTTTAAACTGATTATATTGTTGACAGAAAAAAATTCTTTCAAACCAAAGGTTAAAAATTATTTTGGCATTGACGGCAAACTTTTTTAATATATTAAAATATGAATATGTTCGTTTACTCCTTTAAAAAATGTTTACTGTCAAACGGTTGTAAAAGCCTTACCGCAGATAGAAACCTTATAAGAATTTCCGTGGATAAAGAGGAAACTTTGACCTTTTTTATGGGGAAAAATTTTGAAAACTGCCGCTATACTTTCGACCGTGAATTTTGTAAAAACGTGCAGATAACCGACCTATACAGGGACATTTTGTGTTATCCCATCTTAAAACCCAAGCGGGATTACTGCTATAAAGAGATAAAAACAAAGTCCGTCGTTATAGACAACATCGAGTATTTTATTTCCGTATACACGGACGGCGGTATAAAACTATGTTGCCGTGGATTTAACGAGGAAAAAAGTTTGGAACTTCCGTTTATACCCGAAGATATAAACGTTTACCCCGTGGGCGGAAGTTTGTTTTTGGCGGATTTAAAAGCAAAACTGCATTTTGTGATAATATTTTCCGTACCTAATCTTAATATAGAATTTTCGGAACTTTGCGACGAGTTTTCAATAAACGGAGTACTTTCGGTTACAAAATTGCATTGCGGCATAGGACGGCATGCGGAAACAAAACAATATAATTACGACGGGAAGGTAAATTTAAGAAACACTTCATATCAAAGCAGTTACCCGTACGGGGTGATGCCGAAGGAAATAATTCCGCTTGCGTTTTTGGAAGAAGTGCGGCTCGGGGTCGATTATCGGCACTTTTTGAGTGAAAACCTTGTAGAAAATTACGCCGCAATAACGGAGTTTTTCGGAAAAATAGAGTTTTGTATTCCGCCCTTTTACAGTGAGTTTCCCGATACCTTTGCGGTGGTGGGAGGCGGCAAGGTTAAGTACGCCAAGTTTACAATGGAAAACAGGAAAATTTCGGAAATTTTACTTGAAAATTATCCCTTTTAAAAAACGACAATTCCTCAGTCGGCTTTGCTAATATCTCCATTTGCTACATATGGAGCCGTGCTGACGCAAATTTAACTTGCGCTTCTGGATTGCCACGGCGCGAACGCGCCTCGCAATGACGAAAGGGATAACTTTAAATTGCCTCGCAATGACGAAAATGGCATATTTTCGCGCGGTGACGAAAAAGAAACGGCAAGTGTGGGGGTAGAGTGTGGAATTAAGGATTAAAAAAAGGGGCTGTCGCAAGTTGACACTTGCGACAGCCCCTTTTAAAAACGCACGGCTATTACAGCATCTGCATTTTTGTAACTTTGAGTTTTTTGTAAATTTCCTCGTACTTTTCCTTTGTAAAAAGGCTGGTTCCGGGAGTGGTAACGGAAGCTGTGCCCGCGGAAACTGCGGAACGAAGAAGTTCTTCGTCGGAAAGGCCGTCTTCTATACACACGGAAGCGGCGGCTATCATGGAATCGCCTGCGCCGACGGTGGAGTTTACCGCAACGTTTTCGCTGCGGCAATATAAATTGGTGGTCCCGTCCGTTAAAATCGCGCCGCGAATACCGAGGGACAGCAAGACTTTACTAGCCCCTTGGTCTATAAGTTTATAGCAGCCTTTAAGCATATCGGAATAAGACTTGTAACTTTCACGGTTGAAGCTTTCAAGCTCGTAAAGGTTTGGCTTTACCATATACACGCCGCCGGATATGGCGGCACGAAGTTTGTCGGTTTCGCAGTCCACTATCACTTTGCCGTGAGAGGCTTTTACTAAATCTTTGTAATATGAAGGTTCAACACCTTTGGGTAAAGAACCGGAAATGACGGTTACCGATACGGATTCTGACAAGCCCTCCACTAAGTCTAAAAGTTCTTTTTGCTTTTGGGCGGAAACGGCCTGGCCGCTGTCGTTGAGTTCGGTAAGCATGGACTTGGAATCGATGATTTTTATATTAACACGTAAAGCCCCTTTGTTGTAGACGAAGTTGCATTTTACGTTTTCCCTTTCGAGATAATTTAAAAATCCGCGCGCGCCCTTTTCGAACATAAAGCCGCTTGCCGTTACGGCGTGCTGTAGCCTTGCGATACCTATTGCGGTGTTACAGGCTTTGCCGGCAAACTGTTCGATTTTGTTATCTATACGGTTGAGCCTGCCGACGTTTATCGTATCCACTTCGATAGTGTAATCTATACATGGATTTGGACAAATTGTGAGTATCATAATTATAAAAAGTTGCCCTATAGGTAGATTATTGAGTATTTCAGAAAATTTAAGCGCACACAAAATTATATGCGTGCGCTTTTATTTTCAGTAATTACTCTTTAGCGGCCCTTTCTTTGGCTTCCTTGATAATCTTATCCTGAGCCATAGGAGGAACTTCTTCATAACGAACGAATTCAGATTTGAATCTGCCTCTTCCCTGCGTCATGGAACGAAGGTCGGTTGCATACTTCGAAAGTTCGGATTGAGGAGCTTCGGCGGAAACGATTGCCTTGCCTTCAACCTGGTCGGTTCCGAGGATTCTGCCGCGGCGTTTGTTCATATCTCCCATAATGTCGCCCATGAAGGAATCGGGAACGGTTATTTCAAGATGCATGATAGGCTCTAAAATAACGGGGCTTGCTTTTGCGATACCGTCTGCGTATGCAAGTTTTGCGGCAGTAACGAATGCGATTTCCTTAGAGTCAACGGGGTGATACTTACCGTCGAAAAGGGTGCATTTAAGGTTAACCATTGGATAACCTGCCAAAACGCCTTCTTTAATAGCTTCCCTTAAGCCCTTATCGACTGCGGGGATGAACTGTCTGGGAACTGCGCCGCCGACAACTGCGTCAACGAATTCGTAAACGCCGTCTTCCGCACCCGGTTCAAACCTTACCCAGCAATCACCGAACTGGCCTGCGCCGCCCGATTGCTTTTTGTGCTTACCTTCGGCTTCCGCCATCTTTCTTATGGTTTCACGATATGCGATACGAGGTTCTTTCAAGATAGCTTCGCAACCGAACTTGCTCTTTAACTTTTTGCAAAGAATGGAAAGTTGGGTTTCGCCTACGCCGGAGAGTAGCATTTCGTTGGTTTCCGCATTTTTGGTTACGGTGAAGGAAATATCTTCGTCTTTGAGTTTGCTTAAGCCTCCGAAGACCTTATCTTCTTCACCCTTCTTAGCGGCAAATACCGCCATGGAATATACGGGGTCGGGGGTTACGATGGGCGGGAATTTAATGGAAGGATCTTCGGACAAGGTGTCGCCCGTAGTTACGTCGCCCAATTTTGCCAAAGCGCCGATATCGCCCGCAACGATTGAAGTTGTGGCTTCCTGCTTTTTACCTTTGATATAATATATTGAACTGATCTTTTCGTCGTTTTCTTTATTGACGTCTTTTAATACTACGCCGGAATTCAAGGTACCGCTTATAACCTTAAACATGTTGAGCCTGCCGACGAAGGGGTCGACGATGGTCTTAAACACGTGAAGGATAACCTTACCTGCTTTGTCGCATTTAACGGATACGAGATCGTCGCCTTTTTGCATAACCTGTTCGGCTGCTTCTTCGGGAGAAGGAAGTAGCGCGATAACTTTATCCATTAAGTTGAAAACGCCTTTATTCGACGCACCTGCACCGCCTAATACGGGAATGCAAGAACAGGTTTTAACGCCGAGTTTTACGCCCTTCAATACGTCTTCTGCGGAAAGGGTGCCTTCTTCAAAAAACTTTTCCATAAGTTCTTCGTCGTTACCTGCGGCAACTTCTGCTAACTCTCCGAAAGTCTTGTCGTATTCGCCCTGGAGTGCGGAAGGTACGGCGCCTTTGTCGTTACCCGCTAAGTCGAACAATTTGCCGACTGCAACGTCAACCCAGCCTGCAAACTTGTCCGCTTCCTTATAAGGAATGAACATAGGTGCAACGAGGTTGGGATATTTTGCACGTATTGCTTCAACCGTTCCGTCGAAATTCGTGTTGTCTTTGTCAAGACCGCTTACGAAAATCATGGTAGGTATATTGTTCTTGATGCAATAATCGAGGGCAAGCTCGGTACCGACGGTCATGGAGCCGGAAGCACCCGTTACTACGATTGCGCCGTCAGCTACGGTAAGAGCTTGAATCATTTCACCTTCAAAATCAAAAAATCCCGGTACGTCCAAAAGATTGAATTTGTATCCTTTGTATTCACCGTACGCACAGGCAAGAGATATAGAAGTCTTTCTTGCAATTTCTTCGGGATCGAAGTCGCAACAAGTGTTTCCGTCGTCAACTCTTCCCTGACGGTCTATGGCCTTGCAATTATACAAAATCGCTTCTGCCAAAGTTGTTTTGCCTTCACCGGCGTGTCCGATTAAAGCAATGTTTCTGATGTTGGAAGTAGAAATTCCCATAAATTAGTTCCATCCTATCTATATTATTTTTTCTTTTTTAACGTTTTGCAACCAAATATTAAGCGCTTTGCTGTCGGATATTAAGCGCCATATTATCAAATATTTAATTGCACCTTTCCTATTATACAGTAAATCCAAAATTTTTTCAATAGTTTCCCTTAACTTTTTTGCATTTTTTTGTTTTTTATCTTATATTGCGGTTTTTTAAGAAATTTTTAGCCTTTTGCATTAAAAATGGGCGAAAAATTTCGGACAATAAAAAAGCCACGGTTAAATATTGGCCGTGGGAGTGAATTTAATGTTGTTACGTTATTTTCAGTCATCGTTTAGGCGCAAAGAAACCTCTTCCGCGGTAAGTATGGTGCCGTCATTAAGCTTAAGTCTGCCGTCGGGCAAAATCTCTTTGGCAACCGAAAAATAGGGTTCGCCATTTAAAGGAATTACTTTGACGGTTTTTCCAAAAACTATGGAATAACGGGCGTATAGGTCGACTTTTTCAGTATTTAAAAGGTTGTAAATTAAGGTTGCCGTTACACTTTTCAGGTCCACGGATTTACCCAAAACCGCCTTTACGGAAGTTGCTATTTCCGCTAAATTTTCCGGCAAATCGTTGTTTACGTTTATGCCTATACCCGTAATGGTATAGTCAACGTTTTCACCTGTGAATGCGTTCGTTATCAGCATGCCGCAGATTTTTTTGCCTTCTACGTACACGTCGTTAGGCCACTTTATGCCAGCGTGCACGCCGTAGGATAAAAGGGTTTTTACCACTGCCATGGAAATTGCTTTGTTTATGTTAAAAGCCTCTTTAGCAGGAAAATTGTCGTAAAAATGAAGAAAGGAAAGGTACAAGCCGCCGTCGGGCGAAGCAAAGCTTCTTCCTTTAGTGCCGCGGCCGCCCGTCTGGGTTTTGGCTATTACGAAAAGATCTTCACGCGTTTTTTGCTGCTTTTTTAAGCGCCTTTTTATATAGTCCTCGGTAGAGGTGGTTTTGTTTAGATAGATTATCTTCATTTTTAGTGGAGAGTGGAGTGTGGAGTGTGAAATTGCGGATTTAAGTAATTATTGAAGTTCCCTTGCGGGCACGGACAATCCCTCAGGCACGTTCGTGCCAGCTCCCTTTGCTACATATGGAGCCGAGGCTGACGCAATGAAATAGTTACGACGTAAAATAACTATCGTTATATAAATTAGCTTGGGTGTCTGGATTGCTTCGCTTCGCTCGCAATGACGAAGTAAATGCTAAATGATTATTCGAAGTTCCCTTGCGGGCACGGACAATCACTCAGGCACGTTCGTGCCAGCTCCCTTTGCTACATATGGAGCCAAATAAGGATTTGAAAAAATTATATAAAAAGCGAGTAATAACCGACCTATAGCCCCACTTTCGAAAATTAGCACGCTTTGGTGTCTGGATTGCCACGGAGCTCACGCTCCTCGCAATGACGGAAGGAATACGGCTAGATTGCTTCGGCAACAAGTTGGCTCGCAATGACGAAAAAGTTTTAGGTTAAAAATCTACTTCGCTATCGGAAAGTTTTTCGAGGGCGTATTTTGCGCTTTCGTAGGAAAACCCCTTTGACAAAATATATCTGAAACATTTTTGTTTCATTTTCATATCCAAAGGCTTGTCCTTGACGTATTTTTTGGCTATCGTAAGGGCGGTTTCGTCCTCGTTTTCAATATTTGACAGAGCCTTTTCGATGTACTCTTCCTTTACGCCCTTTTGTTTAAGCTCCACCTCTAGAAGGCGTTTGCCGTGCTTTGAACTTTTTATATCTACGTAGCTTTCGGCAAACTGCCCGTCGTCGAGGTAGCCGTAGGATTGCAATTTGTCAATGACTTCCGCAGCTATTTTGCCGCTATAACCTTTTTGTACGAGATAGCCCGCAACCTGCTTTACGGTGTGGCTACCCTTTAAAAGATATGATGACGCACGGGAAAAGGCGGAAGTGTATTCGGACTCCTGTAATACGGCGGCAAGTTTTTCTTCGTCGATAAAGTCGCCGATATGAAGGTTTTCGGTTAAAAGAACTATTCTTTCCACGCCCGAATAGAAAGTGCCGTCTATAAAAAGATTTGCCCGTTTTTTATCGTTTTTTTGGGGCGTTATATCGGTAATTTGTTTCATTTTAATAATAACTTTCCCCTGCTTTTTGGAAGGTTTTGTTGTAAAAAACCTTTTGAAAACTGTCGATAAACGGCTTATAGCCCGACTTTTTGACCGAAAAGGTTAGTTTTATATTTTCGCCGTATTCGGTATTTAAGACGGAAAAACAAAAGGGCAAAACTTCCTTTTTGAAGAGGTTTAACTCGTCGTATCTTAGGTCCACGGTAAAGATATCGCACATAAAAAATTGCTTTATGCCGGACGAAGTAATGGCGTCCGAAGCGGAACCCGAATAGGCACGGACAAGACCGCCCGCCCCTAACTTTATACCGCCGAAATATCTTGTAACCACGACCAAAAGGTTTATAACCTTTTTGTTTTTTAAAACTTCCATAATCGGAACGCCTGCGGTGCCGGACGGCTCTCCGTCGTCGGAGGACTTGGAAACCGCTCCGAAATCGGTTATATAGGCGTAACAGTTATGGGTTGCGTCGGAATATTTTTTGCGCAAATCGGCGAGATATTTTCTTGCCAACTCCTCGGTTTCGGCATAAAAAACATGGGTAATAAAACGCGAGCGTTCTATTACCGTTTCGTAAACAGTATCTTTTTCTACCGAAAGGAAACTTTCCATGTTTTACCTAAGATAACGGGCTTATAGCCCTACTTTTAGTGAGTTTGGGGTGTGGAGTATGAAGCGAATCGCCTACGGCAAATGAAGGAATGAAGGAATGAAAAATGAAGACGCTTCGCTAATGGGCATAAGGATTTTTAATAATTTTTTAAATCCTTTTCATTTAGTCCTTAAGGACTACTTTAACGTGGACTTTTTTGCCTTTATGAAGGATAAATTCGCCTTTAGCTAAAATATCTTCGGGAAGGGTTAAGCCGGTAACTTTTTGGTCGTTTACGGAAACGCCGCCGCCGGAAATTAGCGTTCTTGCTTCCCCTTTGGATTTGGTGATACCAGCCGCAACCATTATATCGGGAATAAAGTCGGTTTTAGCGATCTCCACGGTGGGCATATCGGCTTCGTTTCCGCCGAAAGCAGCCTGTGCCTGCTTTCTTGCCTCGTCGGCTTTGTCTTTACCGTGAACGAGTTTTGTAACTTCGTACGCAAGTCTTTCCTTCGCGGCGTTGATTCTTTCGTCTTTATACTTCGTAAGTTCTGCAATCTCTTCAAGGTCCATAAAGGTGAGAAGTTTCATGCACTCTTCCACTTTAGCGTCCTCGACGTTTCTAAAGTACTGGTAGAATTCGTAAGGGGTGGTTTTTGCCTCGTCAAGCCAAAGTGCGCCTTTAGCGGTTTTGCCCATTTTTTTGCCTTCGCTTGTAAGAAGCAACGTGCAAGTCATGGCGTAGGCTTCTTTACCTGCCTTTCTTCTTATCAAATCCTCGCCCGCGAGCATGTTGGACCACTGGTCGTCTCCGCCGAGTTGCAGGATACAGCCGTAATCTTCGTAAAGCCTGTAAAAATCGTAGCCCTGCATGAGCATATAGTTGAATTCCAAGAAGCTTAAACCACGCTCTAAACGCTGTTTAAAGCACTCGGCCGTAAGCATGCGGTTTACAGAGAAGCATACGCCGATATCACGCAAAAAGTCTACGTAATTAAGGTTTAAAAGCCAGTCAGCGTTGTTTACCATAATTGCGGCGTTTTCCCCTTCGAAATCCAAAAATCTGGACATTTGGGTTTTGAAATGTTCTATGTTGGATGCTATCTGCTCTTTACTAAGCATGGAACGCATGTCCGTTCTTCCGGTGGGATCGCCGACCATTGCCGTGCCGCCGCCGAAAAGACAGATGGGCTTATGTCCTGCTTTTTGCATGTGCGCCATTGCCATTATGGGAATATAGTGCCCAATGTGCAGTGAATCGGCAGTCGGGTCGAAACCGACGTAAAAGGTTACCTTTTCATTTTCAAGAAGTTTTTCAAGTTCTTCCCCGTTGACGGTTTGTTTTAAAAAACCACGGGCTTTTAACGTGTCTATAACGCTCATATTTATTACCTTTAATTTACTTTTTTATATATTTTAACATTGTAAGCCCTTTTTGTAAAGCAAGTTTTTGTGATTTTGCGGTTTTAACGCTTCTATTAGTAATGTAAAAGAGTGATATTCAGTGTGGAGAGTGAAGTTTGGCGTGTGGAATTGCGGATTAAAATAATATATAAAAGGCACCGTACGCAATGTTTATGGGGTGGGTGGGAAAACGGAAGGTTTGGATTTTTGGAAAGTTTGTGGGGCTATGTAAGTTAATCGGTGCCGTATTTAGTGTGATAACGGGCTTATAGAGGCACTTTTGAGAATTATCCCGCTTGTGCGTCTGGATTGCCACGGAGCTTCCGCTCCTCGCAATGACGGTGAACAGGATTACTTTGCCAACACGTTCCTAGCAATGACGGATATATATAAGCTTAAAAAAAGGACTTTCGCAAGGTTAAACGCTTGCGAGAGTCCATTTTTTAAATATGTGCTTTAAATTTTAAGTTATTTTAGTTATTGGGTTTGCCTGCCTGAACTTTTTTTAGTCTTGCATATCTTGGCATGCCGTTTTCGGTAACGAAGGGGTTTTCGCCCTGAATCAAAGGTAAGCAATAGTCGATAAAGTCTTGTGATACGTAGGTGTCATTGTTGATGATCCATTCGTCGGGGATCTTCTTTTCGGCGTTTGCGCAGACTTCCAAAGGAATGAGCTTGTATTCGATTTCATAGTCCTTACCCGGTTTACGGATATAAGCGACCATTTTATCGGTTTCGCCGCTGACTGCAGCCTTGACTGCTTCACGGCCTGCACGGACGGTTTCGTCAACGTCGGTTTTGGAAGCGATATGCTGTGCGCAGCGCTGCATTAAACTGAATTCTATCGCGCGGGTTTTTACGCCTAATTTTTCTTTAATGACGGATGCTAAAATTCCGCATACGCCGCCGAGCTGAGCGTGGCCGAAAAGGTCTGTTGAAGAAGCTTTGAATTCGCCGACGTATCTGCCGTCTGCAAAGTGGATACCTTCGGATACGGCAACGATACATTTATTGTTGTTTTTAGCGCATACCGCCTTTACGTCTTCTACGAATTTATCCATATCGAAATTCTTTTCGGGAAGGTAAATAAGATCTACGCCGCTTCCTGAAAGTTTGGCAAGTGCGCTTGCGGCGGTAAGCCAGCCTGCGTTTCTTCCCATAACTTCGATAACGCAAACTAAACCGGTATCATAAACACGGGCGTCGAGTGCGATTTCCGCACAAGTGGTTGCGACGTATTTTGCGGCAGACGCAAAACCGGGACAGTGGTCGGTACCGACTAAATCGTTATCGATGGTTTTGGGAACGCCGATTACGTTGCAATCCCAACCGGATTTTGCCATGTATTTGGAAATTTTGTTGCAGGTATCCATACTGTCGTTTCCGCCGTTATAGAAGAAATAGCGGATATTGTATTTTTGGAATACCTTTAAAATTCTTTCGTAATCGGTGGAATCAACCGACGCATCTTTAAGTTTGTATCTTACCGAGCCTAAAGCGGATGAAGGAGTGTGGGTTAAAAGTTCCAATTCCTTGATATCTTCCTGTCCGATGTCGTAAAAATCCTCTTCCAAAATGCCCTTAATGCCATGTGCAGCACCGTAAACTTTTGTGATGCATTCGGTGTTTAAGGCTTCTAAAAAGACGCCGGCTGCGCTTGAGTTAATTACGGAAGTAGGTCCGCCGGACTGGGCAAAAATACATGCGCCTGTTAAATTTTTCATATACTCTCCTTTATGGGCTTATTTATCGAATAATCGACCTATAGCCCTATTTTTTATTCTTTTTGTGGATATGATTACAGCGCCAAAATGGCTGCGGATTCATACAATTTATTGTCTATAACGCGAGGCATGCTTAGTGCTTCGCCTATATCCATATCGATGATTTTATTGTCGTGGATACCGACCACACGGTTTCTTCCGCCGCCGACTATTAAATCCACTGCGTGAAGGGCAAACTTTGTTGCCAAAGTTCTGTCCGCCATGGTAGGCGAGCCGCCACGCTGAATGTGCCCTAAGGTTACGGTGGTAATTTTGGTGCCCGCCTTTTCCTTAAGGTATGCGGCAATTTCATCACGGTTACCTGCGCCCTCGGCAAACACTATCATGTTGGAAGTTTTGCCTCTTTCACGGCTGTGCTTTAGGTTTTTGGCAATCTCGTCAAGATCGTAAGGGATTTCCGGAACCAAAATGTATTCCGCACCGCCGCAAATACCTGCGTACAGCGCTATATCGCCGCAACGGCGCCCCATTACCTCGACAAGGGAGCAACGGTCGTGAGAACTCATTGTATCGCGCAGGTTGTTGATTGCGCTTAAACAGGTGTTTACCGCAGTATCGAAGCCCAAAGTGTAGTCGGTGTACTGAAGGTCGTTATCGATTGTGCCGGGGATTCCGATTACGTTTACGTCGTATTTGTCGGATAAATCTTTTCCGCCGCGGAAAGTACCGTCGCCGCCTATTACGATAAGGGTGGTTATACCGTGAACACGGAGATTTTTGTAGGCTTTTTCTAAGCCTTCGGGGGAGTTGAATTCAGCGCTTCTGGCACTTTTTAAGAAGGTGCCTCCACGCTGGATTACGTCGGAAACCGAACGGGAATTCATGGGGAAAATATCGTCTTTTAAAAGACCTTCGTATCCCCTTTCTACACCGTAAACTTCAAGATTTTTGTAAAGTGCGTATCTTACGACGGCACGCAGGCAGGCGTTCATGCCGGGTGCGTCGCCACCGCTTGTCAAAACGGCAACTTTTTTCATAATTACACCTCTTTTTTTGCCATATATGGCATGCGTGAAAATTTCAAATTCGTTGTAATTGTAGCAAATTAAGCGGTGTTTGGCTATCTTTTTAAAGCCAAAACAGCGCATTTTTGCATTTATTTTTCAATATATTTTATATTCGAGCCGTCTATTAAGGTGCAAAGTTCGAAATATAGCCCTTTACACTGACGAACGTTATAGTTTGCGCTGAACTTTTTGCCGTCTATTACGAAATAAACGGGAACGTCGCCGGGGTAGTTTGTTATTATATCCAAAATCTCTTCCCTGCATTCGGCGTCGGCGCCGTTCAAGGTTATGACAAGGTAGATTTTTTTAGGTTTTTTATCTTCCTTGTTTTCGGTAAAAGGCGCGGAGAAAACGGGGGCTTCCTGCGGGGCGGTCGGCTTATCGGCGGACTCTTCTTTTATAAGCTCGATTTTGTCTACAACGATATTCGGCTTTTCTCCGTCCCTAAGTTGAAGTTTTCCGGAAACTTCCACGATGGCTTCGTTTTCCAGTCTGTCTTTATATCTGTCGTAAACCTTAGGAAACATTACCGCTTCAATGCTTCCGTAAACGTCTTCTATACTTACGATTGCCATGCTTTGCCCTGTTTTGGTGGTCTTTTTGGAAAAGCCGCCTATCATGCCGCCCATGGTTACGGGCTGACCGTCATTTAGCGACGGATACGTGCGGTTACCGTCCTCGTCTTCTTCGTAATCCGATAGCTGCACGCAGGAAAAACTGTATTTTTTGAAAGCCTCCATATGCCCTTCTAAGGGGTGGCCGGAAATGTATACCCCCAAAACCTCTTTTTCGTAAAGAAGTCTGGTTTTGGTGTCGTACTCTTTTACGTTCGGATAGGTTACCTGAAGGTTGGTTTCTTCAAACACGGTGCCGAAAAAGCTTATCTGGTTACTGTCGCGTTCCTTTGCGATCGCGGTTGCCCTGTCGATTAAATCTTCGGTTACGCAGATAAGCTTCGAACGGGCAACCCCGAAACAGTCGAATGCGCCTGCGAAAATAAGGTTTTCCACCATGCGCTTGTTAAGGGCTTTTACGTCCACCCTCGACATAAAGTTTTCAAAGGAGGTAAAAGGCCCGTTTTTGGTGCGTTCTTCCACGATGGAATCCATTGCGGCGTGACCGACGTTTTTGATTGCGACAAGACCTATTCTTACCGACTTGTTTTCCACCGAGAAATACTGCTTGCTTTTGTTGATATCTGGGGCAAGTACTTTGATATTTCTTTCCTTTAAATACATTACGTATTTGGTGATTTCGTCGATATTGTCGATACGGTTATTTAATACCGCCGCCAAAAATTCCTGCGGATAGAGTGCCTTTAAGTACGCGGTCTGATACGCAAGTACGGCGTAGGCTGCGGCGTGGGATTTGTTGAAGGCGTATTTTGCAAAGTCCGCCATTTCGTCGAAAATATCGGCGGCGACCTCTTCGGGAACGCCACGGGAAAGAGCGCCTTCGATAATTACCTTACCGTTTTCATCTTTTTCGCCGAAAATGAACTTTTGGCGCTGACGCTTCATTTCTTCGACGTTCTTTTTACCCATTGCACGTCGGATAATGTCCGCTTGACCGAGCGAGTAGCCTGCAAGCTTTTGAACTATCGCCATAACCTGTTCCTGATAGATTATGGTGCCGTAGGTTACCTTTAAAATGGACTCTAAAAGTGGGTGCTTATAGGTCATTTCTTCAGGATGGTTTTTAAAACGCACGTACTGCGGAATGGCTTTCATCGGACCTGGCCTAAATAGGGATATACCTGCGATTATATCTTCGAGATTGGTCGGTTTAAGTTCACGCATAAAGCGTTTCATGCCGCCCGATTCTAATTGGAACACGGCGTCGGTGTCGCCTGAAGATATGAGGTCGAAGGCTACCTTTTCGCCGTAACCTATTTTACGGAAGTCTATTTTTATGCCGTAGTCTTCCAAAATATAATCGTTACACTTTTTGACGTCGGTCAAGGTTTTTAACGCCAAAAAGTCCATTTTCAGCATGCCGAGTTGTTCGATTTCCTTCATATCGAACTGAGTAACGATGTCCTCGCCCGAGCGTGCCAAAGGTACGTTTTCCTTTATGACTTTGTTACAGATAACGACGCCTGCGGCGTGCATTGAAATGTTACGGGGCATGCCCTCTAAACGCATTGCAATGTCTATAACGTTACGGAGGCTTTCGTCGGTATCGTAGATTTCTTTAAGTTCTTTAGAGCCGACGTTTACCTTTTCTTTAAGCTCTAAGCCCAAACTTTGGGCTATGGTGTTGCCGAAGTCTATAAGTTTTGTGATTTTGTTTACTTCGTTAAAGGGAACGTTGAATACGCGTGCAACGTCCTTTATGGCGGCTTTTGAAGCCATGGTTCCGAAGGTTACTATCTGTGCAACGTTGTCGTGGCCGTATTTACCACGCACGTATTCGATAACTTCCTGACGCCTTTCGGTGCAGAAGTCTACGTCGAAGTCCGGCATAGAGACCCTTTCACGGTTTAAAAACCTTTCGAAAATCAGGTCGTACTGCAGTGGTTCCACGTCGGTTATGCCCATCGAGTAGGCAACGATACTGGAAACGCCGCTTCCCCTGCCTGCGCCGACGGGAATACCGTGCTCTTTTGCCCAGTTTATATAGTCCCATACGATAAGGTAGTATTCGAGATATCCCATATCGGATATGGTGGAAAGTTCGTAGTCGAAACGCTCACGGATTTCAGGAGTTATGACGTCATAACGCTCGTGAAGGCCCTTTTCCGCAATACCCTTTAAAAAGACGTAAGGGGTGGTGCCGTCAGCCGGAACGTAGCCGGGGGTTAGGGATTTGTCTCTTACCGGCTCGCATTTTGCGTTGAGATCGAAAATTTCACCACTGCACTTGTCGGCTATAACCAAAGTGTTGGTTACCGTTTCCGGAAGATCGGGAAAGAGCGCTGCCATTTCGTCCCCTGTCTTTAGGTAAAACTCATCGGTTTCGAAACGCATATGGTTTGGGTCGTCCATGGTGCGCTTGGTGTTTATACACAGCATAACTTCCTGTATTTTGGCGTCCTCTTTTTTGATGTAGTGGGCGTCGTTCGTTACGACCATGCCGATGCCGAGTTCCCGAGCGATTTTTATAAGCAAAGGATTGACCTGCTTTTGTTCACGAAGGCCGTGGTCCTGTAATTCGATATAATAATCTTCGCCGAAAATTTGCTTCATTTCGGCGGCGTGTTGCTTTGCCGCCTCGTAGTTTCCTTGTAAAAGCAGGCGTGGAAGTTTGCCCGCCAAGCATGCGGATAGGCAGATCATTCCTTCGCTATGTTCTTTTAAATGCTTGTAGTCGCTTCTCGGTTTATAGTAAAAACCGTCAACGTAGGCGTCGGAGTTTAGCAAAATCATATTTTTGTAGCCTTGCTTTGATTTGCAAAGCAGTATGAGATGATCGTAGCCGCCACCGTTTCCGCCGCCTTTTTCATACATGTTTTCGCACATATAAAATTCGCAGCCGATAATAGGCTTTATGCCCGCCTTTTTTGCTTCCTCGGCAAAATAGAGGGTTGCAAACATGTTTCCGTGGTCGGTTATGGCAATGGCTTTTTGCCCAATCTCCTTTAAGTGCGGAAAGATTTTTTCAACCTTGCAGGCGCCGTCTAATATGCTGTATTCGGTGTGAACGTGTAAATGTACGAAGTCTGTCATTTGCTGCCTCTTTTTGCACCTTGCGGTGCAGTGAAATTTGCCTTCGGCAAGTGAAATTCGCCTATCGGCGAGTGGTCAATGAAATAGTTGCGATATGAAATAGTGTACGCTATGTAAATTAGTTTGGGTGTCCGGATTGCCACGGCGCTTTGCGACTCGCAATGACGGTGGAAAAATGGCACCGTACGCGAAAGTTTGTTGGGTGGGCGGGAAAACGGAAGTTTAGACCGTTGCGAGTTTGTGTGGGCTATGTAAACTTGGGGTGCCATTTTGACAATACGCCGAACTTATAAATCAATTTTTGTGTCTGGATTGCCACGTCGCTTTGCGACTCGCAATGACGGGAAGGAATATGTGGAGCCAAACAAGGATTTAAATTATTATATAAAATAGTCGATAACGGGCTTATAGGCGGACTTTTGAGAATTTTTCCGCTTGGGCTTCTGGATTGCTTCGCTACGCTCGCTAATAGCGGGAAGGAATAAATTAGTCCATAAGTTGGATTATAATGTTGTTTTGGACGTAAAGGTATTCGTCCTTTATTTTTATCCTGTTATCGTCTACGTCCATATACTTTATTATGGGCGGAAGTTTTTGCTTAAAGTCAGTGTAAAAGTCACTGCCGAATGCGCTTTTATATTCGGAAAAATTTACCCCGAAGGAAGTTCGAAGCGCAAGCATTACGTATTCGAACTTTGCCTCGTCGCCGACTATATCGTCGCTCGATATCTCGGCATATTTATCGCTTAAAAGGCAATGAACGTATTCGTCGATGCTTTCGGTGTTGGTAAACCGCCTTCCGTCTATAAACGACGAGGCCGCGACGCCGAAACCTATGTATTCGCCACGCTTCCAATAGTTAAGGTTGTGGCGTGAGTAAAAGTTAGGGAGAGAAAAGTTTGAAACCTCATACCGACTAAAACCGTTTTTATTTAGATAGTCCACCGTGAAATCGTATAGATCCCTTACGGTGTCCTCGTCGGGAAGGTCGCCGTTTAAATAACGTGAATACATAGGGGTACCTTCTTCGGCTTTAAGGGCGTACACGGAAAGGTGTTTTGCTCCGCTTTGGATTGCGAGGTCCAAAGTGTTTTTTAATATTTCTTCGGTTTCGCCGATTAAACCTATCATGACGTCGGCGCTATAGTTATAACCCTCTAAAATTTTTGCGGTTTTTTTAAAGTCCTCTACGGTATGGATACGGTTAAGGCTTCTTAAAATATCGTCGTCGGCAACCTGCAAACCAACGCTGAAATGGTTTATGCCCGCTTCTTTATAGATGCGAAGTTTGTTTCGGTCCATGGTGCCGGGGTTTAGCTCCAAAGTTACTTCGGCATTCTCTGCCAAATTAAAGCACTGTTTTATAAGTCGCATACAGCCGAGTATTAGTTTTGGGTCCACAAAAGATGGGGTACCGCCGCCGAAATACACGGTGTCGAAGGTTTTGTTTTTTAAAGCCATGGAGCGGCTTTTCATTTCCTTATATAAGCACCCGAAATAAAGCTCTGCCTTTCCTATTTCTCTTGGGTATGAAGCAAAGTCGCAATAGGTGCATTTTTGTTTGCAAAAAGGTACGTGTACGTATATACCTGCCATATATAAACCTACTTAAAATTAGTGGATAACCGACCTATAGGCCGATTTTTATATTAGTCGCTGTCTATTTTCAGAATGGACATAAAGGCCTCGGAAGGTATTTCTACAGTGCCTAAACGGCGCATTTTCTTTTTGCCTTCCTTCTGCTTTTCCAAAAGTTTTTTCTTTCTTGTTATATCCCCGCCGTAGCACTTGGCAAGGACGTCTTTACGAAGGGCTTTAACCGTTTCACGGGCAATAATCTTTCCGCCGATTGCAGCCTGAATTGGGATTTCGAACATCTGACGGGGAATTACTTCTTTAAGCCTTTCCGCTATTGCCCTGCCGCGGGCGTAAGCCTTTTCACGGTGAACGATTATAGCTAAGGCGTCGCAGATATCGCCGTTTAAATACATATCGAGCTTAACGAGGTCGCTTTTTTCGTAGCCCGTCAGTTCGTAATCAAATGAAGCATAGCCACGGGTTCTTGACTTTAAGCCGTCGAAAAAGTCGAAAATTATTTCGTTTAACGGAAGTTTGTATTTGAGTCTTACACGTTTTGCGTCGACGTAGGTCATGTCCTCGAACACCCCGCGCTTTTCCTGACAAAGGTCCATTATGGGGCCGACGTAATCGGGCGGAGAGTATATGTTGGCGGAAATGATAGGTTCTTCCATATAGTCGATTTTGTCGATATCGGGAAGTTTCGACGGGTTTTCCACCATTACCATTTCACCGTCCGTTTTATAAACCTTATAGGAAACGCTTGGGGCGGTCGTTATAATTTCGAGGTCGAATTCACGCTCTATACGCTGCTGAATTATTTCCATGTGCAAAAGCCCCAAAAATCCGCACCTAAAGCCAAAGCCTAACGCCATCGAGTTTTCCGCTTCAAACGTTAAGGACGCGTCGTTTAATTTCAGTTTGGAAATTGCCTCTTTCAGGTCGTTAAACTTAGAGCCGTCAAGGGGGTAAACGCCGGAAAACACTACGGGAAGGGCTTCTTTATAGCCGGGAAGCGGATCCTTTGCGGGGTTGTCGGCATCGGTAAAAGTATCCCCTACACGGGTGTCCTGTACGGATTTTATGCTTGCGGCAATATAGCCGACTTCCCCTGCGGAAAGTTTGGTGCGGGGGGTAAGGTTTGGACTGAAGGTACCGACCTCGGTTACTTCGAAAATCTTGTCGGACAAGAAGGTTTTTATTTTTGAGCCGACCTTTACGCTGCCGTCTTTAATCCTTACGAAGCATATTACGCCCTTGAAATTATCGTAATAGGAGTCGAAGATTAAGGCTTTTAGGGGCGCCTCGTCGTCCCCCATTGGTGCAGGCAGGTCGGTTACTATTCTTTCAAGAACTTCTTCTATGTTGATGCCGCTTTTTGCCGAAATTAACGGAGCCGTGGAGCAGTCAAGCCCGATCGCGTCTTCTATTTCCGCCTTGGTGCCCTCTATATCCGCAGATGCCAAATCGATTTTGTTTATTACGGGCATAATTTCAAGGTCGTTGTCTAAGGCAAGATATACGTTTGCAAGGGTTTGCGCCTGCACGCCCTGCGATGCGTCGACGACTAAAATTGCCCCTTCGCAAGCGGCAAGGGAGCGGGATACTTCGTAAGAAAAGTCCACGTGCCCCGGTGTGTCGATAAGGTTGAAGATATATTCTTCGCCGTCTTTTGCCGTGTAATACATTCTTACCGGCGTAAGTTTTATGGTGATGCCGCGCTCACGCTCCAAATCCATGGAGTCGAGAAGTTGATTTTCCATGTCCCGTTCGGAGACCTGCCCTGTCATTTCCAAAAGCCTGTCCGCGAGCGTTGACTTGCCGTGATCTATATGCGCTATGATACAAAAATTGCGTATGTTTGTCTTTTCGGTTTTTGCCATATTGTACCTGTTTTTAATTCCTTATATAAGTGTCTTTATCTTTTTCTCATTTTTGAGCAGCTTTCCTGCGCTCCTCCGTTGCCAAAGAAATCTTCACAATAAGATCTGTGTAAAACAAATTCTTCATCAGCATCAAACACGTATTCAAAATAAGCTTTCATTCCATCGTCAGGACCTTTTCTTCCGAAATCAAAAGATTCCACGAATCTTGACAAAATACCATTTTTATAATCTATAAAGCCTACGATATGCACTATTGCTCTTTTCAGATCGTACCATACAATTTCCACTAAATCTTCGTGATAATAGTAGAATATCAAATTCATTAAAATGTTGCCATCATCGTATCTTTCGGTTAGCCTTAATTTGTCGTTTTCATCAAAAAAGTAACTATAGTGCTTCTTTTTTTCGTTTGTAGTCAGTTTTCCGCTATAATTGATATATTTGCTTAATTCGTTTTCGGGGTAGAACATTCCATATAGCTCAATACCCCTACTCATCAATTTTTTAGGGCATGCCGAAATTATATCGTCATAATCTTTTATGCAATCACTGTGCCTTTTTGCAATGTCTTTTAACTTTGCAAATATATCGTCGTCATATTTAGCCATAATAATTTAATCTCCCCAATAAGTATATAATATTTTAAAAGGTTTATCAAGTTATTAAAGGCGGTTTCTTTGCTTAAATTTTTATGGAAGATATAGCTATCGATTTGCAAAAAAACTTGCAAAGAAAAAAAAGTGGTAGTATAATTAAATCCGTAGGGCTTAATGCCCGATTAAAATTTAGACGAAGGCTTATTATGAAAACACGCTTAACAAGTAACGATTGGGAACTTTCTACCCCTATTGCACACAGAGGACTTTGGAACGAAGAATTTCCGGAAAATTCCGTTCCCGCTTACAAAAACGCCATCGAACACGGTTATCCTATCGAAATGGATATTCAGATGTCCGTTGACGGGGAACTTTTTTGTTTTCACGACGACAACGCGCTGCGTATGACGGGCGTGGACAAAGATATAAGAACCATGACCGCGAGCGAGATAACGGCGCTTAACCTTAAAGGCGAAAAGATACCGACATTTAAAGAATTTTTGGAACTTGTCGGAGGTAAAGTTCCCCTGCTTATAGAAATCAAACAGCAGATAAATAAAGGGGTTGAGAAAAAGACCGTTGACGCATTAAAGGGCTATAAAGGCGAGTATGCCATTCAGTCTTTCGATCCGTTTATAATGATGAGAATAAAAAAACTTGCACCCGAAGTTATTCGTGGACAACTTGGTTGCAAGACAGAAGAAAAAGGCTTCCGTGGGCACATCGTAAGAAACCTTACATTTAACTTTTTGGTAAAGCCCGATTTCGTTCATTACGGATTTTGGGGACTGCCGATAAAGAAAAGCGTCAGTAACGGCTTGCCCATTATGTGCTGGACGGTAAACGACAACGAAAAGTTGGAGATTGCCAAAAAGTACGCACAAAATTACGTTTTCGAAAATATAATTCCCGAATAAAGAAAAGTCCGCTTATAGGTCGATAATCTACCTATAGGCGGACTTTTTTATTGTTTTATAGATTTTTCAAAGGCTTTTTGCACTGTGTCGTTTAACGACTTTATAAAGTCGGGATCAAACTTTAAAATGCGGTCGTAGGTGTAAAGGCCGTTGATTTCGTCCTCGATATCGGAAACCTGCGTGTAGCAAGAAGATGATAAACCCTCTTTATAAATCATGGGGATTACTTCTTCTAAATACAGTTTTTTATATGCGTTTTGAAGGGCAACTTTGTCTTTAAAAGACCTGTAACCGAATTTTTTATCGGAAAAGACGTGGCCGTTTGTGTAAAAAGTGTAGCCGCCGAATTCGGTCAGCGCAAGTACCCTTTTACCATCGTTTTTGATGTTTACTTTTTTAAAATAAATATGTTTACTGCACACGTCGCCGCCGCCCATATCCTGCCAGCCGCTTGCGTGGTCAAATAGCCTTGTGGAATCCTTTTTACGGAAATATTCGCAGGTTTTTACTGCGTCGAACTGTCCCCAACCTTCGTTGAAAGGGGTCCACAAAAACAGCGAAGTAACGTTAAAAAGTTGGTCTATAAGCCGATTAGCTTCATAAACGTACTGTTTTCGGCTGTCCTCGCTTCTGCGCATGGACTTGTAATTATGGTCCTTTAACCTAAGGTTTATAAACGGGCCGAGCATTATTCGATAAGAAGGATATTTTCCGCCGCCGTTTATCATATCCTGAAAAACAACCATACCTAAAATATCACAATAATAGTACCAAAGCATGGGTTCCACTTTAATGTGCTTACGAAGCATATTAAAGCCCATTTTTCTAAGCGAGGAGATTTCATTATACATATCCTCGTTTTTATTCGGTGTGTAAATACCGCCGTAATAATAACCTTGGTCCAATAGTCCGTTTAAAAATACCGGCTCGTTGTTTATTGCAAAGTAGCGTTTATCCCCTATCTTTATGGTTGAGAATTTGCGTAAACCGAAATAACTTTCAACTACGTCATCCCCCGCTTTTAAAATAACGGTGTAAAGTTCGGGGTCTTGTATGCTCCAAGGTTTACACTTTGAAGCGTCCAAAGTAACCCTTCCATCCACTGTATACCCTTCCGACAAAACCTTATTTTCATCGATAATCGACACATGGGCCGACTTTTGGGGATCGCTAACGCTACATTCGACGGTTAAAGTTTTGTTATCGAAGTCGGGATAAAACTTGAAATCTTTTATATATAGGTCGGGCGTGCTTTCCAAAAAGCAGGACTGCCATATGCCGCTTATTGCTGTATACCATATACCGCCACGCTTATATCTTTGCTTGCCTCTGCCGTATATAGGGCTATCGGCATCGTCTTTTACCGTAATATATAACGTGTTTACGCCGCTTGTAACCTTTTTAAGTTCCACCGAAAAGGAAGTGTATCCATCGAAATTTTCGTGGAGAAGTTCGCCGTTTAAAAAGACCTTGCAGGTCTGATCGCAAGCGCCGACGTTTAAAAACACCCTTCCCCTGTTAAATCCGTCGGGAAGCGTAAAGTCCCGTTTAAGGTGCAAGACTTCGTTTTTTTTGAGTTGGCGGTTTACACCGGAAAGCGGGGCTTCGGGTGAATACGGAATTATTATTTTGCCGTCGAAATCGCTTTGAAAATCTTCGCCTAAAGTTATTTTGTAATCCCATTCCCCGTTAAGGCTTAGGTAGCTTTCACGCTTTTTCTGAGGGCGGGGGTATTCGGGCAAAACGCCTTCATTTATAAATTGCGGCTTGAAAATCATTGTTTCCTCCACGTTAAGCTGTAATCTTTACGATGAAACTATAAATATTTTACTACATATCGAAAAAGTAGTCAAGTGGCGAGAAAAGTAGCGATATATGATAGCGGCTAAAAAGAGTAAAAGCAGTAGCAAGGGAAATTTTTACAAAACGACGGTAATTGTAAAGTTTTTTCAAAAAAATGCTTAAAAAGCCAAACACCGGAAGGGGTTTTCGTGTATAATAGGTAGAAAAAAGAGAGGCTACGGCTCGCCGTAAAGCCTTCCCCTAAAACGCAAAAAAATTTTTTAAAGAGGTGCTTTTATGAAAAAATTTCTTTCTACTATTATGTCATTAGTTATGATAAGCGCACTTTTGGTAACCTTTACGGGTTGCTCGGATAAGAGCGAACAAAAAGTCATGACCCTGGATCTTAACCCCTCGGTGGAATTTTTGCTTGACGAAAGTAACAAGGTCGTTACCGTAAACGCTACTAACGACGAAGGCAACTACGTAATTGCAAAAGCGGAATTCGTTGGCATGAGTGCAGACGAAGCCGTTCAGGCATTTTTAAAGATTTCCGCCGAAGACGGATTTTTGGTTGAAGGCGAACTTACTGCCGGCGAAAACAACGTTAAAATTTCCATTTCCGGCGAAGAGGCACAGAAACTTTACGACGAAGTTACAAAAAAAGCGACGGAATTTATTGAAAGTCTTCCTTCCGTAAACATTAACGTAAACTTCAACTTCGAAAAAATTACGAAAGAAGAGATCGAAGCTTGGGTATCCGACTGCATGAGAGAACTCGACCCCGAAACGGTTAAGGCCAAAACACAGGAAGAACTTATCAACCTTTTACAACAAAGTAGAAAGGCAACCGAGGATCTTTTAAGTCAGGAACTTAAAGATTACTACTACGGCGAACGTGCTTTGGAAATTAAAAAGGCGCAGCTTGAGGCTTACATCGAAGCGGTACAAAAAGAAGACAAACTCGGAATAGTTTCCGCGACACTTACCGCTACCAAGGCTCAACTTGACAACCTTATCGAAATGATAAATTCCTATAAGGAAACTTACAAACAGAAATTCCTTGATAAGACCGGCGAATATTACACTAAGATGCAGGAATGCATTGCCGCTAAAAAGGAAATTTTGGCTGCAAGACTAGAGGGTATGAGCGAAGAAGCGCTTGCTACTTTGGAAAACGCTTATGAAGTTACCACGAAAGCACTAAGCGATTACAAGGCGCTTATAGATCAACAATTAAAAGTTGTGGACAAAACCATCAACGATTTAATCGACACCATTCAGACCGCTATCGAAACCATCACCGAAACTTTGAACCTTACCGCTAAAAACATCGACGCTATCGTATCGGAAAGCGTTAAAGCGGCACAGGAAAACTTCGATAACGCATTTAAGGACGAAAACGGCGAGTATATTGCCAACAATTACTGGGCGCAGCTACAACCCGAAAAGAAATAATTTGATTGTTCGAAATTTCAATCTTAATATAAAAAACAAACGAGTCGATTTCGATTCGTTTGTTTTTTATATTGGAGCGGTTTTGTTTGCAGTCGCCCATATATTGCGGGCGGGGAAAAATTTTGCCAAGAAGAGGCAAAAAGTTAGCGGTATATTACAGCAAAAGAGGTTGCAATATATAATAAAGTGTGCTATAATTACAGACAAGTGTTTGCAAAAAACAACAACTTGTGATATAATTTAGTAATCATGTTATAAAAAGAGAAGTAAAAATGTTCAAAATTAAAAAAATACTAATACCGATTTTTGCGGTAGTTTGTTTATTTACACTGTCTTTGGCGATTACGGGTTGCGGAAGAGGGCTTGCGAAAAAATTAGATATGCCCCTAAACGTTACCATAGAGATTAACCAGAGAGGGAGCGGTACGCAATATATCCTTAACTGGGACGAAGTTGAGGGTGCTAAGGGCTACAGCTTAAATATTGACGGCAAGCCTGTAACGGTTGAGAAAAACACCCTTGACGCAACCGATTACGTAACCCCAAAGCAATATTCGAGCGTGCACATAAAGGCGCTTGGAAACGGCGTTTCTACAGGAGATAGCGACCTTAATAAAGCGGTTGTTCCTGTGGAAGTTGTTTCGGAAGACATTCTTATTTTTAAAGTAAACGAGGACGAGAAGTCCGCAAGCGTTTTAAGCTTTGCAGCGGAAAAATCCCAACTTGCAGGAAAGATTGTTATCCCCGATTATTACAACGGACTGCCTATTACGGAGATTGGCGACAATGCGTTTTTCGACAACAACGCTTCCTTCCATAATCCGATGACCGGCGAAAACTGCAACGATATGACTTCAAGTTTCAGGTTACCGAAAAAGCTTGAAAAAATCGGCGATTACGCCTTTGCTTTCTGCACGAAGGTTAGAAATATGAACCTTCCGTCAACCGTAAAATATATCGGCGAAGGCAGTTTTTTGCAGTGCATAAGGCTTACCACCATAAATTTAAACGAAGTTGAAAATTTCGGTTTGGGGGCGTTTGCAAGCTGCAAGGCGTTAAACACCGTTGAACTGTCTAAAAACATTCGGAAATTTGACGCACAGGTATTTGACGAGACGCCGATTGTCAGCAACCTTGTCGGCGACAAGATTTTAGGCGGCTATATTTTATACGAAGTTGCGGATAAAGAGATAGAAAAATACACCATTCCCAAAAACGTCACCTGTATTGCAGGCGCTGCTTTTATGGGTATGAAAAATCTTAAAAGCGTAACCATGCCGGAAAACATAAGGTTTGGCGGAAGCAGAATTTTTGCCAACTGCGAAAGCTTAGAGACGGTGAACTTTCCCGAAGGTCTTACGGAAATAGCAGATTATGCTTTTTATAAGTGCGAATCTATCACGGAAATAAATATTCCGGATAGCGTTACCACCATCGGTGAAGGGGCTTTTGCCTACTGCAGTGGTTTACCTACGGTTAAACTTTCCAAAAACCTTGCGGAAATAGGAAATTCGGCGTTTTTAAACAGCGCTGTCGAAACAATTACCCTTCCCGATAGTCTAAAACGTATAGGCGACCAGGCTTTCAGGGGGACTTTGCTTAATGAAATAACAATTCCAGATAACGTAAGATCAATAGGTCTTGGTGCTTTCTACGACTGTGGAAATCTTGAAACCGTTAACTTCGGTAAAGGCGTAACGGAAATCGGAAAAATGGCGTTTTACGGTTGCAAAGTCAATGGCGTAATTATTCCGAAAGGGGTTACAACCTTGGACGAATATGCTTTCGGCAGTAACTATTTAAAATACGTAGTGCTGCACAGCAGGATTAAAACTATCTATCAGACTTCTGTTTACAATTTAAATAGCATTATATACTTTGAAGGAACTAAAGAAGAATACGATCAGATATCAATAATAGCGGATACTGAGCCGCAAAGCCAAAGCGCTTTTAGAGCCTCGAATATAAGATATTATTCGGAAACAAAGCCCCAAGACGGTAGCACTTTGCGCTATTGGAGATGGGTTGACGGCGTTCCTACCGATTGGACGGACGACGCTCAATAAAACGCAATATCAAAAGGACCGATGAATTACATCGGTCCTTTTAAAATACGTGATAACGGGCTTATAGGCCGTTATCTGTAAATTTTTTTGCTGATTATAAAAGTTGGTTCATTCTGTCTTTTTCGGAAAGTGCGTCGTATTGAGAGTTGCCCGAAGGGGTCATATTTATGCGGTAAGTAGCGACGCAGTTTACGCGCTTCATGGAATAAACTATTCTGTACTTTTTAACACCTGCTTCCACTAACGCTTCGAGACAACCTAAGCAGTCTTCCACGTAATGATATTTAGGGGCTTCCCTCCCCTTTTTGTCCAGGCAAACTATATCGCAGGTGCCGAAAACAGGTTCTTCCGGTCTTACGGCAGCAATCTTTTTTAGATTGTTGTACATTTCCTCTTTACTTTCACCCTGTTTGGGAACTTCGATATTGACGGAAACGGCTACGATGTCGCTTACTTTTATTTCTTCCTTGCCGTCAAGTTTTACCTTTCCGCCGTCGATTTCTATTACGGGGCCGGGCTTTACGGGGTTGCCCGTTATTACGCTTGGGATAAGAACCGCAAAAATTAAAATAAAGAAAATACAGAAAAGCCCGAACGTGGAAATCATTTGGTTACCCGACAAAAAACATGCCGCGGCCCCGCCGCCGAATATGACGATCATAAGGCTATACAGGATTAAATATTTTACACGTTTGGATTTGTTAAAACTTATATTGGGATAAAAACTTTTCATAACTCTACCTTGTAATTTTTTAGGCGTAAAGATTGCAACTTGCCTAGCCTTTTTATTTTATTACAAAATACGGATATTGTCAACCGTTTTAGCGTTAAACCATTTTTTATATAAGCGGGGCGAAAAGTCCTATAAGCCGATCTATTATAATGCTCTTCTTTTTCTTATCCGGAATAAGCTTTGTAGAGAAAGACAAAGTTTTATCTAAATCCTTTAAAAGTGGGGCTATAAGCCCGTTATCAGCCGAAAGTAAGATACTTTCCACTGCGTAACGGCCGCTTCTTATATCGAAATTACAGGAACCCGTAAGGGACATAGAGTCGTCTGAAAGAAGTATTTTGGAATGAAGAAAACCGCCGTCGTAGTGGTACACAAAAGCCCCCATATCGGATAATTTTTGAGCAAAATGTTTGGTGATCTTGTCAAGGCGGGAGGGCGGGTTTTCGGAAGGAATGATTACCGTAATTTTTACACCTCTGTTTATTGCACGGATTATTGCCCTTTTTGTGTCGCCACCGAAAGACAGGTACGGGGTCATAATTTTAATACTTTTACGGGCGTTTGATATCATTGAAATAAACAATTCTTCAACGTTTGCCTTATTTGGCGCGAGATATGGTTTTAAAGTTTGACTTTCAAAAGCGCTTTCGGAACCTTTCATATTCCAAAGGGAACAAAAAACGCTAAAAAAGCCATCCACACCGTTTATTTTTACGCCACAGTTTTTGTCCTTTTTTATGCCGTCGTCGTCAACGTTAAGACTGCCTGTATACAAAATTTTTCTGTCGATTATAAAAACCTTTGCATGCGTACGGCGGTTGTCGGACGGAAGCAAAAGAAAAAGCGGTTTGTTTTTTACCGTTATATCTGCGCCCGCCTTTTTTAGAGCTTTAATTTGCTCCTCTTTTAAAATATCGCCGGAACCGTAATAGTCGGTGGCAAGTTTTACGGTTACTCCCTTTTTTAAAAGGTCGTAAAGAACGCTTATAAGTTTAGAAGAATTTTCCCCTAATTTGAAAATATAGGTGAATATAAGCACTTCTTTTTTTGCGTTTGAAACAGTGTTTAGTATATCCGTCCAAAGGTCGGGGCTTTCAGAAAAGTAGGTTATTTCTCCCTTGCTGTTTTTCAAAATCGGCTGTTTATCGACCCATAGGCGGACTTTTTTACTATCTTCCGAGCAAGCGTCGGTTTTTCCGAGCCATAAATATAGGCACATTGCTATGCCGAAATAGGGCAAGAAAACTACCGCTATAATAAAAATAAGTTTGGACTGAAAGGTTAATGAAGAAAAGAATACGCAAAGTACCGTAAACAGCACTATAGCTGCGTAACCGAATATTCCGGTTTTTGTATAGCGGTGGACACGATACAATAAATACCCCGCCATGGCAACGAAAATTACGGTTAGGATAAAGCAAAAAGTCAGTCTTAAGTTGCGTTTTTGTTTTAAGGTCATCTGCCTACCTCCACAACGCCGTCCACTTTTTTGTACTCGTCCTTGCGTAAAAAGCGGCTTTCGGTACTGCCGTTTTCGAAAATTATAAGATAGCCTTCGCTTTCGTATCCCCTTTTGGGCACGGTTACCATGCGGCTTTCACCGGTACCGAGTGCGTCGGTTAAGACGGTTTGAATTTCCGGCTCTATTACTTTTGTAATAACAGACTGCCTTTCCACCTTTTTAAACATTTCAGCACCGTATATGCAAAAAGTAACGGTATCATTTTCGGTAAAGGCACGGACGTAAAGTGGGGCGCCGGTGGTGTTTTTGATTTTGAGATCGGCATATCCGTAACTTACCATTGCGTCGAAAGACTTTTCCACGTAACCGACTGCTAATGTGTGACGGTGCTGTTCGGTTACCTTAAGGTCCGCAAGAAGAGCTGCGTTATAAAGTGTTGTGGAAACCTGACATACTCCGCCGCCAACGCCGTCTACGAACTTACCGCCGATAATAACTTTTGCGCTTTGGTAGCCGCTGTCCTCGTTTCTTACGCCCACGCAGGCGTTAAATGAAAAGGTTTGGTCTGCGTACACGGTTGTGCCGTTTATGCTTTTTGCGGCAAGTTTAAGATTGTTTACACGGGAGCTGTCCGACCCGTAAAAACTCGTGGTAAATTCCCCGCGAAGATATGTTTTTGAAGGTAAATCGGAGGCTTTATAATCGGGCGGAACCTCGATATATTTTGCTTTCACTCTGCCGCCGCCCGCCGATAAACAGATTTTTATATCCTCTTTTAAAGCGTTTACGTCAATCTTTTTGCCGAAGCTTTCACTCTTTACTGTAATTTGCTTTGATTTCCCATCGTAAAGGTATTTTGCGTTTTCGGGCGGAAGGTAATTTTCCTGAGATACCTTGTCTAAAAAGGCGTCAAGATCGTAAAAAACAGCTTCCCCGAAAGCAAAATAAAGATCCTTACGGGATATATGATAAATTTTATTTTCCGTCTCGACGGTTATATAATCGTAAGACGCGGGTAGGGCGTAAACCGTTTTTGCCCCGCCGAAAAACAGAAGGCAAAAAAGTATTACCAAAGTTATTTTTAAAGTTTTCATTGCCGTAATTAGTGTGTTATATTTTGCCCTTTATTATGCGGCTTTAACGTCCGTTAATATATAAATCGAGATATGAAAAAACCACGCCGAAAGCGTGGTTTTTTGTGAATAACGGGCCTATAGACCCACTTTTTTAATTTTGACTACCGTTATCTATCGGAAGGATTACCGTAAATACGGTACCGCAGCCCTCGTTGTCGGAGACGGTAACAGTGCCGTTATGGACGGAAACTATACGCTTTACAAGGGTTAGACCTAAGCCGTTGCCTTCCTTACTATGGGAGTTGTCTTCCTGAAAAAATTTGTCGAAAACGTGCTTTTTTGCATCGTCTGATATGCCTGTACCCGAATCTTTAACGGTAACAACGGCGTTATTATCTAACTTTTTAAGTTCAAGGGTAATTACTCCGCCGACGGGGCTGAATTTTATGGCGTTGTCGATAAGATTTACCCAAACCCTGAACAAAAGTTTTTCGTTGCCGCAAAAATTAGTGTTTTCCAAAACGGCGTCGAAGTCCATTTCCTTTGCCTCCCACTTGCTTTCCAAAAAGACTACGGCTTGGCGGATTTGCTCGTCTAAGCGGAAGGTTTCCGACTTATACGCAATGCTGTGGTTTTCGATTTTTGAAAGCAGAAGTATCTCCCCTATAAGGTTAGAAAGGCGTTTGGTACTTAAAAGGATTTTTGAAACGTATTCCTCTCTTTCGTTATCTTCGGCTCCTTGCAAAAGGGTGATGTAGCCTTCAATCGTACTTAATGGGGTTTTAAATTCATGCGAGACGTTGGCAACGAAGTCCGACTGCAAAAGTTCGGTGGAACGAAGTTCCTTCACCATAATATTAAAACTGTCGTAAGAGCGTTTGATTTCGTCAATGCGGCTGTTGGTCTCTAAGCGCACGGTAAAATCCCCTTCGGAAACCTTGGTCATTGCGCTTTCCAGTTTAGATAGCGGCGAGACGATAAACTTTTTCATTACGAAATAGGTTATTATGCTTGACAGCGCACTGATTACCACTATCCAAATAAGGTCCGGCACCTTTATGGGGTTTGAAAGCGCCCACCTTAGTATTGCATTGAGTCCGCCCGAAACGATTATTATGGTTACCATTATTACGATAACTATAATAAGAACGTAATGGTGAAGTTTTAAGCGGCGTGTTTTTTTATTTTTTTGTGGAGCGAAATCTTCTGCCGCCGTAGCGGTTTCTGCCGCCCTCTTTTTTTTGAGTTTCATAATTCACCTGTTATTTAGTAGTTACGACTTTTTAACGAGTTTATAGCCCACGCCGCGGATTGTAACGATTTCGAAGTCCTGACTATCACGGAAGCGTTCACGAAGTTTGAAAACGTGGACTTCGACGGAGTGTGGGTCGGTGTCCGATTCGTACCCCCAAATTTCGTCCATAATCTGCTGCTTTGTAAATATCTTGCCGGGGTACGAGGCAAGTTTATATAAAATAAGAAATTCCTTTTGGGGAAGCAGAATTTCCTTTCCGCCGCATTTTACCGTGAAAGATTCGGAATATAGTTCGGTACTTCCCACAGTTTGCTTTCTTTCGCTTATCATTTTGGCACGGCGAAGAAGAGCCGAAACACGCAAAAGCATTTCGTTTACGTCCACCGGCTTTTTAAGATAATCGTCCGCACCGCTGAAAAAGCCCTCTCTCATATCGTCGAAGGTGTCCTTTGCCGTTATCATTAAAACCGGGGTTTCCGCTCCGCTTTCACGAAGTTCCTTTACAAAATCGTATCCGTTAAGGCGGGGCATCATTACGTCGGAAATGATCAAGTCGACGTACTGAGTATCCAGGACGGAAAAGGCGTCTTTGCCGTCTATTGCGGTAAAAACTTCATAACAGTTTTTTTCAAGTACTTTTTTAAAAAGATTGCGAAGTTCGGCGTCGTCTTCAACCACTAAAATTTTAAACATTTATAATCCTTTTTCGTTTAATATTTGCCTTTTTTATTTTAACACATACCGATTTAGTTATCAAGTTATTTAGGAAAAAAAACGGCGGAGGGGGTGTTGCGTAATAACGACATTAAAAAATAAAAATAGCAAAGGCATTGACAAAATACAGGGCGTAGGTTATACTGTAATAGATAAATCGTCCTGCCTTTTATTGGGGCTTGCACTTTTTATGGAGATATATTATGAGAAAAAGATTATTTGCCTGTTTGCTTACTGTTATCATTGCCTTTTCCTGCGTGGGCTGCACGGGATATTTCTTTAGAATTTCAAATGGCGATTATAAAGAAATAAACTTTATCTCTTTGAAAGTTAACGGAGAAGTCTACTCTTTTGGCCGCCGAACCGCTGATTCTAGTATCGTTGTGAATCCAAATTATGAATTATTCCCACAAGGCACAAACCCAGACCCTAATTTTAATACCATTGTGAATACCATAAGAAAAACCTTTGCAAGCGGAAAAATAGATTTTTCACATCTTTTTGATGAAGTAGAAATGAGTCATAACGACCTTTACGTATCCCACGATAAAAAGAATGCGGATATATGGTTCGAGATAAGTATCCTGGATGGGACCTATGAAAAGTTGTTTTTTACTATGGATTTAAGAGAAACGCAAACCCTTTGGGTATACTCTACCACTACAAGCAGTTATAACGACGGTAATTTTATGGAATACTATAATTGCGATTGCCGTGAACTTATAAAACTTGTACAGTCTTATGGTTCTCGAAAAGATTCATAAACGTTTTTAAAAAAACGGCGGACTACGATTTGTAGTCTGCCGTTTTTTTGTTTGGAGTGTGGAGAGTGGAGTTGAGGATTTTAGTAATTATTGAAGTTTACCGCAGGAATGACAATCCCTCAGGCTCTGCGAGCCAGCTCCCTTTGCACAAAGGCGCCGAATAAGGATTTAAGGTAATTATATAAAAAACAGTCGATAATCGGCTTATAGGGGGGGTATGATTTTTTGCTCGTCCGCGCTGGGGGTTCTGGATTGCCACGGCGCTTTGCGCCTCGCAATGACGGGGTGGATAAAGTGCCTCGTTTGCGTATTTTTTAGGGATTTATGTAGTCGGGAAGATCTATCGTAAAGTTGTATCCGAAAAGGTAATCTATATTAAGTGTATTTTCTCCTTCAGTAACGGTAACGCCGCGAATCTTGCCGCCGCTTAAGTTTAGGTGTAAAACCGCCTCTTTGGAAAAGCCGAAATATTGGGCTATAGGCAGGTTATCGAGGTTTTTAAGCTTAAAAACAAACTCTCCGTTTCTGTTTTTTATGCTTTTGATTTGGTCGTAACTTATGTTAAGGGTCCAAAAGTCAGGAATAGTAGAAAGATAATCTTGAAGATTACTATTTTCGGTTTCGAGGCCTGTTTCCGCCTCGGTATAAAGGTTATCCTTATAATAATACTGCGTGGTAGCGGCGTTTTCGTAACGGATAAGCACCCTGCCGTCGAAAAAGTACTTTCTTATAAAAGAATACTCCTTATCATTAAATTTTGCTTTGACCGAGACGTTGTTTTCTTCCGCAAAGATTTCGGAAGCGACCACAATTTGGTTTTTAAAACGGTTTTGACGGACAAAATAGACGGAAATAGTAGCAGTTAAAACCGCAATTATAGTAATAACGGAAATTAAAATTATCAAAAATTTGCGATTAACGGGCTTATAGGCCGACTTTTGGGATACGGAAGCCGCTCCTTCACCCGCCGAAAC
>CATZIC010000015.1 GCA_958419945.1 uncultured Clostridia bacterium | reverse complement strand
AGCGTGATAGTAAGCCGCCGCCCTTGCTAAGATCGGGTTTTCGCCGATTGCGGTTGCGCAGGTTTCGGCAAGTGTGGAAACGACAAGCGAGTGTTGGAAGGTGCCCGGCGCTTCCTTTATAAGTTTACTGATAAGTTTGGATTTGTGGTCGGTTATTTCCGCAAGACGGTAGTTTGTAAGAAGGTTAAACACGTACTCGAATACGGGAAGAATGGCCATCATAATTACGACGGAGGAAATGCCGGAGGTAAAGCCATCGAAAATAATCTTCAAAATCTGCATAAGCTTAAGCCCCGACGTGTAGGAAAACGCCATTGCTAAGGCTGCAATCGGAATGGATATAACAAAGCCCATACCGAAAACTTTAATCCTTGAACCGACGTTATTGACAAGGTATACCGCAAGATGTCCTGTGGCAAGCCCCGTAATAAACTGTCCCAAAATTATCGTGGTCGAAAAAGCGCTTCCGCAAAGCAAATCCGAACACAGCAATATAATATTGAAAATTACGTTCGTGAACACTGCCGTACGGTAATTTACGAGAAGAAGTATCAAAAGTGCGCACAACGCCGACGGCCTTGCAAATATGGCGTTATACCTTCCCATTGCAACGCAGGTAATAAAGGAAAGTTCGATAACGATAAACAGAACCGCAATATTTTTGGCACGGGTAAGATAATCCCTGAACTCGCAAAAATAATACAGATAGATTACCGATGCAAGCACGAAAACAACTATCACGGCGTATATTCCGTTAAGAAAGGTTTCCTTTCCCGTAACGTAATCGATAAATCCGTTACCGCCCTTATTCATGAGCGTGCTTAATGCAAATAACCCCACCAAAACTATGGCGTGGATTATAAAATGCAAGACCGAAAGAACGTAATCTTTTTTCTTCCACGGTTTGTATTTTTTGTTCTGAAAAAACATAATGCCCTCTTATAACTTTTGTGATTTTATTTGAAAAGTCCGCCTATAGGCCCGAAAACGGCTATAAATCTATTAACGGCTATTTACGGTTTTTTGGTTTACCTTCGTCCCGAGTGTACGCCTTTATAATTTGCATTACCAAAGGATGACGAACGACGTCTTTATAAGTAAGATTGCAAATTCCTATTCCTTCTATTCCGTCCAAAATGGAAACCGCGTGTTTAAGCCCGCTGGTCTTTCCGAAAGGAAGGTCTATCTGAGTTACGTCCCCCGTTATTATCATTCTGCTACCCTCTCCCATACGGGTAAGGAACATTTTCATTTGCTCTTTCGTACAGTTTTGGGCTTCGTCCAAAATTATGAAAGCGTTATTTAAAGTTCTGCCACGCATGTAGGCAAGCGGCGCTACTTCGATAACACCCTTTTCCATAAGTTTTTGGTAGGTATCAAGGCCAAACATTTCCTGCAATGCGTCGTATAACGGTCTTAAATAGGGGTCGACTTTGGATTGAAGGTCGCCCGGCAAAAAGCCAAGTCTTTCGCCTGCTTCCACAGCAGGACGGGTTAAAATAATCTTTTCCACCTGCTTGTTTTTATAGGCGGAAACCGCTATCGCCACCGCAAGATAGGTTTTGCCGGTTCCCGCGGGACCGACGCCGAAAACAACGGTATTTTTACGTATGGAATCAACGTAATTTTTTTGACCGAGTGTTTTACATTTTACGGGCTTTCCGTGGGAAGTTATTGCCACTACGTCCGAAGTTAGTTTTGTAATGTCCTCGGAATTGTTTTCACGGGCAAGTTCGATGCAATAGATAAGCCCCGATTTGTCAATATGCTCACCGGACGAGATAAGATCGTTAAGTTTATTAAGTACGCTTTCCGCTATCTTTACACCTTCGGGTTCGCCCGTAACCACCATTTTATCGCCCTCGACGGTGATAACCGTGCCCGTTTCACGCATAATGACGTTTATATTTTCGTCAAAACTGCCGACTAATTCCGACAGTGTGGCGGCGCTGTTTAAAGGTATTTCCTTTCTTGTTTTCTCCAAAATTAATTCCTCTTATATGGTAAATTTTTATGTAAATTCTGAATTTGGCGTGGTTTAAAACGGCGGACTACTCTTGGTATATGTAGGTTATTTTTACTAAATAGGTTTTGGAATTTTCCCCTTCCAAAACCGGCGTTACCGCTATATCTTTGACAAAAAGATCGTCAATCTGTCCGTCAAAAAGCGCTTTTGCAATCAACTCATCCGTGGTAACTTTTGAATCGATTACGTATTCATTTTCGTAAACGCATTCCAAAGTGTAGCCGATTAAACAGTTGATTTCCTTACGCTGTCCGCTTTTGTCAAGATAGTAGCCTTCCGCCAAAACTTCCGACGTATTGCAGTAGTCGCCTACGCTTTTTACCGCAGTACCGCTGTAAACTTTCAGAGAGGTTATTTTTCCGCTTCTTTTGGCTAAAACTTTATCGCAATTTTCTATGGGTTTAGGGCTTTCGGTATTGCAAATTATGTCGATAATCAACCTATTGCCCGACTTTTTGACCGTAACAAAGTCGCAATCATTGAAACTTTGAAACACGCTTCTACGAATATACGCAGTATCCACGCCGACATTTATTTTACCGCTTTTTATTCCGCAGTCTGATACTATTCTATAAACTTTGGCAAGTCTGTCCCCGCTTACCCCGTACACGTCGACGCCTAAAATATAACCGTCCAAAAGGTAGCAAGCGACCAAAAATGCAACGACAAAGATTAAAGCTATCGCAGATTTTTTGAGTTTCGACAAAAAGCCGATAAAACCGCCCAATCCCAACAAGGTATTATACCACATATTTTGTGAAATAGCAAAAACTTTTTTCAAATCTTTGTATTTTACGGTAATAATAGTTTGGGTTTCGCTGATTTTTTTGACGTTTAATACGTTGACGTTTTGCCTTTTTAACCTTTCGAGAAGTATAATGAAATTTCTTCCCTCGATAAGAACCTTTGCAGTCGACATTATTCACACCTTTCCACTTTGTAAATTTTGCCGCCGACCGCTAAGTCTCCGTCGCAATATTTTACGACTTTTAAGTCCTGTCCGTTTACCTTAAAGGCGCCCGATTTTGACAACAAAGTGAGGCTATAGGTCGATATTTCGCCTATTTTTAAAACATTCTCGAAATAACCGCCCGTGCCGTCTATAACGGTATATCTGAAACTATACGGCACTTTAAACGCATGAAAAAAGTCAAGTATTTCCTTTTTGAAAGCCATTATATATAATTACACCGCTAATATTATATTTTATAGCGCGGCTTATTATTCTGTAATAAACGGCTTAATAAGTTGCTTTAATAACGCCTAATTGTTTGCTTTAACAATACCCTTCTTTTTGAGAACTTTTAAGATTACGAATTGTGATAATACATAACTTGCAAGGGTTATTATGGCGCCCATTGTAACGTCGGTAAGATAGTGCGCACCCATTAAAATTCTCGAATAAGCAACGATGAACACGAATATTAAGGTTGCGGCGGTGATGAGTCCGCTACGCCTTTTGCCTATATTTAAAACGGCAGGGATAGACATTAAAGAAAGCACAATGCCTGCTGCTGCGGTATGGCCTGACGGGAAAGACTTATACCCATCGGATTCCGCACCCATGGCAATTTGGCTAAGGGTTACCTTTTTGCCGATATTTATTTCATACCATCTTGTAAACTCGGAAAAGTCCCCCGTTATATTCATAAGTCTATATCTTGCCCTGCCGAATAGCGGCTTAATTACCTGCACTAAAACTTGGGACAAAAAAGCGGTAAAAACAACGATTAACGAGCATATAGCCAGACTTTTTAAATATTTTTCCTTTACAAGCGAGGCAATAAAGAACCACACTGCGGTGAAAATTACGCCCATGGAAACTTCGCACAGCCTTTTTAAAAGATCACTCATTTTGATTACGGAAACGTGTATACCGTAGTACTTCAAAAGTTTATGGCTGCCGTAAAAATTAAGTGCGACGGCACAGATTACAAAGCCCGTCATAAGAATAATCTTCGGGGTCTTTTTCATCGGGCTCAACTTTTTAAGATAGAAAAACAGTATACCGAGCGCTATCGAAGGAAGAATATACACGGGCATTTCGCCGAAACATTCGAAAAACACGGCAAAAACGTTTGTTGAATAATACTTTCCGGGCTCAACTTCACTTATTGCGCGGGAAATTTCCAAATCAAAAAAAGTTCCTATTAAAAGTGAAATAAAAAGCACCGCAAAGATAACGATGAATTTGAGATTTTTTCTCAGATAGTTCATATACACCTCTATAAAGCGAGTAATGTTTTTAATTCTTCGCCATAATATAAGTCTATTATTTATTTTAACATAATTTTAACAAATTTCAATGCTTATTTAGATAAAATAGTCAAAATTTATTTTATTTAACCGAAAATACGGAATTTTCCGTAAGCGATATGCGATTTTTGCAAATTACGGCACAAAAATATCCGAATTTATTTAAAACTTTGATAAATCGTTGGCTTTTTTACAGTCTTAATGATATAATAACTTATTATTTATCAACTTAATTCTTGACAAAAATCAATACAAAATCAATCAGCGAGGTGGATTTTATGAATATGCTCGAAATCGAAAAAAAATGGCAAAAGGTTTGGGCTGACGAAAAACTTAACGAATTCGACGGCAATTACGACAAGAAGTTTTACTGTCTTGAAATGTTTTCATATCCGTCGGGCGCAAAACTGCATATAGGGCATTGGTATAACTACGGACTTACCGATAGTTATGCACGCTATAAAAGGATGAAAGGTTTTTCGGTATTCCAGCCTATGGGCTTCGACGCTTTCGGGCTTCCGGCGGAAAACTACGCAATAAAGACCGGTATTCATCCGCAGGATTCCACCGTTAAAAATATCGAAACCATGGAGCATCAGCTTAGCCGTATCGGCGCAATGTTCGATTGGTCGGCGGAAATTAAGACCTGTATGCCCGATTACTATAAATGGACGCAGTGGCTGTTTTTAAAGCTTTACGAAAACGGACTGGCTTATAGAAAGGAAGCGCCCGTCAACTGGTGCCCTTCCTGCAACACCGTTCTTGCTAACGAACAGGTCGTCGGCGGCACATGCGAACGTTGCGGTACTACGGTCGTAAAAAAGGACCTTACGCAATGGTTCTTCAAAATTACCAACTACGCCGAAGAACTTTTATCAGGTCTTGAAAAACTGGATTGGCCGGAAAAGACCAAACTGATGCAGAAAAACTGGATCGGTAAATCCTTCGGTGCGGAAGTTACCTTTAAGGCGGAAAGCGGTGATGAGTTTAAAGTTTTTACCACGAGGATCGATACCATTATGGGCGTGTCCTACGTTGTACTTGCGCCGGAACATCCCCTTGTTAAAAAGTTGACGACTGAGGACAGGAAAAAGGAAGTTGAAGAATACGTTTATGAAACTTCCAAGGCAAACGAGATCGAAAGGCTTTCTTCCGACCGTGAAAAAACCGGCGTATTTTTAGGTGCGTATGCAATAAACCCCGCAAACGGAAAAAAGGTTCCTATTTTTGCGGCAGATTACGTGCTGTATAGTTACGGAACTGGCGCCGTTATGGGCGTACCCGCACACGACGAAAGAGATTACGTATTTGCGAAAAAATACGGTCAACCGATAAATCAGGTTATTACAAATAAAACGAGCGACGTAACACTTCCCTATACCGAGGACGGCTACCTTATTAGCAGCGGCGAGTTTGACGGACTTTTCGGCGACGAGGCAAGAAAGGCAATAGTTTCTAAACTCGAAAAGGAAGGAAAGGCAACCTTTAAAGTAAATTACAGGCTTCGCGACTGGCTTATTTCACGCCAAAGATATTGGGGTGCGCCTATTCCTATTATCCACTGCCCGCACTGTGGGGACGTTGCAGTTCCTTATGAAGATCTTCCCGTAATGCTTCCGTATGACGTTGAGTTTAAGCCGGACGGAAAATCCCCCTTGGCTAAGCACGACGGATTTATGCACGCTAAATGTCCGAAGTGCGGCGGCGACGCTTTAAGAGATCCCGATACTTTGGACACCTTCGTTTGTTCGAGTTGGTACTATTTAAGATATGCGGATTCCAAAAACGACAAGATGCCGTTCGATCCGGAAATCGTAAACAAGATGCTGCCCGTTGACAAGTACGTCGGCGGTGCGGAACACGCCTGCATGCACCTTTTGTACGCAAGGTTTATTACAAAAGCCTTAAGAGATATGGGGTATCTTAAGTTTGACGAACCCTTCTTATCCCTTACCCACCAAGGCGTAATTTTGGGGCCGGACGGAAACCGTATGTCGAAGTCACACGGCAATATCGTTGCGCCCGATTCTTACGTAAACGAATACGGCTCGGATATATTCAGACTTTATCTTTTGTTCGGATTTAATTACACTGAGGGCGGACCCTGGAATGACGACGGAATTAAATCTGTTGCTAAATTCTTAGACAGAGTGGAAAGGCTTTTCAATAAAGTCAAAGATTTGGAAGACGCAAATGCCGATATTTACGGGGCGGAAGAAAAGGAACTTGAGTTTATTTTAAACAACGCCATAAAATCGGTTGACCACGATATGGACGTATTTTCCTTTAACACTGCCATTGCAAGGCTTATGGAACTTATGAACGCTCTCACCAAATACGAAGCGCTTGCGAACAAGAACCAAAAACTTTTAAAAGACAGTTTAACCGTTCTTATTAAACTGCTTGCACCCTGCGTTCCTCATTTTGCGGAAGAATTATGGCATGAGCTTGGAAACAAGACTTCTGTATTTACCGAGAAATATCCCGTGTTCGACCAATCTAAAATGGTTAAAGACGAAGTGGAATACGCCGTTCAGGTAAACAGCAAAATGAAAGGTAAAATCGTTTTGTCGAAATCTTTATCTGATGAAGAAATCGAAAACGCGGCTATTTCGTTTGAGCCCGTTAAAGAGATATTAAACGGTAACAAGCCCAAAAAGGTTATTATCATAAAAGGTCGTCTTATAAACGTTATTGCTTAATTTTGACGAAAAAGCCCGCCTATAGGTCGGTTATCGACATATTTTTACAAAGATTGTTGTTTTTGCAGAGTTTTGTTTGAATTTGTAGAAAAGTACGCCTATAAGCCTGTTATCAATTAAAAATGCTATTTTAAAAGCCTTACGGAACTTCTTTCCGCAAGGCTTAATTTTATTTTATATCGTCTATGATTTTTTCGAATTCAGAGCTTAAAACGTCATATCCTTTTAAGTTTAAGTGAAGCCCTTCAATCGTATAATCTTTGTTAAGATTAAGGGTTTCGTCGGTTAAACGGGAATACATGTCGATAAATTCCACGCCCTTTTCTTTACAGTACTTTTTAAGATATTCGTTAGTCAGAATAATTTTATTATTGTTGACCTTTCTTAAATAAAGCCAACTAATTTTAAGTTTCTTTTTGTTTACGGGATACAGGGAAACCACACGAACGTCCTTTACGGTTTCCAAAAGCTTTTCCACGATGGAAATAACGTTTTTGGAAACGTCTACAGGGCTTTTTATGCCTTTACGCAAAAAATCGTTGATACCCGCCTGCAAAATTACCGTTCTAGGATTTAAACAGATTATATCTTCAAGCCGCGACATAATATCGAAAGTGGTTTCGTTTGCAATGCCACGGTTTACTATTCTTTCGTCGTGCAAAAATTCATGAACGGGATATAAATCGGTAAGCGAGTCCCCTAAAAATACGATCGGATTTTCGGGAGCGAACCTGTTTAGCACCTTATAGTCGATAACCTTTTTATACATAGCCTTGTCGAACATCTTAATCAGTATTATTGCAAGGACTATAAGCACGAAAAGGGCACCCGTTACGCTTGTAAGTACGATTTCGAGGGCAGTCATATCACCCCTCCTTGGTGTAAATTATAACGTGTCGGCCATCTCGGAAAGTTTTTTTAGCCTGTGGCACAAGCAACTTTTGGTAAGCTCTAACCTTTGGGCAAGTTGACTTAAACTATCGTCGGGATAGTTTAATCTTGCCTCCGCTACACACCTTAAAGGACTTGGAAGATTTTCTATTCCCAAAAGTTCGTCAATCTTTAAAATATCGTTTCTCGATTTACAGGAAGCGTCAACCTGTTTATTCAGATTTGACATTTCGCAGTTTACTATGCGGTTGGTGTTGTTTTTCACCATCTTTTTAACAATGACGTCCTGAAGTTCCAAACACGCCCTTTTTGCGCCCATTATAACTAAAAGGTCGCAGATTTCTTCCGAACTTTTGCTGTACACAACGAAAGAGTCTTTTCTTTCAATAAGTTTGGCTATAAGCCCGTTATCGCTTAAAATATGGCAAAAATCGAGGGCGGAAAGATACTTTGAAAAGACGAATTCCAAATGATATCCGGTTGCCTTTTCGCTTTTCATTTTTGGTATCGTTACGCTTCCGGAACCTAAAAATGCGCCTTTTATATAAGCCTTTTTACAACAATTTTTTTTGACTAGCTTTTCGGAAATTCCAAGTTCAATATCAAGCCCGCCCTTGCTGATTTTAAGCATTTCGGCGTCCTTTAAAATTCCGATTGTGGTATCGCTTATATACACTGCTTTGGTTCTTTCCCCTGTCTTTTCCGGAATAACCACAGGGGTCTGGCCGTAAAGGTCTTTTATGATATTTTGAAAAAATTCGTTGGTATCCGCTTCGCCGACTAAAGAAAAGCCGACTTTCCCGTTTTTGACTTCCACGGTGCCCGCCGTGCGAAGATATGCCGCGAGAATTGCAAGCTTGCAACAAGGGCTTGTCAGTTTATCGGATAATATTTCGTTTTTGACCTTTGCCGTGAAATTCATGTTTCGCCTACATATGTTTTTTAAATTCGGTGTATCTTAGCGTTGGCTGTCTGTCGTCGAAATTGAATATCCTTTCTCTTGGAAAATGTACCACTTCGTCTTGCGAAAGGAAAAGTTTCAAATCCCCAACTCTGTCCGGCGAGTGCGCGTCGGAATCGACGATAAAGTTTACCTTTGTGTCGATAACCTGTTGCCACTGCTCGGCGGATAAATGTATCTTTTTGGTGTTTATTTCAAAATAAGTGCCGTAGTCCGCACAACATTTAGCAACCGTAACAGGATCCGCAAAAACGCCGTACAATGGATGAGTCAAAATGTCTATCGGGTTATTTTTTATGGCGTTGCAGTAAATACGGGTGTTATAGTCCACAAGTTGTTTTGCGGGTTTTATCTTTGTAAAATCGGTTACGATGTTTTCGATTAAAACCCTTTCGAAATCCTGCTTCGTAGGATACCACACCGCACGGTGCATTCCCGCAAGAAAAATTTCTATTTTATCGTAATCTTTAGGTTGTACGTCGCAC
Source organism: uncultured Clostridia bacterium (assembly GCA_958419945.1). Lineage (GTDB taxonomy): Bacteria > Bacillota > Clostridia > Christensenellales > Borkfalkiaceae > UBA4636. Next base: position 27,022 of record CATZIC010000015.1, on the reverse strand, counting down.
ACGCCGTCCTCGCCGATGATATTGGACTCTATACCAAGTTTCACGGTTATGCCCGTAATTTTTTCCGCTTCACGGCATTCTTTAAGCATTTTCGGAAGATTGCGCCGCTTCATACTGAACATCAGGTGCGAAAAGCCGTGATCGGATATGGCAATGCCTTTAAGCCCCGCCTTTTTGGCGGCTAGCGCATTGTCAAGTATACTGCCCGTACCGTGGCTATAGGTTGTATGCGTGTGATAATCAAAATTTAACATTTAAAATTCGCCTATGTAACGGACCTCCTCCGTAAGGGAAATCCCCTGCGTTTTAAGGACCGTATCTTTTATCATATTTATAAGATTGTAAACGTCCGTTGCGCTTTTTCCGTCGCATATAATGAAGTTCGCGTGCTTTTCGGAAACGAATGCGCCGCCCACTCTTGCGCCTTTAAGACCTGCTTTATCGATAACCTTGCCGGCAAAATAGCCTTGATTTAAAAATACGCTTCCGACGCTTCTGCCTTTGGGCTGACTTTTTATTCTTGCATCTAGAAATCTGCGGATTTTCTGCTCGATAACGTCTTCTTCGCTGACTTTAAGTTTTAAGCCCACCGATAAAATTATTTCACCTTCCAAGAATCTGCTTTGCCTGTAGTTAAAATTACAAAGTTTATTGTTGTAAACGCCGTCTTCTGCCACGACGTAACAAACGAGGTCGGAAATATTTTTATTAAAGCAACCCCCGTTCATTGCGACAAGGCCGCCCATCGTGCCGGGGATACCTATGGTAAATTCCAATCCGCTAAGATTGTTTTCGGTAGAAAGTTTTAACGCGTCCGAAATTTTCGCACCGCATTCGGCGACGATAAGATTTCCTTTTAAAGTTATTCTGCTTAGAAGTTCGGTAAAAATACAAACGCCGCGAAAACCTTTGTCAGACACTAATACGTTCGAACCGTTACCGATTACGCAATAAGGATGCCTACCTTTTAAATAACCGATAATTTTTTGAAGCGCTACAGTTGTTTCGGGAAAAACCGCAAGGTCGCAATTACCGCCCACCCTAAAAGTGGTGTGGCTTGCCATAGGATAATCCTTTTTAACTTTAACCCCCGAAAAGGTCTTAATAAAATCATCGTAACTCAAAAGTTTCTACCTCCTATTATAAAACACTTATCGTTTTATTTCAAATAAATTATTGTGTTTTTTATATATTTCATTTTTTTATCACTATCTAAGTTTTGATCTTTTAATACGGAATTTATCTCCGAAATAGTCTCTACCTGGCAAAAAGCCGAGGTTGTCATTTCGTATTTTATAGAAAAAAGTAGGGCTATAGGCCCGTTATCGACTATTTTTTCGTTACTGAATGGGGACGCCATGCCCAAAAGATTTATATCGCTTTGAGATTTCTCATATAAAATCTTTATAAATTCCTTACATAGCGTTACCCTTCTTTTATCACCTTTTATAACCGATATATACTGCAAAATATCCGTGTACTTTTCTAAAGGCGTTACTTCAAGCGGAATATCTTTGTTTGAAAGTCTGTATAAATCCCGCTGTGTACCTAAAAGGGCGGAACTTTTGCTGTTTAAAAATTCGTAGTAACTTTGTTCGGGCGGCATCTCGGTCGGATTTTTTAGGGTAATTCCTTCCAAAAAGGCAGCAAGAAGGGGCAAATTATAGTCGCACTTTGAAACAAAAACTTCGGTGGGCTCTTCTACTCCCTCCCTTTTTATCAAAAAGTAACCGCCGAGCGCCCAAGGAATAGCGTATACGGCGTTTTTATATTCTCCGCCATACGCGGACTTGTAACCCGAAAGGTTTTCGCACAGCGGAAGTATGCCATGAAGTCCCTGCGAATAGGAAATCATATCGGGGTATATCCCTTTTTTGAACATTTCTTCGGCACTTTCAGGCGTTTGACTTACCACCGTCAAAAGAACGTTATACTTTTTTTCAAACTCTTCCGCCGCATTAATAAGGTAGTTACGGCGGGAACCTTTTCCGCCTTCAAGCATATCGAGCTGCCATAATTCAAGTATAATACTCTCCTCTTTTGCGCCACTTTTTGGGCTACGAAATATTAAATAAGCGGAAACCGATACCGTTATAAGCCATATCGTAATAAGTCCGATGCTTACGAGTTTTTTCATAAAACTAATATATGATTATAGTTTTTGTATTATGATTTTATATTTCTTTGTTAATGAAAAGTCCGTCTATAGGCCCGTTATCGGCATATTTTTGAGAATTTTTTCTTTATAATTTCATACAAAAAAAGGAAACGACCGTTTGAAATCGTTTCCCAATTATAATTTATATTTTGTTAATTTACTGCGCTGTTATATTGTTCATCGGAAACCTCTTCACACCACTCTGTGCTTCCGTTTTCGGCAGGAACTTCGATTGCTAAGTGTGAAAACCACCCTTTTCCCGCGCCGTGCCAGTGCTTCACACCGACGGGTATATTCACAACGTCGCCCGCTTGCATTTTCACGGCAGGCTTACCCCATTCCTGATAGTAGCCCTCTCCGCCGACGCAAACAAGAATTTGTCCTCCGCCTTTTTCCGCTTTGTGGATATGCCAATTGTTACGACAAGACGGCTCGAAAGTTACATTTGCTATAAAAACCTGCTTATCTGAAATAGTTGCAAGGTAACTTTGCCCTTTAAAGTATTTTGCGTAAGCGTCGTTGGGTGCGCCTACAGGGAAAAATATGGTGTTCTGATATTTTTCTAAATCGGTTGTTGCGGGCGTTTGCTCCTTCCAGACCTCTTTTGCAAGGTTAAAAGTTGCCCAGGCCTTCGGCCAACCGGCATAAAAGGCGGTATGCGTGATCGCCGCAACCATTTCTTCTTTGGTAACCCCGTTATTTTTAGCGTTCACAAGATGATGCTTTAATGAGCTATCGCAAATCCCCTGCGACATTAGCGCTACGACGGTTATAATGCAACGGGTTTTAAGGTCTATATCGGTGTTATTCCAATTTTCGCCGAACAAAACGTCGTCGTTAAAATGTGCAAATTCCGGGGCGAAACTTCCGAGAGATTCTCTCCCTGCTGTCTGAACAATTTTCTTCATAAATCTCCTTTATAAATTAATCTTTTAATTTGTTGTCCCAAAGTTGTCAAAAAGACCGATTTAATTCAAGGCAAACAACAGTTTCTATGTGTTTTGTGTGGGGGAAAAGGTCGAAAAGGCAGACCTCGGAAATGTCATAAACGGGGTTGGGGGTTTTGTTTATGCCCGTGATTTTGCCGTTTTCCACTTTTAGGCTATCGGTAAGTACGCCTACGTCCCGTGCTAAACTTTGGGGGCTACACGCAACGTAAATTATTTTATCCGGCTTACAGGAAATTGCGGACTCAAGCACGTTTAACTCCACTCCCTTTCTCGGCGGATCGAGAACGAGAACGGTTCTGTTTCCGTTTTTCGTTTCTTTTTCGATAAGGTTTGGCAAGACACTTTCGCAAGGGGCGCAAATGCTTTCCATTTTATCTGAAAGCCCGTTAGTTTTGGCAAGCTTATTTGCGGAATCCACGGCTTCCTGAATAATTTCGACGCCGTAAGCCTTTTTTGCGTTTATACTTAGCATTGCGGTCATAACGCCAGCGCCGCTGTAACCGTCGATAACCACGTAATCGCCGTCGGTTTTGGCGTATTCCACCACCTTACTATACAGCATATTTTTTACTTCTGTATTAACCTGTACGAAGGACTGCGGGCCGACTTCGTAATTTATACCAAGTTCGCTAACGGAGATTTTTCCGCTTCCGTACAGCAAAATGAATTGGTCGCCGAAGATTACGTTGTTGTCCTTTTTGTTTACGTTAAGATAGACCGAAAGTTTAGGAAATTTTTGTAAAAGCGGGTCTATAAGCCTGTTAACGCCTACAATTTTATTGCCGTTTGCGACGATGGTAACGATAAATTCCCCACCTATTTCACGAACGACTACGTGGCGGATAAGTCCTTTTTTGGTTTCCTCGTTATAGGCTGTAACGGTTTTTCCGTCAACGAATTTTTTAATTTCCCTTATTATATACGTAGCCCATGGCGGCTGAATTGCGCAACTATCTATCTCCACTACGTCATGGCTGTTTTCCCTGAAAAAGCCTACTTTAATAGCGCCGTTTTGCTCTCTTACGGGAAGTTGCAATTTATTGCGGTATCCGTAAATCTTTTCGCCGTGGTACACGTTTTTTATATTTACGTCTATGCCGCAAATTTTTTTGAATGCGTTTATTACGGTCTGCTTTTTAATTTCTAACTGACAGTTATAGTCAGCGTGAAGAAGTTGACAACCGCCGCACTTTGAAAAAACGTCGCAGCAAGGTACAATTCTCAACGGACTTTTTTCAAGTATTTTTTCCACTTTACCGTAGCCGATACCGTTTTTTATTTTTAAAACTTTGAAAGTAACAAGTTCGCCACGCAAACAATAAGGCACGAAAAAAGTCGTGCCTTCAATGTGGAAAATTCCTTCTCCGTTAAAACCTATTTCGTCGCAAAAAACCGTCAATAAGTCGTTTTTCTTCATGTTTGTCCTTTAAATTTTAAGCCTTTTCGAAAGAACGTCAACGGCGCGCTGGAAGTAGAAAAACATATAATCGTAAGCGATAAAAAGTAAACTTCCGCCGAAAATTATGATATAAATCATATATTTTTTCAAAAGCTCGTTATCCGTTATGAATAAATCGGTTACGAAATAGCATATAAGCATTGCTGCCACGAACCAAATATCTTTAATAAAATAAGCCAAAAAGCGGTTAAGTCTTTTTTCTTTGAAAATTTTGTTTACGATTGGGTGAAATCCGAAAAACAAAACAAAGGGAAGTGAAGTTTCAAAACTGAAACTTGCTATTACGAAACTTAAAAGTGCACTTGCTATTACGGTAAGCGTTGCCCCCTTATAGGTACCTTTTGCAAGCGGTAAAAGAATTACTATGCTAGCCAAAAATATGCAACTATAACTGAACGTAGGAAAAAGCGCACCCACCACAAGTAGGGTTGCGGAAAACGCCGTACACAGCGAAGATAATGCAACAACTTTTGATAATTTCATATAAAAGTCAGCCTATAAGCCGATTATCGCATATTACAGCAACAATTAAGGCACATATTGCAAAGCGCCATCTGACAGCAAAAATCAACACAACTGTCGCCGCCCATCTGCGGTTCGTCAAAGTTCGGGGCGTTACGGCTTTCATTAGCGCCTGAGCCCGATTTATTCCAATCCCGGTTTTGTTGCGCCTTGGAAGCGGAACTTATCTTTTCCAAAAGTCTGTCGTAAGTTTCTTTGTACTTTTTATTTTCGCCGTCTAAAGCCATTGCAATTTCAAGTTGTTTTTTACACTCGTTTATCCAACCTTTTTTGTAAAAAACCACCGATTGCAAATAATGCCACTCGGCACCCCTTTCGTCGAAAGAATCAAGAAGAGTTTGCGCTTCGGAAAGGTCGCCTTTTTTCAAAGCCTCGTCAACCTGTTTATACAAACTTGCGTCCGTGCCCATGGAATGTTCGCTTCTGTAACGCTTTATTTCCTCGTAAGCGTTATCGATTTCGGTAAGTTTTTTAGCGGCTTCGTTGCCCTTTTCACCTTCCTCGAACCTTTCTTCCTGATACTTTTTGCGAAGTGAAAAATAGGCTTCGGATATTTCCCTGTCCGACGAGTATTCGCTTACGCCTAATAGATTGTAATATTTTTCTAACATATAAATTTCCTTATGCCTTAGGTGCCTTTTTACCGGCAAGTTTTTGCTTAATTACGGTTTGGGTCTTCATTGGAATACCCCTAAGCAAAATATTTTCTATAAGGTCTTTGTTGAATTTGAACTTTAACGCGCCATAGCACTCCCTTATCCCGCCGAATATTTCGGCAAACATGAAATCGAAGTCGCCACTTTGTTCGGTGATAAGTGCTTTTGCGCTATCCGCGTTATATCTTACTATAAAGGGGTTGTATTCCCCTCTTTTTTTATCTTTATCATAATCGTCCACTGCGTCGATTATGTAAATCCACTTTCCGATATAGAAGAAAAGTTTGTGGGTGTTTTCGTTTTTAAATTCCTTAAAAACTTGGTCGGAAATATCCGCAAGCATGTTGCCGAAAACTTCGGAAACTGCGTCTATAAGCCCGTTATCGTTAGTTTCGAGCGTTCTTAACTTCTCGTACCCCTCTTTAACTATTGCATCGATTTCGGGAAGATTTTTCTTCGCTTTTTTGTATCCTTTTGACACCAAAGCGCTTTTAAATCCGCCCTTGCCTGAATCTATTTTATCGTCGCAAAGTTTGTACTTACACAAAATAAGATTGACGTAAGCGAGTTCGTCGGAAAGGTCGTCCCTTTTTGCAATGGGGCGTTTACGGATAGGATGTGCAATACAGCGGCTTTTTTTTATTTCTACGTCTTGCCCTTTTAGGTTGTGCGAAAACGCCGACAAAAAAGCTATGTCATAGGTAAGCGAAAGCCTCGCCATCTGTCCGCAAGTGCCGCCTATCGACTTACATATGCCGCAGTACAGGCTTTTATATAAAACGTCGTCCTTTTTGTAAAGGTGTGGGTCGTCGGGGGTTATATAGCCGAACATAATTCACCTTAAAGTTCAATAAGTCCGATCTTTCTATAAACCTTGCGTATCATTTTATTTGCAAGATATTCCGCCTGTTCTTTTCCTTTTTTGAGAACGCTTTGAAGGTAACCTTTGTCGTTAAGCATTCTTTCCTTTTCGGCGTTAATAGGTGCCATTACGTTTGCAACGCTTTCCGCAACGGCAAGTTTAAACTCTCCGTACCCAACGCCTGCAAACTCCTTTTCGGCGTCGGGAATAGACTTTCCGCTAAACAGGCTGTAAATGGTCAAAAGGTTGGATACGCCTTTTTTGTTTTCAGGGTCGTACCTAACTTCGGAATCGCTGTCGGTAACCGCGCGCTTGAACTTTCTTACGATTTCGTCGGTGGAATCGGTCATTGAAATGAAAGCGTTAACGTTTTCGTCGGACTTGGACATCTTTTTGTCGGGGTTCTGCAAACTCAAAATTTTGTCGCCCACTTTGGGAATCAAAGGTTCGGGCACGACGAAAGTCGGGCTATAGCGATTGTTAAAACGAATCGCCAAGTCCCTTGCAATTTCAAGGTGCTGTTTTTGATCAAGCCCAACCGGAACGACTTCGGTTCCGTAAAGCAAAATATCCGCCGCCATCAGAACGGGGTAATCCAAAAGTCCCATGTTGACGTTATCGGCGTGATTGCGGCTTTTATCCTTAAACTGCGTCATTCTTTGAAGTTCACCGGGGTAAGTTACGGTGTTCAGAACCCAAGTTAGTTCCGCATGCTGCGGAACGTGCGACTGTGCAAAAACAATCGACTTTTCGGGGTCTATACCGCAAGCAAGATAAAGGGCTAAAAGTTGATAAGTCATCTGCCTTAATTCGGCAGGAACCTGCTTTACAGTCAAAGTATGAAGGTCGGCAAGCGAATAAATGCATTCGTATTCGTCCTGCATTGCCACCCAATTTTTAATTGAACCGACGTAGTTACCTATAGTCGGAATACCGCTCGGTTGAACGGCACTGAATACTCTCTTTTTTTCCATAAACAATCTGCCGTCAAAAAATGACGGCGGTCTAGATTAGTCGTGATTTACGATGTAATTTTTTGCTGCTTCGGGAATTTTGTCCGCATCCATGCTAACCGACATAATGGCTTTGAAGCCGTATTCCTTTTCCAATTCGAAAATAGCGGTAAGGAATTTGTCAACGTCTTCGGTTTCGTAACCTGTCATTTTGCAAAGCCCGTCGATGAAAAGGTATTCGATATCGGCGTTACCGGCCAAAAGCCCTTTTACAAAACCGATAAAGGCGTTGAGTTCCATAACGCGGAATTCTTCTGTATATAATAAGCGGACCTTAAAGTTAATGCTTACGGTGTTAAACCTTTTGTCGGTAATAAACACGATGTCGCCTTTAGCGTCATTGCAAGCCATATTAAGTTTTTCAAGCATAACTTTGGTTTTGCCCGTACCTTTCGGTCCGCATATAATTTGAATCATTTCAGTCTCTCCTTATAAGGGTAGTTTTTTCTATATACTATATGATAACTTATTTTTCGGGAATTTTCAATAGATTTTGGGAAATTTTTACCAACTTTTATTTCACTTCACTCTTTTTTTACCCGAACTTAACTTAATTTTAATTTACTCTTCAATCTTGCCGGAATTTAGTCCTCGCTCTCGCCCGAAAGTTTGGCCTCTCTGTCCGCAATACGCAAAGCCTCGACCATTTCGTCGATATCACCCATAATGAACTCTTCGAGGTTATACATAGTCTTTCCTATGCGGTGATCGGTTACCCTGCCTTGCGGGAAGTTGTAGGTGCGGATTCTTTCTGACCTGTCGCCCGTACCCACCTGACTTCTTCTGTTTTCCGAATACTCGCTTTGGTATTTGGAATTGTAGTAGTCGAACACACGGCTCTTCATAACCTTCATAGCCTTTTCACGGTTTTTGGTCTGACTGCGCTCGTCCTGACAGTTGACGACGATACCGGTAGGTATGTGCACCATTCTTATGCAGGACTCCGTTTTATTGATATGCTGTCCGCCGGCACCCGATGAACGGCAGGTTTCTATAATTAAGTCCTTTTCTTCGATATGAACTTCTACGTCCTCGGGTTCGGGAAGTACGGCAACCGTTGCGGTGGAAGTGTGAATTCTGCCTTGGGACTCCGTTTCAGGAACCCTTTGCACGCGGTGAACGCCGCTTTCGAACTTGAGTTTTGCGTACACGCTTTTACCGCTGACGGAAAAGGTTACTTCTTTAACTCCGCCGAGTTCGGTGTTGTTGGAATCGATTTCCTCGGTCTTCCAACGATTTTTTTCCGCATATTTAACGTACATGCGGTAAAGTTCGTAAGCAAAAAGTGCAGCTTCCTCTCCGCCAGCGCCCGCACGGATTTCCAAAATTACGTTCTTATCGTCGTTCGGGTCTTTGGGGATAAGCAAAATTTTAAGCTCCTCAACCGCAGCTTCCATACGGCGTTTGCAGTCGTAAACTTCTTCTTCGAGCATAGCCTTCATATCGGGGTCTTGCTCGCTCTTCAAAAGTTCTTCGGCTGAATTTTTGTCTTCCGCAATTTTTTTGTATTCCTTGTATTTTTCAACCGTTTCTTCCATATCGCCACGCTCTTTGGCGTACTTTTGCCATTCTTCCATATTGGAAAGCACCTTGGGGTCTGCGATAAGTTCGGTTAAGTTTTCGTATCTTAAAAGTATTCCTTCAAGTTTGGAAAGCATTTGAAATTCTCCGCTAAATTTTTTAAGGTTGATATTTTCGTCGATATACTTGTTGTTTTTTTTAGGTTTCCACAACCACTATACGGTCGATGCCGTTAAGGTCGTTAAAGACGGTAGTTTTGTCCGTAAAAAGTTTACAAATTTCTTCGGACTCTCCCATTCCGCATTCAAGTACAAGCTTGCCGTTAACGCTAAGATAATTTTTAAAAAGTGAGGCTATAAGCCTGTAAAACGCCAATCCGTCCTCTCCGCCGTCAAGCGCATTTTGCGGTTCGAAACGTAGTTCCTTGTCAAGTTTTTCCATATCCGACGACTTTATATACGGCGGATTGGAAATTATGACGTCGAATTTTTCGGTTACGTTATCGAAAAGGTCGCCCGTTAAAAATTGAATATCGGCACCGTTTAAAGAAGCGTTTTCCTTTGCTAAAGTAATTGCCTCTTCGGAAATATCCGTCGCGGTAACCTTGCAGTTTTTCTCTTTTTTAACGGTTATTGCTATCGCACCGCTACCCGTGCAAAGATCAAGCACGGAGGAATTTTCGTCGATAAACTCAAGGGCTTTTTGCACGACTTCTTCGGTTTCCGGCCGAGGAATAAGCACCCTTTCGTCCACTTTTATTTTGTAGCCGTAAAACTCGGTATCGCCTATTACGTACCATAAAGGCCTACCCGTGCTGCGTTTTTGTGCGTAATCCAAGGCCTTTTCAACGATGCGGGGGGAAAGGTTTTTCTTGCTGACCACTACTTCGGAACGTTTCATGCCCGAAGATATGGCGACAATCCATTCGGCGTCCGCGGTGTCCGTTTCCTCTTTAATATCTTTGCCGTAAAGGATTTCTTTAACACGTTCCAAAAGCTTATCGCAGCTAAGCGCCGTAACGAACCTTTGCGGTTTAATTTCCGGATCGGCGTCCATTTTTAAAACGGTGTTAAAGGAATTTATAGCTACCTCTATCATATCGTCGGATGGTTCTCTCGTGGTAATTTTCTGAAGCAGCATACCGGGGGCTTTTATGGGCAAAAATATTGGGGAATCTGTTTTGGCAAGTCCCTTTAAAAGCTCGTAGGAAAGCCCTGCAACCACGGGTAAAAGCGCAAGTTTAAGTAGCACCCTGTAGATTTTTTCCGCCAAAACGAATGAGTTTACAAGCGAAAACACGATAATGCTTACGAACATTACGAAAAACATAAAAGTTGTACCGCATCTGTCGTGAATACGTGAACATTTTCTGACGTTTTCAACCGTCAAAGGAAGCCCGTATTCGTAGCAGTTTATGGTTTTATGCTCTGCGCCGTGGTACATGTAGGTGCGCTTTATATCCTTCATTAAAGAGGTTAAAAGTATGTAACTTGCGAAAACCAAAATTTTGATAAAACCTTCGATAAGGTTAAACCAAATGCCGGTTACCGAAATTTGAAGAGGCTTTGCGATAAGCCCCGTCAGAAACTGCGGAAGCCACATAAACAAAAATACCGCAAGCGCAAGCCCTAAAATCATGCTTAGGGTTGTTATAACGCTCATCAAATCGATTTTAAAGGTTTTGGAAAGCCACTTTTCGAATTTGCCGGGCTCGGCTTCACCGTAAACCTCGGCAGAGCGCATTAGGATTTTGGTTCCCATTATCATAGAAGTAAAAAAGTTTATTACTCCCCTGATTACGGGTATGCGGAAAATAAGCGGTTTTTCCTTTACGGGTTTTACCCTTTCGGTTTCCACACGGATGTTACCATCCTCGTCTCTGACGGAAGTGCACATTGACGTGCTTCCGCGCATCATAACACCTTCCAAAACCGCTTGACCACCAATGTTCGTGCGGTTGCATTTTTTCATTTTTTTCATATAATACCTACGTGGCTTCGAAATTCTTAAGTGGTCGAAACCTGCGACTTTGTTTAATGATTCAAGTTAGTTTAAAGGCAATAACATTCGACAAAAACAAAAGCAGCCCAAATCGTAACGGGCTGCCGATGTTTACTAAATACCGTATCTTTTTTTGAATTTGTCTACACGGCCGCCCGTATCGACGAGCTTCTGCTTACCGGTGAAGAAGGGATGGCATTTTGAACAAATATCAACCTTGATAACGTCAACGTCTTTAGTGCTTCCCGTTTCAAAAGTTTCACCGCAAGCGCATTGCACCTTCACTATCTTATAGTTAGGATGAATTTTTTCCTTCATAGCGTTTGCACCTCGCAAAATAGTTACATCGATTTCCGATGCCGTTTAGTATTATATTATATAGAAGAACTATTGTCAACTGTTTTGGGGCTTAAAACCAACCTTTTTTATTTTGGAAAGAGCTTTAGGCTTAAATAAGTTTTTCCGAAATATCGCATAAAACCCTTATAATAAGCGGCTATCGGCAACTTTTTAAAGTATTTTCACGCAAAAGACTTGCTAAACCCATAATTTTAATGTAAAATATATAAAGATTGGAGGCAATATGGACGGAATTCAGATTACCGAACCTAAAAAACTCAGTGCGATAAGTAAAACGGAAAATTTCAACGCAGTGGAAAGTTCGAAGGTCATTATTACAAAAGCCATGCTTTTAAGAGAAGATTTCAACACCTATCTCGGCGATGAAAGAGCGGTTTACCCCATTATCCCCGCGAGAATCGGCATCGGCAAAATTTCAGCCGTGTCCGAAGATTCAACAAGCGGTTTTGAAAGAGGGGTAAGAGTATTCCCGCACCCCGAAACTGCTTGCGGCAAATGTTTTGAATGTTTTCAGGGCAATAAAGAAAGCTGTTCTTCCTTTAACGTTGCAGGCAAAAATGCCGACGGCTTTTTAAGGGATTTTGCAGTGCTATCTAACGAAGATATTTCCCTTCTTCCGCCAAGCGTGAACGATTACAGCGCACTTTTTATCGACCACGTTGCCGTTTGCGACAAGGTTATAGATAAACTTCAACTCTCTAAAGGCGAATACGTTATAATCGTCGGCGGCGATATACTCGGAATTTTCTTAGCACAAGTCGTTATGTATTATCAAGGCATTCCTATCTTAGTTGACAACAACGAAAAGAATATAGAACTTGCCGCGCGTGCGGGCGTTTACTACACGCTGTTTGCTGACAATAAACTTGAAAAAAACGTTTCCGAACTTACCGGCGCAAGGCTTTCTAAAAAGGTCGTCTATATGACAGGTTCCAACCTTAACACGGATATTGCGCTTAAACTTGCCGGTGAACACGCTACCGTATGCTTTGCAGGTTTCGGAACGCCGTCACTGAAAGTCAATTTTAACGTTGCGTTAATTAAACAACTTAACTTTATCTGCGTAACCAACGGTTACGGAAATATCGATTCCGCTATAAATCTTTTATCCAACGGTGCGGTGAACCCCACACTTTTTACAATCCCCACCGTCAAGCAGTCGCAAGCGATGGATAAGATAAAGGAAATGGCTTCGGATATAAATTACGATGCGGAATCGGGTATGCTTATTGTGGACATAATTTAGGCATATTTTTAAAAAATAACGTTAAACGGGGCTCCATAGTGCTTTACATATGGCCCCCGTTTTTTCATTACGTCAAAGGATTTTTTTAAGAGGACTTTTATGAAAATAGTAATCGCTACTCAAAACAAAGGAAAACTAAACGAATATAAGGAGCTTTTGGGCGATAGGTTCAAACTTTTGTCCCTACAAGACGTCGAATTTTTTGAAGATATCGAGGAAACGGGAAAGACTTTTGAAGAAAATTCCCTTATAAAAGCCAAAGCCGTGTACGATTTTTGCAAAATGCCGGTTTTGGCGGACGACAGCGGACTTATGGTTGACGCTTTAAACGGCGCCCCCGGCGTTTACAGCGCGCGATATAGCGGCGAGCATGGGGACGACGTTAAAAATTATACCCTGCTACTTAAAAACCTTGAAGGTGTTACGAACAGAAAAGCCCACTTTAAAACTGCTATAACGCTTGTTACCGCCGATAAGGTTTATACCGCCACCGGCGAAACTTACGGAGAGATTTTGCCTGAGCCTTTAGGAAATAACGGTTTTGGTTACGACCCCGTATTTTATAGTTTCGAACTTAATAAAGGTTTCGGCTTGGCGGACGAAAATGAAAAGAACAGCGTTTCGCACCGTAGTAAAGCCGTAATGAATTTACTTAAAATTTTGCCCGAAAATCTTTGATAACAGGCTTATAGACTGACTTATGAAAAAAATCATCATACTTTCCGACACACATGGAAATCTTAACGATCTTAAAAAACTTACTTCCCTTTTAGAGGAAGCCGACCTTATACTTTTTGCAGGCGACGGCGTTAACGACTTTAGTGTGTTTCCGCTTGAAATTTACAAAAAGATTAAAATGGTTTCCGGTAATTGCGATTTTTCAAGCGTCGACAGAGAACTTATTTTCGAGGTGGAGAAAAAGCGTATTATGTTATGCCACGGCGATCGTTATAGGGTAAAAAGCGGACTTATGCCGCTATTTTTACACGCAAAGGAAGTTGGTTGCGACGTCGTAGTGTACGGGCACACCCACGACGCACGTATCGACGAGAACGAAGGAATTCTGTTTATAAATCCCGGTACCTTATATAGGTACTCCATGAAAAGTTTTTGCTATCTTGTAATATCGGGCGATAAAGCGGTTGCCACAATAAACGACGGTTTCTTTAATAAATAAGAATATATAACGACAAGCAAAAAAGTGCCGAAAACGGGGCTATAAGCCCGTTTTCGGCACTTTTTATATGTTTAAAAATCAGTCGGGAAGCTTCATATCCCCTTCCTTTATCCAATTCTTTTTGCGCATAAATTCGCTTATGCCAAGGTTTAAAATTGCAGGAAGAATTATCATTAACAAAATCACGCCTACAACGTACCAAGCGCCGTTTGAGTAATTGAAAAGATCAAACACACCTACAAGTCCGCTCGTACCCATTCCGCCACCGGAAGCACCGCATTTTAATTTAAATAAGCAGGTGCTTACAGGACCTAAAATTGCGCTTGAAATAATCATAGGAATCATTATAACAGGCTTTTTCATAATGTTGGGGATTTGCAACATACTTGTTCCGATGCCTTGAGAGATAAGCCCCGACACTTTGTTTTCCCTGAATGACGCGACCGCAAAGCCTATCATGTGGCAGGCACAGCCTACAGTTGCGGCGCCGCCCGCTAAAAGTATCGCTTCTATCTGCGCAGCGCTTCCCGAAGCCAAAACGGGTGAAGAAACTGCAACCCATATTGCGGCGGAAGAGGTCGGCATGGTAAGTAAAATTCCCATAATTACGGCAATTACGATACCCATCACGAATGGGGCAAAGTCGGTTGCGATTGCAATAAATACGCCGAGTTTGTTAATAAGCCATATAAACGGGAAAGAAACGTAGATTCCCAAAAACGAGAGAAGCATTGTTCCAAGCGGAACGATAAGAATGTCAAGTTTGGTTTTTCCTGCATACAGTCCGATAATTTCCACAACAAGCATTGTAACAACGTACGCGCCTATAGGGTTGCCCGGTGCGCCGAAGTTAAGGGCTGTAAAGGGAGCGCTTCCTGCAATCAATTTGTCTGCAAACGCACCTACAAAACCCGCAACCGCTGCGGAAAACACCAAAAGTTTGTTTTTATTTAATGAATACGCAATGCCTATACCGATACCAGCACCCATCATGGATTTTGCGATATTTGCGATAAAAAGCAGAGTTTTACCCACGTAATTATCGCCTATCCATCCCGCAATCTGCGCTAAGATAGTGCCGGCAATCAGGGTTACGAAAAGCCCTTGCGCCATACCCGAAAATGCCGTTATAAAGTATCTTTTCGGCAATTCCTTGAAATAGTTTTTTACTTTTTCTTTCATATATAGTCCTCGAAAATTTGATCTTAGGAAAATTACGGTTAAGCGGTTACGGCGTTTGGCGCTTTAAATCGCTTATAAGTTCGTCCATATAACGCTTTTCATGGAACGGGAAAATTATTACGTGCGCCTTATTCTTCCCGCCGCTTACGTAGGTCGTAAGTTGATATTTTTTACAGATTTCGTCGGACGGTTTATCGATAACGAAAATATTACACTTTTTCTCGTCGAAAACCGAATAAGATATTCCGTTTTCCTTTAACTTTGCGCGGAAATAATCTATATTTTTAACGAAGTGATCGCTTTCTTTTAAGGTCAAAAATTCCTTTACACGTTGCAGTGTGGAAAAAGGCGGAAAATCACGAGAGCCTAAAAGGGTGGAATCTTCCTGCCCGATGTAATCGACGGTTTTTCTTTTATCTCTCGAAAGGGAAATAAGAACGCCGTTTGCACGCGACGCGCCGAGGTATTTATGTAAACTTACGGAAACCGAGTCCACCGATAAGTCCTTTAAGTTACCTATCGCAGGCGCGGAAAGTTGATTGCTTGCTATGCCGCCCAAAAGCGCTGCATCGAGATGACAGTAAAATTCTATATTGTTTTTGTTAAGATAATCGGTTATTTCTTTGACGGAATCTATTGCGCCTTCCTTGGTCGTTCCCCAGGTTAAAACGAGGATAACGGGCTTATAGCCCCACTTTTTGTGGTCCTCTTGAATTTTTTCGATTAAATCTTCAACGCTTATGGAACCGTTTTCATTAGACTTTACAACCGTGTAAGGATATACTTCACCCACCCTGTTATTAAAAACGAACTTTTCCACACTATAGTGTGTTTTATCTGAAAAATACAGCCTGCCACTTGGAAATTTGTTAAAGCCTTCACGGATTGCCCAAAAGTTACTTTCCGTGCCGCCGCTCGTAACGTATCCCCAATACTCGCCTTCATTCAGTCCGAAACTTTGAGCAAACATTTTTATGATTTCCCGTTCGGTTTCCTTACTGTCCATGCCGTAATTACCGCGCTCGTAAGGGTCGCCGCAGTTATTCATAAGATATAACTTGCTTTCCAAAAAGCGGAGATACCTTAATAGATAGGAATCCTTTTCCATATTCGAAGGGTAGCCGAACATATAATTGCGCTTTTCAAGGTTGTTTTTGTAATATCCGTCAACCTTTTCAAGGTATTCGGTATCCTCTTTGCGTATTTCCCGCAGCCTTTCGCTGTTCACGCCGAGAGTTTTTAATTTATTATAATCAAGCAGTTGCCCGAAACGTAAAATAAGCCTTTCGTAGTAGGAAACCGATCGTTCAAGGTTTTCAACGTATTCGGTTATAGCTTCTTCGTCGTCGCAATTAAGGGTGTCGTCCTCGGAAAAAAGCACCTTTTTAGCCCTGTCGTACAGAGCTTGCATTTCATCATCCGTCATATTGTAAAATCCGTTCATAATATCCTTTAATACCCCGATAACGGTACTATAGCCCCACTTTTTATAAATTCGAGCTAAAATTTTTCTCTTCAAAAAAAGCGAATCAAAGATTTAAGCCTTACAAATGATAGCACAAGAAACTAATTATTGCAAGGATTTATAGTCTATAACCGCACGGTTTTTGTATATCAATATGGGAAGTTCTTCGCCCACTTTCATACCTTTTACATAATCGGAGATTACAACGTCGTTGCCTTTTAAAAGTTTGCCGGCCGCATTTTTGTATTCGAATTCTATTTGTAGGGTTTTACCTACCTGCCAAAGACCTTTACCCTCTGAAACTGTCGGCACTTTGGTAATATGCGCAGTTGATTTTTCGCCGTGTTTTCTTACTCTTGCGTCTAAAAGCCAACGCACGATATCAACTACGCCCACTATAAGCAAAATTGCCGATATTGCCAAAAATACGTAAAACAGAGTAGCGACGGACTTTTTATAACTTACTACTGACAAAACCGCGAACGATGCCGAAAGTAGCACAATTAAGCAACCGAAATATATATTACCGCTCCGTTTCATAACTTTTTTCCTTTTTAAAACTATATTATAATTATATCACTTTTTATATAAAGAATCAATTATTAAAGCTCTTTATTTTAACTTTGCAAATTTCGGCAATTTACCCCCAAAAGCGCCAATAATCTACCTATAGAGGGACTTTTAATAAAAAATTTTCTGTGGGAATATATTTTTATTTCCTGCGCAAACTGTTATCAGGAGGTAGCAGTATGGAAAAATACAGACCCGGTGAATACGTGCCTATGTCTTGCAACTATAAGGCTTACGACATACACGGCAACGATGGCGGAAAGCTTTTCCTTGAAAAAGGTACGAGATTCCCTGCCACACAGCACGAAGGCAGTTATTACGTTATGGATATGACTAACGATAACGAATAAGCCATATCGTAATACAAAATTAACCCACCGCTAAAAAGCAGTGGGTTTTTTGCTGTTCAAATTTCGGCAAGCAAAAATTATTTTATCCATTTTACTTTTGCCTTGCATCCATATAGCCATTCTTTATCAAAACCTTTCGGAAGCCTGAATAACGGCTTTTTGACTTTGCAATATATAGTCTTTAAGTTGTCGCACTTTTTGAACACAGAACTGCCTATACTTTTTACACTGTCGTGAATCATTATATCGCTTAATCCCGTGCAACTTAGAAAAGCACATTCCCCAATCGACGTTACTGCCTTTGGGATCAAGATACTTTTTAAACTCGTGCAGTTAGAAAACGCATAATGACCCATCTCCGTCAAACTTTCGGGAATAGTTATGCCGGCCAAACTTTTGCAGCAGGCAAACGCATAACCTTCAATCCTCGTTACGCTATCGGGAATTACGACGCTTTTCAAATTTTTACAGAACGCAAAAGTCTCTTCCTGTATGCATTTCAAGCCTTTAGGTAAAATAACCTCGGTAATCGCTTCCATGCCAGTAAAAGCACCGGGATCGATTTGAATAACACCCTCCGGAATAACGACTTTCGTCGATTCACCGCAGTAATCTTTTAACACCCCATCCAAGATAATAAAATCATCTGACGCCATACTTTTGTACCTCTCTTTTTAAAAATAAAAAAGTGCGCCTACCGAAGCAGACGCACAAAAAACGCAAACTCCGATAGTCGCCAAACTAAACGGATTCGATGCAAGTACTAACTTTCGCTCGCCGCATGGAATTTGCATTTTTATCAAATTCAACAACAACGAACGAAAAAGTAGGCATAAAATGCCTGCGAAATATGAAGAGTCCTTGCACAGTAAGGATTCGTTTAGTTTGGCATACTCAATATAACATAAATGCAAGTAAAAATCAACGATTTGAGTAAAATTTCATTAAAAATTATCAAACGGCGGTTTATCGGGTGCTTAATAGCCGGAGAGTTTTTTATTCTGTCGCCAAGCGCTTTCATATAAAAAAGTACGAACTCCTTTTTATGGGTGTTCGTACTGCTATTTTGTCAATGTGTTTACTTTTTTGTTTTAGAATTCAGAGCCTCGATACAATCCAAATAGGCTTGTTCTACGTTGCTTAGCGTTCGTTCCTGATACTTCCTGTATTCATTTCGGGCTTTATCTATCGCTTGTTCGTGTGTAACCGTTCCTGCTCCTTGAAGGAGTTTTTCACCGCCCATAACAAGTATTTTGTCTAAGTGCGCCGCCCAGTCAGACATTGTCATAATTTGTTCTCGCTCTGCCTGCCTTTCGGCAAAATCCAAATAACCGGAAACAATTTGTCCAAGCGCTCGAAGTTCTCTTTCGTCTAAATAGTTTTTAGCGACAACCGCATCCTGCAAATGAGGTCTGTCTCCCTTAAAAGAGGTTAGTCCCATAAATTCTTTTTCAGCGTCCGCACGAGAATAAATTACTTCCGCAGCAGTTTGCCCGTGAACGGCATAATGGATTTTGTTTTGCACTTTCTTAAAAAACTCAATGGAAATTTCGGCATGCGGATCGTAATCTATACTTGTTGCGTAAATATCCAAAACCTGACGATAAAAAACTTTTTCAGACGCGCGAATGTCCCGAATTCGCTCTAATAATTCCCGGAAATAACCGCCACCACCAAGACTTTTAAGTCGTTCGTCATCAAGAGTAAATCCCTTGCGTATATATTCGTTCAGACGTTTTGTCGCCCACTGACGGAATTGCGTACCACGCAAAGATTTTACACGGTAGCCAACGGAAATGATAACGTCGAGATTGTAGTAATCCATTTTGTAAGTTTTTCCGTCTGAAGCAGTTGTTGCAAAATTTGCAACAACTGAATTTCTGTCTAATTCACCTTCCTCGAACAGTTTTTTTATATGCCGAGAAATCGTCGATTTATCTCTATCGAAAAGCGCAGACATCTGATCGAGCGTAAGCCACACGGTTTCGCCTTGAAAAAGAACGTCAACCTCAATATTATCGTCTTCGGTTTTGAAGATGATAAAGTGCTGACCAGTTGGCAACGAATTGTCTTTATATTTTTTCATAGAATTCCCCTTTTGTTTGATTGTATTATAGAACATCTGTTTCAAAATGTCAATAGATCAATAGAAAAAAGCAAAAGAAATCAAGGGAACGAAGCAAAATCAATGGAAATCAAATACGATTAAGGTTAGACCGCGCGTTCATTCTGTCGCCAAGTGCCGTCATATAAAAAAGTACGAACTCCTTTTTATGGGTGTTCGTACTTTTTTATTGAAACTTTTATTAGTTTTTCTTTTTTAGGGTTACTAACATTGCGACTGCGCCGCCTATTAAAGCAACGGATATAACCGAGGAGACCACCCACCACCAAGCGAAGGTTTGTGTGGGAATATATTCTACAACCGATTTTTCGCCGAACTCGTCATACTGCTTTTTAGCGTATGCGGCGTTCGCGAAGGTGTAAAGAATATGTTTTGAAGCGGTGCGAAGCATTGAATTATAAGCGGGGGTGCCTTTATACAGCATTGTGCCGTCGGCTTTGTCGCCGTCCATCCACAAATCGCCGCCTGCACGCAGCATTTGGTCGCCGTTCATATATTCTTTGTGGTCGGTATAGTCTGTAATAACCGTACCTTTAAACCCCCATTCGTTACGCAAAAGGTCGGTAAGTAGTTGTTTGTTTCCGCCCGACCAAGTTCCGGCTATTCTGCCGTAGGAAGACATAAGGCCGGTTGCACCACTGTCTATAGCGCGCTTAAAGGGGCTTAAATAGGTTTCACGAAGGGTTTGCTCGGTCATCCAACAGTACATACCGTCGCGATAGCTTTCCTGGTCGTAGCCGATAAAGTGCTTGATATAGGTATAAACGCCGCCTTGCAGCGCGCCTTTTACGGTAGCCGCACACGCCACTCCGGAAAGATATGGGTCTTCGGAATAGTACTCGTAATTTCTTCCGCCAAACGCCGAACGATGTAAGTTTGCCCCGGGGGCGTACCAACCGTCACGGCCGGTGCTTTTTGCTTCGTTAGCAGCGGAAAGTCCTAAAGATTCAAAAAGTTCCACGTTCCAGGTTTGCGCAAGCACCGTGGCGCAGGGATAACCCGTACAAACGGGCGACTGATAGAAGGAGCCGACCTGCGCGGGCCCGTCAACGGAAACCGTTCTCGGCTTTCCGACGGAAGGAACCGCTTCTTCGTGAACGTGTCCGTGCGAAACGAGTTTTTCCGCTTCGGATATCGTAAGCTGGTCTAAAATTGTTTCCCATTCCACGCCGTCGAAATTTTCGGGATCGCCTAAAAAGTAGGCAAAATCCGTGAAATTATTGTTTTCGTAAAGCATCATTCCGAAGTCGCTACCGAAAGTTATATCCGTGTTATGGGTTTTAGCCCACTCTTCGTCATCCTTTTCCGCCCACGATTTGGAATAGGTGTTCGTTTGGTTTAAAAGTTCGTTCCACACGCGCGCGGGTTGTTTTTCCGACTTAAAAGTGCCTTTAAAGTCCGCACGTGAAAGCCACAATTTATTTAAGTCTTTTTCGGTTTCTCTGCCGTCTACGGCAAAACTATCCCCTGTACCGTCAAACACGTTGTGAATTTTTTCCGTGCCGTTAGTACCGTTGTAGCTATCAAACACCACGTCGGAATTTACGGTGTAGTTGAAGGTTGCAAAGCCTTTTGCCACGTTTTTAAGAGTGTGAGAATCCGTGCGCAGTGAAATTTCGTAATTGCCTTTTTCCAAAACGTACTTGCCACCCTCTCTATTTTGGTCGTAAGACGCCATATCGAATAGGTCGAAAGACAAAGTTAAAAGTCGGCTATCCCCCGGCGCTACGTCGGTTGCGGTTTTTTTAAATGCGCAAAGGTTTACGGCGGATTTTTCTATGCCGCTATTCGGGTCGTAAGGTGGCGTAAAGTATAATTCCACCACCTCTTTGGCAGGATAATCCCCTACGTTTTTAACCTCTACCGACACGGTGATTTTTCCGTTTTCTTCCTTCCACTTTCTTACGTTCCAATCAAATTGAGAGTATGAAAGCCCGTATCCGAACGGGTACTGCACGACGCCGTTATAACCCTTTCCGTAAACGTTGTCTATATCGTCGAAAAAGCCTTCTGCGTCCGCGGTTTCGTACCACTTATAGCCGACGTAAATGCCCTCGGCATAGTCAAGATAACCGACGCCGGGATAGGGCTCGTTTTTATCGCCGCTGCTGACGTTTTTTACGGTGTTGGGGTATGCGGTTTCGGGTGCGTTTTTGTAAAAACTTACCCCGTCAAGCCCTGCGTATGCGTAGTTTGGATTAGACTTAAAATCGTAAACGTAGGTGTCCGTAGTCTTTCCCGACGGTGAAACGGAAACTATCTTACCGTCTTCCGCAATCTTTTTGCCAAACAACACATTTGGTATTGCGTTTGCCGCATTGATACCGGTACCGCCAACCAAAAGGCAGGCGTCTAGGCCCTCTATTCTGTCCATAAATTCCAGATTTACGGCGTTCGTGAAGTTTACTATAACCACAACTTTTTCGTAAGTTGCGCCGAGGTAGGTTAAAAGTTGCTCTTCCTCGGTGGAAATATCAAGGTAAGTTCTCGTTGTGTCCGTCTCGGCAGAGTACTTGTACTGCACTTTTGGCGCGTCGTTGCTTTCGCCGGTAATTCTTCCGATAACGACCAATGCCACGTCGGAAAATTCCTTTGCACCATTAAAAAGTTGATCGTCGTAACTATCTAAAGTCGGCTCGTAAAGCACGCAGGATTCGTAGTCGTGACTGTTTAGCGTATCACGCGAAGCGTTCGCTCTGCCGTTACAGAAAGCGAGGTACATTTCTTTAAGCTTAGTATTATAGTCGATACCGCTGTCGGAAAACACCTTGTAGTTTGTAAGGGCTTCCAATAAGCCGGTTGCGGGTTTAAGGTTGTTGACGGCCTGAACGGTTCTTCCCGAACCTGCGCCGCCGCCGATCCAATCGACGGAAGCCCAACCGAAAACGTTTACCCGGTGACTATCACCCTTTTTGACGTCGGCTTCCGAGAGAGGAAGGCAATCGTCGTTTTTTAACAACACAATGCCTTCTTCCTCGATTTGTTCTGCCAAAGCCTCGCCTTCTAGCCTTTCGGAAAGAAGCTTTTCGGAACCGCTAAGCGCGTTTGCGATGTTACTGTTTAAACAACCCAAAACCACGTTAAGGGCGACTGTAACTGCAAGCATTACGGCACAAACTATATAAATATAAGTCTTATTAGCCTTCATAAGCGTTGGTTATTCCTCTTTGCCTTCTGAAGTCGTTTCGGTATCGTCGCCGCTCGTTGCCTCTTCACTTGCGGTATTGCCGCTCGAAGTATCGCCGTTTGCGACGGTCTCTGCGGGCGCTGTGGCTTCAGCATTTGCCGCTTTCGGCGCCACGAAAGTTTTTATAAGTTTTACTACGTTAAGCGCTATAAATGCCGCAACAATCAAATCCAAAATTACCCATACGATGGTGTAAATAGGAGACTGTTTTTCAGCATTTACTTTAAGATCGGTTGTGGACAAAAGAGTTGTCATATACGTGTAAATGATGCTCTTTGCAGATTGTCTTGCTGCGTAAGCTACCGCAGGATTGGATAAATCCAAGTTTGCGGAAAGATCGCCGCTGCCGGAAAGCCATAAATCGTTACCTGCAAGTACGCCCTTGGTGTAATCGGACATATAAGGATTGCTGCTCATATACCAGTCGGTAATAACGGTGCCTTTAAAGCCCCATTCCTCTCGCAAAACGTCGGTTAAAAGTGCGTGGTTATAACCCGAAAGCACTGCGCCTACTCTGTTGAAAGCGCTCATCATGCCTACCGTTTCGCCTTCTTTTACAGTAATTTCAAAGGGTTTTAAGTATTGTTCGCGCAAAGCCTGTTCTGTAAGCCAGGTGTTAAGAAGTTTCGGGTTTTCACCGGCTTCGGAAACAGCCATGTGTTTTACGTAGCAGTAAACGTTGTTATCTTTTGCGCCTTGTACGGTTGCAGCGGCCAATTTTCCGCTTAAAACGCCGTCTTCACTGTAATATTCGTAGTTTCTCGAGTTGTAAACGGAACGGTGAAGGTTTACGCCGGGGCCGTACCAACCGTTGATACCGAGTTTTGAACCGATTTTACCCTGCGCTTCGCCTATTGAGTAGCCGACCGCTCTCGACCAGCTGCAGCCGAGCAAAGATTCGGAGGGATATAACGTGTAAATACTTGAAGCGTTGGGGTTTGTAACGTTGTTGTTATAACCCGCAGGGCCGTCCTTATCGGTGCAACGTGTTTTACCGATGCTTTCCACAGCAACCGTCATAAATCCGCCGCTGCCTATTAATTTACGAATTTCATCTTGGGTAAGCTGATCAAGGAAGAAACTCCAATACTCGGAATCAAAGTCGTTCACCAGTTCGGTGAAAATTTCTCTCATATTTTCATTGACCTTCAAAACTACGTCGGTTGCCTCGCCGTTAAGTTGTGCAAGGTTTGCTTTGTACGTAGTAGTGGCTTCTTGAGAATCGGCCGCCTCAACCAGATAAATGCCCGCGTCCTGACCGTAATTAAATGAGGAAACGTCTTTATCGTCGTAACCGTCATAAGTGTATCTTACCGCATTATCGACCGCACTTGTGTTTGATGGTGAGCCGTACTGTTTAAGCGAAGAATAGTTTTTGAAGTTTTCACTTCTTGATAGATAGCTTATCTTGTCAGAGGTATACGCCGTGCTGCCGTCTATCGGGCAATTTGCGTAAGCGGTGTTACCCGTAAACAGATTTTCAACGGGTTTTCCTGTCTTGGGGTCGGTTTTAAACTGCAAATTTCCTGTTACGGAATACTTTTTGGACTCTTTAACGGTGTGAGAATCGGACTGAATGCTCATTTCAACGTTGTTAGAGCCGCCTTCAAGTTCGTAACCTTTAAAGCCGTTATTGTTTTTATCGTAATCGTCATATGACGCTAAATCGTACGCCGAAAACTTTAACGTTACCGTTTCCTTTTCACCCGGTTCGAGAAGTTTGGTTTTAGCAAAGTCGATAAGCACTTTTTCCGCCTTTTCGATTTTGCCTTCTACGTAGTCGACGTGGCCGTAAAGTTGAACGACCTCTTTTCCTGCGACCGAGCCTGTGTTTTCCACCGTAACTTTAACTTCATAGTTATCGGTGGCATTAATTCCGCCGTTGATATTCGGAAATTCAGTAGTCCAAGTAAAGTCGGTATATGATAGTCCGTAGCCGAAAGGATACTGCACGACGGCGTTATAACCGGTGCCGTATTTGTTGTTTGCGTCCTTAAAAACCCCTTCTTTGTCGGCAGTTTCGTACCACTTGTAACCAAAATAGATACCTTCCTGATAAACGAGGTTACCATTTGTTTTTGTAGCATTAGCGTAAGTGGGATTGTATGTATTGTAGTCGTAGCAAAGTGTGTCACTTGTCTTACCGGACGGATTTACTTTGCCGGTGATAATTTTCGGAATTGCAACCGCACCCGATTGACCGGGAATACCCGCAAAAATGCAAGCTTTAATGCAGCTATAGTCTTTTACAAAGCCGAGTTCCATATTGTTGCAGGTATTTAAGACGACTATTACGTCAAAGCCGTGTTCCTGTAATTTGTCGAACATTGCCTTTTCATTCTCGGTAAGTTCCAAAAACGAGCCGTCACGATAGCTACCGCTTTTGGTGATTTTCAGTTCCTCAGGTCCGCCGTTTTCCGCGCCCCAGCGGCTTAAAGTCGCCACTGCAACCGTGGAATAATTTTTAGCGGAAGTCATAAGTTCGTTTGTATAGAAACCTTGGTCAGGGTTACGCAAGCTTTCCTCTACGTTAGCACCCGTTGTGCCGCCCGCTCTGACGTCTGCGTCAAATTCGCCGTATAAGTTATTATAAGCGTCGTACAAATCCCGGTTGTACTCTATGTTTTCAGAGGTAAAAGCGTCGTTAAGGTCAATCTTTATATCCTTATCCTCTTTGATAACGGCGCCGCCACTACCGCCGCCCGTCAGCAAAAAGCCTTTTTCGGTGGAGCCCCAACCGAACAAATTGACCTTTTTTAAGTCTTTTAGCGGAAGGAAATTTTCTTTATTTTCAAGTAATACCATGCTGTCTTCCGCAGCCGCGCGAACAACTTCGTCGGCCGCGCTGAACACTTCACCGCCTGCGCTGGCGTCTACGTTGTCGCCGGATAAGAATCTACTGATAAACAGACCGTATTTTTCGTTTACAATGCTGAGGGCAACGTTAAGCGCTATTGCCACAACAAGTAAGATAGAAATGGCAACGATACTAAGACTTCTTGCCTTTTTGTTGCCGTAAAGCGAAGTTTTGTTTTTCATAGTGTTCTCCCAAAAAGTTTGGGCGGCGGCTTGTATACCGCCGCCCGTTAGGTGGTTAAATTTATCTATTTTTATCTTAGAAATTATTTAACGAGAGTGTAGTTAATGGTTGCTAAAAGCCTTTCAAAACTTTATTAAGCTTTGTATTCGTAGGTTGCGGTTGCAACTACTTTTCCGTCTTTATAAAACTCGAAGCTGTAGGTTTTGTTAGGTGTAAGATCGCCAACGTATACCTTGAATGCGTTGTTTACGTATTCGTTCCACTGTTGCGTTCCGTCAACTTTTACAAAGTCGAAAGCGGGAATGTTTTCACAAGTGAAATGCATGTAGTGGTCGCCGTATGCTTCTACAAACGTAAACGTAAGAACGGTTACTTCACCGGGATTAACGGGATCGGGTTCAACGGGTGTAGTGCCTGTTTTGTATTCGTAGCTTGCCGTTGCAACTACTTTACCGTCTTTATAGAACTCGAAGCTGTAGGTTTTGTTGGGTGTAAGATCGCCAACATATACCTTGAATGCGTTGTTTACATATTCGTTCCACTGTTGGGTTCCGTCTACCTTTACAAAGTCAAAAGCAGGGATGTTTTCACAAGTGAAATGCATATAGTGGTCGCCGTATGCTTCTACAAACGTAAACGTAAGAACGGTTACTTCACCGGGATTAACGGGATCGGGTTCAACGGGTGTAGTGCCTGTTTTGTATTCGTAGCTTGCCGTTGCAACTACTTTACCGTCTTTATAGAACTCGAAGCTGTAGGTTTTGTTGGGTGTAAGATCGCCAACATATACCTTGAATGCGTTGTTTACATATTCGTTCCACTGTTGGGTTCCGTCTACCTTTACAAAGTCAAAAGCAGGGATGTTTTCACAAGTGAAATGCATATAGTGGTCGCCGTAAGCTTCTACAAATGCAAACGTAAGAACGGTAGGTTCAGCAGGATCAACGGGATCCGGTTCAACGGGACCGGGTTCGGTGCCTGTTTTAATGTTCCAAGCAATGTTAGATACAGTGTAGGTTACTGCCTCGTCTGAGCCCCAGAACTGAATGCTCAAAGCGGAGCCATTGCCCGCAGTGTATTCAACTTCAACTTGATTGTCGCCTGCATTAAGGGTAACTTCGTTTCCGTTTACCTTGCATGTGCCTGCTTTGCTTGCGTTGATGATAAGTGTAAGTTTG
>CATZIC010000014.1 GCA_958419945.1 uncultured Clostridia bacterium | reverse complement strand
CTTCCGCAAAGTGTGCAAAATGTGGAGCGGCTCTTCCCGAAAACGCCAAATTCTGCAATGAATGCGGTGAAAAGGTTGTTATGGCGGGCGCAGGCGAAACCGTCGTTTGCCCGAGTTGTGGCAAAAGCGTAGTCAAAGGTAAATTCTGCCCCGAATGCGGAACAAAATTTATTACCAATTGCCCGAACTGCGGAAAAGAAGTGTCGTTAGGCGCTAAATTCTGTAACGAATGCGGTGAAAAACTTTAATGGGAGAATAGAACAATGAAGAAAAATTTTAAGTTATACGTAGTAGTCTGGGCATCTCTTCTTGCTCTCTTTAACCTGATTACGTTTGTGATTCCTTCATTTCCCGCGCAAGATAAATTTACGCCCTCCTTTTGGATTGGTTACGTTTTTATCACGCTTGCGTTTGCAGGACAGTTTGTCTGTACCTTTATTTCATTTAAGTCAAATTCCTTAGAAAAAGTGTTTTATAAGATTCCGCTTATAAAAATAGGCTTTTGGGGATTAGTCGCGTCGTTTATAGTCGGAAGCGTTTGCATGATAATCTCCTTCTTGCCATATTGGTTAGGTGTGATTATTTGCGCTATCGTTTTGGTTGTCAATATTATTGCTACCGTAAAAGTAATGACCGCTATCAATTACGTGGAAAGCGTTGACGAAAAAATCAAAACGGCAACCGCCTTTATTTATGATATGAGAGAGGAAAGTCAATCGTTGCTCGCCCGCGCTAAAACCGAAGAAGTTAAGGCAATTTGCAAAAAAGTGTCCGACGCCTTTAAGTTTAGCGATCCTATGAGTAACGACGGACTTACTTCCGTTGAAGCTGAAATTAATGAGCATTTCAAACTATTGTACGACGCCGTTAAAAGCGGAAATATGGAAGTCGTTAATTCGGAATCTGAAGAAGTGTTGGCTTTGATTACCGAAAGAAATAACAAGTGCAAAAGGTTGAAATAAGTGAAGTTGTTTCTATTACACTGAAACAGAAAAAGCATTGAAAATTTTATAAAATTTTTTAACGGGAGATAACTAATGGCAACGTTTAAATGTAAAATGTGCGGTGGCGCACTTGAGATACAGGAAGGATTAACGGTAATCGAATGTGAGTATTGCGGTACGAAGCAGACTTTACCCAAATTAGACGATGAAAGACGGGCAAACTTATATGACAGAGCAAATCATTTCCGCAGAAATAACGAATTTGACAAGGCTTCCGCCATATACGAGCAGATTTTAAGCGAGGACAACCAAGACGCTGAAGCCTATTGGTCGCTCGTATTATGCCGTTACGGTATCGAATACGTTGAAGATCCTTCCACGCATAAAAGGTTGCCAACGGTAAACCGCGCACAGTATACCTCCATTTTCGACGACGATAATTACAAATCCGCTATTAAATATGCGGATATTTATCAGAAATCAATTTATGAAAAAGAAGCGAAAGCAATAAACAAAATACAAAAGGACTTTTTGGCAATTTCCCAAAAAGAGGATCCCTTTGACGTTTTTATTTGTTACAAAGAAACGGATAACAGCGGCAAAAGAACGAGGGACAGCGTTTTGGCAAACGACCTATACCACCAACTTACGCAGGAAGGTTTTAAGGTGTTTTTTGCAAGAATTACTCTTGAAAATAAACTCGGTTCCGCGTATGAGCCCTACATATTTGCAGCTTTAAATTCCGCAAAGGTAATGGTCGCTTTAGGCACTAAGTCTGAATTTTTTAATTCCGCTTGGGTTAAGAACGAATGGAGCCGTTATCTTTCGCTTATTAAAAACGGAGCGAAAAAGGTGCTTATTCCCGCGTATAAGGATATGGACCCGTATGATTTGCCGGAAGAATTCTCGCACCTGCAGGCGCAGGATATGTCTAAACTCGGCTTTATGCAGGATTTGATTCGCGGAATTAAGAAGATTGTACAAGCAGACACGCCGAAAACGACGGTTATTAAAGAAACTGTAGTTGCAAGCAATAATTCTTCTGTGGCGCCCCTATTAAAGCGAACTTTTATGTTCCTTGAAGACGGGGATTGGAATAGCGCCATGGAGTATTGTGAAAAGGTTTTAGATATAGATCCCGAAAACCCACAGGCATATCTTGGTAAATTGATGGCAGAATTGCAGGTCAAAAAACAAGAGGATTTAGGAAACCAAAGAGAACTTTTTAATAATCGCAATAACTATAAGAAGGCTTTTCGTTTTGCAGACGATAAGTTAAAAAATGACCTTGTCGGTTATCACGAAAGTGTTTGCCTTAAGATTTATAATAGGGCAAAAAGCATGATGAATAAGGCAAGAACGGAAGACGAATATAATAATACGATACTGTTATTTAAATCTATTATGGGTTACAAGGATTCCAAAGAACTTGCAAAAGAATGTGCTGAAAAGGCTGAAGCAGCGAAAAAGGACGCTATTTTATCCGATGCAAAGGCAAAAATGGAAAGCGGCAATAAGAACGCTTATGAAGCAGCGATTAAATTGCTAAAAAGAATTAGCAGCTGGAAAGATGCCGACGAGCAAATTGAAATATGCCAAAGAAGAATTAAAGATCTTGAAAAAGATTTGACCTATTCTGATGCAATGAAGCAAATGAAAGCCGCTAACAACTCTAAGCAGTATAATAACGCAATGTCAAAGTATCAAGAGGCAATCAGTTTGTTTAGTACCATAAGAGGATGGAAGGATACGGACGAACAGATTGAAATTTGTGAAAGAAAGAAAAAAGAAATTATAGATGCTAGCGATAAAATTTATTCTGACGCAAAGTTAAAAATTGAAGAAGGCGATGCCGACAATGGCGAAACCGCCAAGGAAAAATACGAAGAAGCAATCATGTTGCTAAAATCAATCAGCGGGTGGAAAGATGCAAGCAAACAGAGGGAAATATGTGAAAAAAAAGTAGAAGAGATTGAAGAAATCGCTCGTAAAGACGATGTTTACTATAATGCAATGCAAAAAATGAAAGTCGGTGGCAATTCTAAGGATTATAATGTTTCAATACGTAAATATAATGAGGCAATTGAGTTATATAAATCTATTAGCGGATGGAAAGATGCAAACAAGCAAATTGAGGTTTGTGAAATGAAGATAAAACAGCGGAAAAACAATTCTCGTTTAATATTGTCACTTGCTGTTTCAGCCATAATAGTTCTTATTGTAATTATGATGGTGTCAGTTGGGGGGCTCTAAAATTATAAACAATTTTTAAATTCAGCACAACTTAAAAAATACGTTGAAGAAAAATTGAGTTGCTGTGTATATAAGGACTGCTGACTTAAGACAGTCCTTTAAAATGACCAAAAGTCCGTCTATAAGCCCGTTAACGCACATTATTTAACTTTAGTGTCTGGATTGCCACGGCAATAGATTGCCTCGCAATGACGGGGAACAGTGCCGTTTATATATTTCTCTAATCCGCAATTCCACACTCCAAGTTCACACTTCACTATCCACATCCCAAACTTCATACTTCAGATTTCAAAGTTTTAGATAAATTATCGGGAAGTAAAGTTTCGGTTTGACAAAGATAATTAATTATTATATAATATCTGTCGAGGCTAAGATGAACTACTTATTTTTCGACACCGAGTGCGCTTACGGGCGTGGCGGGATATGTGAATTCGGCTACATTATTACCGATGAAAATTTCAATGAAATAAAAGCGGACAATCTTCTTATAAATCCGCATATAAAGTTTGACGATTACGGGCACAAAAAGGCGGGCATAGTTTTTGCTTATTCCAAAGACGAGTATTATTCCGCCCCCGACATTATGGACCGCTATCAGGAACTTAAAAGTCTTTTGCAGGATGAAAACAACGTTGTAATAGGTTACGCAACGGACAGCGACGCCAAATTTTTGATAAACGATCTTGATAGGTTTGATCTTCCTTTTATAAATTTCACCTTTTGGGACGTTTTGAAAATGTACAGGCAGATTGCCCACCGTGAAACGCAGTTAAAACTCGATATTTTGTATCAGGAAACGGACGGCGCAGACCTTATGCATCACGAAGCTTTAAGCGATACCAAAATGACAATCGAAGTTTTGAAAAAACTTTTAAAAGACTATAACCTTTCCTTTAGCGACGTAATGCAAAACTTCAAGGAAACTTCGGGTGAGTCATTTAACGGCAGAATAGTGTTTAACGACGGTTCGATATTCAACTACACCAAGGGCGGAAAAACCACGGTTGCAAACCGCAGGATTTTAGACGACTATATAAAAAGTCCGCCTATAGGTCGATTATCCGATAAATTTAACAAAAAAATCTTTTCCGTTGCGCCCGATATCGCCAAAGAAAATTTCTATCTTACCATGGCGGTTTGCGGACATTCAAAAAAAATGGGCGGCTATTTTACACTTTCCATTTGCGACGCGCACTACTTACTCGTGGACGAAAAGACGAGAATTCCAAAGAACAGGCTGAGAAAAGGCGTTAAACTTATTAAAGTAGAGGAACTTGAAAGTTTACTTGAACTTGAAAAAGGGAGCCTCGATACTGAAAATATCGTTATCGACGAACTTATCGGGGAACTTCCCGAAAACAAAGAGTGGTATCAAGCTTACAAAACCGCTCACGGACTAAACTAAAAACCTAATGTATAGATAAAAAACGGCAAACCCGATTGTTTACAAGGGTAGCCGTTTTTTAGATTATGGAAGCGGTAAGAAAATTTCAAAAAATCGATAGTCTTACGCAAAGTCAAAGCAAAATTTAATTGTTGTAAAATTTGCGGTATTTTGCAAAAAAATGATTGAAAAAAACTTAATCATGTGTTAAAATATATTTTACAGCAGTTATGGGAGCAAGTTGTGAAGTTTTCAGATAAAATCAGCCGTGAAAGGGCAATAAGCATGAATCCCGTCGTGTTGGCTTTTATAGGCGACGCGGTGTATTCGTTGTTTGTGCGTGAAAAAACGGCTTTCGAAAATGATTACAAAAGCGGTAAACTTAATGAAATGACCGCAAATATTGTTAAGGCCAAGGCGCAGGCTGAACTTATCGACGAGGTGCTTCCATTTTTTACGGAAGAGGAGACGGATATTTTCAAACGTGCAAGGAACGCCAAAAAGCCGTCCCATTCCAAAAGTGCAAAAATTTCCGAATACAATAAGTCGACGGGGCTTGAAGCGGTGCTTGGCTATCTTTACGTAACCGGCAACGACGACAGGCTGAATTACATTTTAAATTTCCATAATTACAGCGAAAAAAGTGAAATCCAAACCGTCGGCGATAAAACAGGCGATAACTAATTTTTAGCGAGATATAAAAATGAAAGTTGAAGGCAGAAACGCCGTTTACGAACTTTTAAGTTCATCTAAAACCGTGGATAAGGTGCTTATTCAAAACGGACTTAGGGACGAGGCGTCAAGAAATCTTATAAATCAAATTAAAGAAAACGGAATAAAGTTTATTTTCTGCGAAAAGGCGGTGCTTGACAAGGAAAGCGTTACGAAAAAGCACCAGGGCTTTTTGGCTTACGCTTCCGACTTTGTTTACGCCGAACTTGACGACGTGCTGACTTCCGTAAAAGGGGACGGGCTTATTTTGATGCTTGACGGTATCGAGGACACGCATAACCTCGGCAGTATTATCCGTGTTGCGGAATGCGCAGGGGTTGACGCTATCGTTATCGGAAAAAGGCGTTCGGCATCTGTAAACGAAGTGGTAATGAGAATTTCCGAAGGCAGCGCAAACCACGTGGTTATTGCAAAAGTGGGAAATCTAAACGACGCCATTAAGACGGTTAAACAGAATAATTTCTGGGTTTACGCACTCGAGGCGGACGGAGAAAATATTTATAAATCGGACTTAAAAGGAAGGCTTGCAATAGTTATCGGCGGTGAAGATACCGGCGTAAACAAACTTACGAGAAGTTTGTGCGACGGTACTATCGCTATCCCGATGTACGGCAAAATCAATTCTTTAAACGCTTCAGTTGCCACCGCCGTTGCCGTTTACGAAGCGGTTAGACAAAGAAATTTTAAGTAAAAGTATAAAAATTACGAACAAGGCATTTCAGTAAAAGTTGCCGATAAGCGACCTATAGAGGGACTTTTTAAAAATTACGGGGGTAAAAATGGACTATTTAGGACAAACAGACGAAAAACTCGTTGCGCTACATAAAAAGGGCGACGGTTTGGCGTTTGACGAACTTTACGCCCGATATCTTACCGTAATAAGAAGTCTTGCCCGTACCTACTTTTTGGTGGGTGGCGACGAAGAGGACTTGTGTCAAGAAGGTCTTATCGGACTATTTTCGGCAGTGAACGCTTACGACGGGGAGAAGGAAGGTTCTTCCTCCTTTAAGACCTTTGCTTACAAGTGCATTAAAAGCAGAATTTTAAACGCCATATCTTTGTCCCATGCGGATAAGCACAGAGCGCTTAACGATTCCGTTTCCATTCAGGAAATGACGGAAAGCGACCGTGAAGGGATTATTTTATCCCCCGAGGACAGAGTTATCGGTGAAGAAACTTTAAACGAACTTACTCTAGCGATAAAGGAAAGCCTTTCAAACTTTGAAATACAGGTTTTCAATCTGTACGTGGAAGGTCAAAAGTACACGGAAATTGCCAAAATACTCAATAAATCCCCGAAATCCGTGGATAACGCTATTCAAAGAATAAAAGAAAAAACAAAAAGGTTAAGGTGATAAAGTGTCCTATCTTGCTATATACAGAAGGTTTCGGCCGACCGACTTTTCCGACGTTGTCGGACAGGAACACGTCGTTACGACCCTTATAAATCAAATAAAGACGGAAAGAATCGGCCACGCATACCTTTTTTGCGGGGCACGCGGTACGGGTAAAACAACCGTAGCAAGAATTTTTGCGCGTGCTATAAACTGCCTTACCCCAAACGACGGTTCGCCATGCGGACATTGCGAAGTTTGCGAAAAACTTAACAATCCGTCAAATCTCGATATTTTGGAGATAGACGCCGCTTCCAACAATAAAGTGGACAACGTGCAGGAAATCCGTGCCAACGTTCAGTATCCGCCGGTCGCAGGTAAGTATAAAGTTTACATTATAGACGAAGTTCATATGCTTACCACCGAGGCTTTTAACGCACTTTTAAAAACCTTGGAAGAGCCGCCTAAACACGCCGTGTTTATACTTGCGACTACCGAGCCGCATAAGCTACCCGCGACCATTTTGTCAAGGTGCATGCGCTTTGATTTCCACCTCGTTGCGGACAAGGTTATCGAAAACCTTATAGAAAAAATTTACGACGAAGTTGGTAAATCTTACGAAAAGGAAGCCACTGCGCTTATCGCAAAATCCGGCGAAGGAAGTATAAGAGACGCCTTGTCGCTTGCCGACCTTTGCATATCGTATAGCGACCAAAAGTTGACCTATAAGCAGGTTATTGACATTTTAGGGGCTTCCGATTCAACTAAAACCGCCGATCTTCTTACGGGGATACTTAACTCCGACGTAGGCAAAGTGCTGTCGGTTATAGAGGAACTTACCGGCCTTGGCAAAAGCATAAGCGTTCTTACGAAAGACGTCTTGTCTATGGTAAGGGACGTTTTGGTGGTAAAGACTTGTAAAGGCGCAAAGGAAATTTTAATGCTTCCCGATAGGGAATACGACAAACTTATAGAGTTGTCGGACTCGGCGGATAACCACAGATTTTTAAGAATTTTGGAAATATTTACCGCGATAGAAACCGATCTTCGCTACAGCACGCACCCAAGAATTGTTTTCGAGGCCGCAGCCGTTAAAGCGACTCTGCCTTCTGCGGATTATAATAACGACGCACTTATTTCAAGAATTTCCGCCCTCGAAAAAACGGTGGAAAGCCTTCTTAAAAACGGTGTAAAGCTCGCAAAAGCTGAAACTTTTGCGGACGTGCCTGAAAATGCCGTAGAAACGCAAAAGTCGGCCTATAAGCCGATTATCGAACAAAACGTTGCAGATAAGGCAGAAAAGACGGAAAAGACTTCTGAAGCACAAAAACCCGCCTATAAGCCCGATAACGGCCAAATTGCAACGATTCCCAAGTTTGAAAGTTCGCCCGAAGCGCCGGTTAATAGCGAGCGTTTGAGCGGTTTCGATTACGAACCCGACGAACCGCCGGCGATAGAAGAAAGTTACGCACCGCCGGAAAATCAGATAGGTTTCGACGGGTTTGATAACTTCTACACGTCGCCCGCCACGGAAGCAAGCAGGGTTAAAAAGGCTGAAATCGACGAGGCGTTAAGCGCAAAAACTTCCCCCGCAACTTCCCAAACACCCCCGACAACTGCCACAGCAACTTCGGGCGAAGTGATAAGGGACAGAATTTCAGATGCAAGGCTTTGGGGCACGGTTATAAGAAAATTGCGTTCGGATAAGCATATAATGCTTTGGATAGCCTGTCAGGAACTTGATGCGGAAGTTAAAAATAACCAACTCGTTATTACTGCTGAAGGGGAAAACGAGTATAACTTGCTGATTAAAAAGGAGAGTATGGAAACTTTGCAGTCCATCGTTTCTTCCTTAGCCCCTTACACGGTAACAGTTCAGCGTTCCGATTCGGGAGACAGCAGTGAACAGTTTTCCGAGGACGCAAAAAAGGTTAAAGAAATGTTCGGCGGCGATATAAAAATCGAGAACTGAAAAGGCTATTGTACACAAAATTTAAACACGTTACGGAATTTAGCGACCATTTTTACGAAAAAAGTTGCAAATTCAATAGAAAAATGTTACAAAATCATTAAAATAAAATAAGTCATAAATTGTTTTCAGGTAAACAATTTACAAATAAAAATCAAAATCTAAAGGAGTATATTATGGGATATAAAGGATACGGCGGAGGATTCGGCGGAAACAATCAGATGCAACAACTTATGAAGCAGGCGCAGAAGATGCAGGAAGATATTCAGCGTGCTCAGCAGGAACTTGAAGAAGCTGAACTTGTCGGCGAAGCGGCAAGCGGCGCTGTTAAGGTTACCGTTAGCGGCAAAAAGGTTGTAAAAGGCGTAAACTTCGATCCTTCGGTTGTTGATCCCGACGATGCGGAAATGCTCGAGGACCTTTTTATGGCGGCATATAATTCCGCTTGCGAAAAGGCAGACCAGCTTTACGAGGAAAAACTCGGACCCTACAATAAGATGGGGGGGATGTTTTAATGAAGGCTTTTATCGAGCCGATAGGTAGACTTATAAATCGGCTCACCAAGCTTCCGGGCGTTGGCGCCAAGACGGCACAGCGCTACGCTTATAAGATTATCGATATGAGCGATACGGAAGCGGAAGAACTTGCCGAAGCCATCATTCGCGTTAAAAAAGAGGTTAAATACTGCAAGGTTTGCGGTAATTTTTCCGAAGACGAACTGTGCGACGTTTGTAAGAACAGGGATTCCGACATTATTTGTGTGGTAAAGGAACCCAAAGACGTTGTTGCGATTGAAAAGTCGGATAAGTTTAAAGGTAGATACCACGTGCTTCACGGTACTATAAATCCTATGGAAGGTATCGGACCTAACGACATAAGGATAAAGGAACTACTTGAGCGGCTTTCTAAAGAGCAGGTTTCCGAAGTTATACTTGCCACAAACCCCGACGTAGAAGGGGAAGCAACCGCAATGTACATTGCAAAACTTATTAAACCGCTGGGCATAAAGGTAACGCGTTTAGCGCACGGCATAGCGGTGGGAACCGATCTCGAATATGCGGACATGGGCTCGCTTTCCCGTGCGATTTTAGACAGACGGGAAATATAAAAGCTAACGCTAATGAAGAATGAAGACGCTATCGCTAATGGATGAAGTACGACTTCGTCGCATGGGCATAAGGATTTAAAAGTAATTATTTGAAAGTGCCTGCGACGCAGTGATATTTGCCTTCGGCAAGTGATATTCGGCGATTGAAGACGCTATTCGCTTTCAATCGAAGTGATATTCGCCTATCGGCGAGTTCGTAAAAGTGGGGCTATAAGCCCGTTAATGATGGTTTTTGAACTTAAAATACTGTAAAATACACCAAAGTTTTGGTGCAAGGAGAATACAAAATGAAAAAATGCGGGATATTGATGCCGGTGTTTTCACTGCCTTCCAAGTACGGGATAGGCTCTTTCGGCAAATGGGCGTACAGTTTCGTGGACTTTTTGAAAAAGTCCGGACATAGTTATTGGCAGATGCTTCCGTTGACCCAAACGGGGTATGCGGATTCGCCGTACGCTTCCTGTGCGGACGCTTCGGGCAATCCGTACTTTATCGATCTTGAAATTTTAAGAAGCAAAAAGTTACTTACATACCGTGAAGTCGAAGGCGCAATCGACAAAAACGACCGTATCGATTACGGCAAACTTTACGTTGAACGCTATAAACTTTTGAGAAAGGCTTTTTCCCGTTTCGACGTAAACGATAAAAACTTCAAAAACTTTTTGCAGAAGGGCGAATTTTATGATTACGCGTTGTTTATGGCGATAAAACAGCAGTACAACGACGTTTGGATGAATTGGCCTTACGAACTTAAAACGAGAGATCAAGCTGCGCTATCCAAATTTGCGGAAGAAAATCGTGATGAAATTTTGTTCTGGCAGTTTTTGCAGTATGAGTTCAGAAATCAATATTTCGAACTTAAACAGTATGCAAACCAAAAGGGAATTAAGATAATAGGGGATTTGCCCCTTTACGTTTCGCTTGACAGCGTTGACGTATGGACTGCTCCGGAGCAGTTTTTGCTTGACGCAACCTATCACCCGACCATAGTTTCAGGCTGCCCGCCCGATTATTTCAGCAGGACCGGTCAACTTTGGGGCAATCCTATTTATAATTACGACCATATGAAGCAGGAAGGCTTTACCTTTTGGAAAAACCGCGTTGGTCGTGCAAGAAAACTTTACGACGTAATCCGTATCGACCACTTCAGAGGTCTTGACAGATTTTGGGCTATTCCTTACGGCGACCCTACCGCAGAGCGCGGTTGGTGGGTGAACGCGCCCGGTCGTGAAATTATGGACGCTATCGGCACCGACGGCGTTATTGCAGAAGATTTAGGCCTTATCGACGACGGCGTAAGAAGTCTTATGGCGTACTCCGGCGTCGGCGGAATGAAGGTTTTGCAGTTCGCTTTCGACGGTGGAGACGATAACCCGTACCTTCCTTGGAACATACCCGAAAACAGCGTTGTTTATACCGGCACCCACGATAACGATACCACTTTGGGCATTTTGAAAAGTTTAGATAAATATGCTTTGGAAAAGTGGAAAGTTATGATTAAAAAGTCGGTTGACTACCTTAAGATTTATAAACCGATTAGGGGAATTTATAACCTTGCGGAAGCAATTTTGGATATCGCTTACGGATCTAACGCTAAACTTTGCGTTGTTCCCGTACAGGACGTTTTGTTTATGGATGGCGATTACCGCATAAACACCCCCGGTACAACCGGTTGTTGGACGGTAAGAATAAAGGAAAGCGTGTTTACTGACACCTTGGCTTCTTCCTTAAAGCGCCGTGCCAAAAGGTTCGACAGAGGATAAAAATATAGGGCTATAAGCCCGTTATCAAGCAATTTGACCCGCGTGCCTTATGCTTTTAAAGGCATGCGGGTGTTTTTTGAATACGCCTTTGCTACCGTCCCTGAAAAGCTACTAATATAGTAAAAACAACCGCCCCTGCGGACGAAAGTCCGCAGGGGCGGTTTATATCTTTGTTGCGTTGTGTTTGTTAGGGGATTAACCTTTGACCCCCGCTTGGGAATTTCGCCCAAGCAGGGGATAGTAAATTGTCGTTGCGTAGTGTACAAAGCGTTAAAATTCCTATATCTGTTTATCAGTTGCCAGTTATAGTTATAGTTGTATTTGCGTTAATAGTGCCTTCAGAAATATTCCCACTGCCTAAAGTACCATTAGTGACAGTTACTTTAAATTTCTGTGACGGATTGAAATAATACTCTTTTTTACCCGATTCGTTGACATCAGTCACTACGGTGCCCAATTTTGAAATGGTTAAGCCCTCATCACTGCCTGATAAAGCAAAATCGTCAGAATTGTTTGCATACTTAATGGTAAACCCAGCTCTTCTTCTTCCTGCAAATTTTCCAGAAATCGTCAAGTTCACGGTTAATTTTGCTTTGTCTTTCCAATCGGCAGTCAGCTTAATCTCGTATTCAACACCGGAAGGTGTGTACTCATTGTCTCTGGAGTATTCTGTACTGCCGTCAGTCCAACCATAGAAGTATTTCTGTTCGGCTACATTGTAATCCACACTGCTTGTGTCATAGTTAACAAGTTCGTTAAGCTTATATGTTGCGCCTTCATGAATTATCGCTGACGCATTAAATGTATCAAGCAATTTATTGCCGTCCTTGTCAAGATATTCATTAGCCGTGAACGTAATCTTATATTGGTTAATCCAGTGCGCATATAACGTTATTTCCTTATCGGCGTTAGCATTTGCTTTAATCCAATTAATTAAATCTGCGTTGTTAGCCTTATTAGTAAAGCCTGCATCACCGTACCAACCATCAAAGTATTTAGCGAAACCTTCTTTACCGTTTCCACCGCTTAAATCGGGCAGTGTGAAAGTTGTATCAACACTAACCATCGTTTGTGATGCCGTCGTAAAGAATTCAGGGTGTAGGGCAATATAATCCATGTCGTTGTTATTGTAATGGATTGTGTAAGTTTCTGTACCGATCGGATACCAATAACAGTAAACCTTAGTTTTTCCATCAACTAGGCGTTGTACCAATACGTTGCCGTTAAATTCGTAAATCCTGTCTGAAAGAACGCCGTCGTCATTTTTGGTAAGATACCAACCGCCAAAGACGTATTCGCCGTTTACGGGATCGTCCGGCATCGTAAACGTCTCAACGTTAAACGTAGTTGGCGTTATCGTTACGCTTGTTTCCGTCGGCGGATTTACTACGTCCGTATGATATACGTGCTCGAAAGTAAAACTATATTCAACTGGCGTCCACT
The DNA here is from genome assembly GCA_958419945.1 of uncultured Clostridia bacterium. GTDB lineage: Bacteria > Bacillota > Clostridia > Christensenellales > Borkfalkiaceae > UBA4636. Next base: position 24,316 of record CATZIC010000014.1, on the reverse strand, counting down.
TATAAATTAATTCTACGTTAAGATATATTTTATCACCCGGTTTTACGGGTTTCGTATCCGTAACGTCAAAATACCAATTACCTGTGGAATAATATTGTTTAGCAAACGTACCGGTGGGAATATCGCTTTCCGTTAACGTATAGCCATTGTTTCTGGTATCTACAGTTTTTGAAGCAATCGTAGATACACCGTTATACGTACCGCCGTTTAAGTTGTAGCTAATAGTTGCGCTTTCTGCGTACCAACCGCACTTAAGATCACTCGCTTGTTTGCTGTTATAGGTTCCAGCGGTAGACGACCTTGCGGTTTCTGAAACGGTGCTTCCTGTGTATTGATACAATCTTAAAACTTCGGTTATAAGGTTAGTCTGATGGTAAGTTACATTTAAGGAGCTACTTGTACCGTAACCTTCTTTACTCGAAACTTTAAGCGTAGCGCCACTTGAAACAACCAATTTGGCGCCTTCTTTTTCGGTTGCTATATTGCCACCGAAGCTTGCACCATCGTTAATATTGACTGTGCCGTTTACAGTAAGTTCTGCCGCATCTTTAGCAGGGTATACGGATCCGCCATAGGCAACGTCTTTAAACTCTCTATAAAAAATACATTTTGAATTGATATTAAGTGTTGCACCTGTTTCAACCATTAAAGAAGATCCTGTTAAGAACTTAATATCGTATCCTAGAGTATAAGTGCCACTATTTAAGATGACGTCATATTTCCAAGATACAGGGAAAAGAACTTTATCTGTAGATACTGTCGCAGTTACAATGGAAACGCTGACGGTTAATTGCATGGAACCCAAAGATGCTCCGCCATAAATATTTAGCGTTGTTCTTCCTGTGTTTGTGTTTGTACTTGTATAACCGCCACGTGTTGCATCCCAACTTCCGGGCGTGTACTTACTCAATACATAACTACCATTGCTTAAATTAAGCACCGAACCGCTACTAGCGATTATTTTAATTTCTGTCGTATTATGTTGATTTCCGGCATAAAGGTCAGCATAGCCCCATAGTTCGGCAGTAGAGTTTATTTTTACCGTAGAATGTATATTCGGCATATCATAAACAGAGAATGGCGATATGTTAGGTGTTCTACTACCCGCTGTTATTATACTACCACTGCCTGCATATGCACCAACCGTACTTGAGCCACCACGGAAGTCGTAAACTACAAAAGGAGCGTAAATTGTGCCTGCCGTCGCTTCAACTGTTGCGTTAGTTGTTTTGTCGTAAGTCTTAATATAGCCGTAACAGTCAATTTTACCTGTACTGGTAATTTTTGAACCTTCCTTCATAAGTATTTGGCAGTAAGTGCCTGAAGTCTGACCGGACAAACCTTGTGCCGTATGACCAAGTATACCACCGATTTGCAATTCACCATTAACAGTCAAGGTAACATTGTTGTTTAATACAACGTTGTTTTTTAGGTTTTTATTAACGCTTGCATTGTCTGCATCAGCAAAGGTACCTGCTGTACCAGCACGAGAAGACCACGTTCCATCGTCAGCATAAGGTAAACAGAGGATAACGCCACTTGCAATGGTGCAATTCTGCCTAATAATAGGATTCTTACCAACCAAAACGTATACCGTTTTTCCGCTAGCAGCTGCATTTAAAGCACTTTCAATAGTGCCGTAATACGTAGAATCTATCTTTGCAACGGCACTAACTGTGATATCACAGGTAACAACAAGTTCGTTATAATTGTTGGAGTAAGAGCCTGTCGGCGTAAATTTGCAATTTACAGTTTGGGTTACTGTTTCAGTGCTACCGCTGTATACAGCGTCGTCAATGGTAACAGTGTAATTAGCAGCTTGAATAGTTGTATTGTTTACTCCTGTTACAGTGCAAGTACTTAATTTTAGTTCATCACCATGTTCAATTAATCCTGTTGCACGTGGATCTTTAGCTACTATGGTTAAAGAAGTTGCAGTAAGGTTTGCCTTATTTAGTGTAATTACTATCTCAACAGTTTCAGTTGCGTTACCGCTTTCCCACTTGTAGTTATCGCTAGGCGTAAATCTAAATGGGTAACTAATGGGTGTTGCACCATTATAAGCGTTAATAACTCTTTGTGGTGCAGATAAGTCAATTTTATTCGTATCCGTAGTCGGATTATAGTTATTGAATGCCGTTTCTTTAATAGTTATAAGTTGATCCGAACCTGTATACGTAAACGTTAGGCCTTCCTTCAATGCAGGCTTAGCAATGGGAGCACGATCAATCTTCCAATTTATCCTATAGGAAGCATCGCCGGTAATTTCGCAACTAGTGGCATAGTCTGCCTTAACCGCAACGGTCGCGGTCGAAGTGTAATCGCCCGCATTGGTTCCCTTATTAGTTTCGATTCCTTCGCTGTTTGTGTACGTTACTTGCAGTTTAGTATCAACGTTTTTAAGTTTAACTGTGAAAGTATTGCCGGTATAGGTTACGGTGTTGTCCGCAGCAAAAGCAACTTCCGTGCCATTTTCATAGCATCCCCATTCGGCCGTGAAGGTAATAGCAAGCTTGCTAATCTCAATCGTTACGCTTGCGGTGGGGCCTTCTACCGTAGTGCCGACAGGAAGGTTTGTCGGTGTATTCCACTTGTATTGTGCCGTGTTCTTAATTGTGAACTTAAATGTGTAATTTCCTGCGTTAGTGCAGATAGGTGTTTCGCCGTCTTTGGAAACCTCGTTGCCGTCTTTGTCGCATACGGTTAATGAAACTTTGTTCGTATCGAGGGTGCCGTTTGATAGAATATTGTTGTCAAACGTGAATTTGCTTAAAATATCCGTATATTGGTTTTTGCCGTTATAGGTAAACGCAGTTGGGTTTACGGTCGGCAGGGGAATGAGGGTTAAGGAGTTTATTTTATAGTTTACAATGGCGGCGCAGCCGCTATTTTGCTTGTTAAGATTTTCTATTGCGGTTTGGTTTGCTGTGAAAGAGTCGGGGGCGGTGCTCACTGTAATTATTTTACAAAAATACTCGCCGGCGGCGGTTGGCTTTTCGGTTAATTTTTCGCCGGTAGCTTTAACGTAGTATTCGTAGTTAAAGCCGATTTTCAGTTCGGCAAAGGTGGTGGCTGCGCCCGTCGGGGTCAATTCGGTGTCTACTTTAATGCTATAATCTTGGCTGCTTGAGGCTTCCAAAACCGTATCGGCGGTATAGTCGGAGGGCAAAGAGGTTCCGCACCATTTGATATATTTTTCAAATAAATCAAGCCGTGCAGTATTTTCAACTGAACCGCTTTCATCGGTGGTGGGTAGTATATTTAGCGCTATGTCCGTCTGCAAGTGAATATTCCAACTTGCATATCCTGCGACGGTCAGCGCCACAATGCCGAAAAGGATGGCTAATATGAAATATTTAGTTTTGCTTTTCAAAATTTTGCCCTCCTTTTTTAGATTGAAGTTTTTTGTGCAGCAGTAAGGCTATAAGCGGGGGATAAAAACCTAATTACCGTTCAGTGGGTTGGTTTTCGTAATTTTTACGTCAACCGCTAATTTTTTTTGCGTATCAACCGCAAGATAGTTATAAAGCTCTTGATAGGTGGCGCTACTTGGCGAAAGGGTGTAAGCCATGTTTAAATTGAGAGTTACGTTATAAGCGCTTTGCTTTTCCTTGTCGAAATCGAATTTTAATAAAGCGGTGTATTCGGTGGTTGTGCTACTTGCTTTTATCACTGTAACGGGAAGGGTTCCGCTGTTTAACGTAATTACAGACTCGTCAGAGACTACGCTGTCGTTTATTTTGCAGGTCATACCTGTGAAAATATCCGGTGGGTTTTGCGGTGCGTCGTTCGGAAATTTTAAAGTGAAAACGCCGTATATCGCACCCGTTTCGTCATTCAATAAATCGGCAAAGCATTTTCGCAGATTGATTTCGTAATCGATACCGATTGACGGAGCAGTAGTAAAGTCTTTGGTTTCGGGATCGTAAAAACCGGTTTCGAAAAGATTGAATTTTGCGCCCGTTGAGTTAGGCGCCTTGCTTAACTGTATGTAGTCGTAACTGTTTATGACGTCGCTTGCGACAAAAAAGCCGTTTGATCCCTCTACGGAATTTCCGCTTATCGTCCAAGCCGAAAATCCCACTACGATTACCAAAGCGGGCATAATAACGTAGGCAAGAAAAACAAAGCGGTTGATCTTCATTCTGTGAAGAAAGTTTGTTATCAGCCTTTTTTTTGCAGGTTTTTCATAACCGACGGTTTTTTCCATATTTCTCCCTCCGAAAGCAGTCAGCCTTTTAAGCAATCTGCTTCCTGTTTTAGCCGAAAATATATCTTGACCGAAAACTTCGGTATGCCGTTTAAATCGATTGCAAAAGGCTACTGTAAGTTACGCTTTTAAAGTCGTTTTTGTCTTGTTTTCAGTATACAATCAGACATTTTCGTCTAATTATGAATTATACACGACAAATTCGTCTACGTCAAGACAATTTAGACGTTTTATTCTATAATTTCTGTGAAAATTTCAAAGAATATAAAATAGAACTATCTTTAAAGGAGTTATATGATAAGATTAAAAGAACTGCGGCTTGAAAAAGGCTTATCACAAGAGGAGGTCGGCAAGGCAATAAACGCTACGCAAAGAAGCGTCGGAAGATGGGAACAGGGCACCCACGAACCTAATTCGACTTATCTTATAAGTCTTGCAAGATTGTTCGGGTGTTCGGTGGATTATCTTATCTGCAATACCGACGAATGGGGTAACAGCGGTACCGAAGAACTTACCCTAAAAACCCCTGACGTAGTAAAGATGGTAAGGCTGTTTAACGGCCTTGACGAGTGTCAGAAACAGGCTTTGCTTCTCGTTGCGGAACTGTTCAGTAAAAAATAGATTTATTGAAAAAGTGCGGCTATAGGTCGGCTAACAACTAATTTTACCCGTGCGCCCGCAAAATTTTGCGGGCGCACGGGTAATTTTAATGAAAGTGTAAAGTGTGGAGTCTGAAGTTTCGAGAGTAGAGTTGCGGATTTGAAGTAATTATTGAAGTTCCCTGCGGGAACCTACAATCCTTCAAGCTCTACGAGCCAGCTCCCTTTACACAAAGGAGCCGAATACGGCTTTAAAATAATTATTGAAATTTCCTGGATTGCCACGGAGCCTTGCTCCTCGCAATGACGAAATAATAATCTAACTCCAAACTCCACACTCAATGAAAGTCCGCCGATAAGCCCGTTATTGGCATATTTTAGTCGAAGCGGGGGATTTTTGCTATAATCGCGTGAGGTACGATTTAGTAAAACAAATTTCAATTCCACAATAAATTTTTAAAAAGGTATTGAAAAGCATTATATAAAGTGATAGAATATAGGAAGATTTACCACTTAATAAGAAAGAGGTGACTATGGAAACTATCGTAAAAAAGCCTAATAAATTAGGCGCTAAGATATGGGCCATGATTTTGATTTTCGGGCTTGTGGGACAACTTGCCTGGGTAGTGGAAAACGTTTATTTTTCCACCTACATACAAAAAAAGATAACCGCAGATGCTTGGGCAACTTCGCTTATGGTAGGGGCTTCGGCGGTGGTTGCGGCGCTTGCGACCATTTTCGGCGGTGCGATATCCGATAGAGTGGGCAGGCGCAAGCCGTTCGTCTGCATAGGCTACATAATTTGGGGCGTAGTAACTGCTTCGTTCGCACTTTTCGGCAATAAGTCGGCAGCGGGCGGGGTGGCGCTTGTGGCTGTAATTTTCGTTTTAATGGACTGCGTAATGACCTTTTTCGGCTCCTTTTCAAACGACGCTGCGTACTCTGCCTGGATAACCGATATTACGGACGTTACGAATCGTGGATTTGTGGATACTGTTCTGTCCATACTTCCCGTGGCCGCGCTTATGATGATTTTCGTGGTGTTCGACGGGTTTACACAAAGCGATAATTGGACTACTTTTTTCCTACTTTTGGGCGGAATAACAATCGTAACCGGCGTAGTAGGTCTGTTTTTGTTCAAAGACAGCCCCAAACTTAAGCCCAACCGCAGCGGAAAATATCTTGCGGAAGTTGTGTATGGTTTCAAGCCTACCACCATTAAAAACCATAAAATGATTTACGTGTGCCTGCTTGGCATGATGTTTTCCGGCCTTGCCATGCAACTTTGGCAACCGCAAATGATAATGCTTATTCAGTACACCATTGGGCTTGAAGATTACGTTATTCCGCTTGCGTTAGTGGTTGTGCTGTCTGCGGTGGTTGCGGCTGTTTCAGGCAAACTCATGGATAAGTACGGAAAGGACAAATTCTTTTATCCCGTAGTAGTTATGGGGGCGCTTGGCGGAGTTATCATTTACCTAATTAAATTTTTAGGCACCACTTTTGCCGCGAAATTTGCAATGTTTATAATCGGCGGAACTATGGTGGAATCGGCTTCCCTTATGGCGGCAGGTTTATTTAACGCCTCGGCAAGAGATTACACGCCGTCCGACAAAGCGGGATGCTTTCAAGGCGTAAGGATTATAATTTACGTAACCCTTCCTATGGTGCTTTCCTCGATTATCAATCCGCAGGTAATAAAAGGTTTTGGCGAACTTCTGACGGAAACGAGCGAACTCGTTATAAAGAACGTCGGTTATCACGCAGGGGACAGGGTTTACCCGTTTGAAATGTTTTTGTTCTCCGCAGTTTCTTCTGCGCTTATGATTTTCCCCGCGATAATCGTTAAACGAAATGCGAAAGCCATAAGAATGCAAAAACTCGAAGAAATGGAAGGGGAAGCTTCAGAGACTTTTGAAGTTTCAGAAGTTCCCGAGGCTTCCGAAGTCGGTGCCGATAATCAATAAAATAATTGCGGTGCGGAATCATTGTAAATTTGATTTTGCGATATAAAAATTTATATTTGAATTTAAAAAATAGAAAGCGGCGGGCGTAGTTAATACGCCCGCCGTAATTTTATATAATTTTACAAAAAGTCCTCCTATAAGCCCGTTATCGGTTAAAAACGGTGGTCTATAGCCCAACTCAACTAATAGTTTAGTTGCTAATTTTCAAAAAGTATTGACAACGTGGGCGGGGTATATTACTCTTAAAGCGTAAAGGACAATAGAACGTCCTTTAAAATAAACCAAAAGGGAGAAAGGTATGAAAAGCAAAATTATTATCGTTTTAGCATGTATTTTAGCGGTATACGCCTTGCCAACGCTTACGGCGTGCGGGGCGACAAGGGTGGATATTAAAGTCGGATGCTACTATGATTACGATTATTTCAGCTTACCGCTAAACAAGAAAGGATTTGTGGATGGACCTGACGCCGTAAGGTTTGAAACGGAAATGACGCTTTCGGAACTGAAAAATCTTATAGACAACACGGATTACGGAAAAGCGAAGGTCGAAACCTTTTTGTCGGAAAGGATGATAGGGATAACGAAAACGGATGCGACGGGAAAATCACATTATTACCTTGTTCACGACAGAAAAAACGGTTGGTACGAACTTGATAATTGCAGTCAGGGTTTTGGTACGATTGTACCGTTTTATTACCTTGAATACAGGGAAGAATGGCGTGATTATTTACGCGTAGAAAAAGACGTCGTGTACAAGACTTCATACGGGATAGAGAAATTTGCGGAGTTTTATGAAAAGTTAGAGGAATTTAAAGTTTCGATTGATGGCAACGTTTTGGTAGCGGAAATGGTAGCACCGATTGAATTTACGCAAAGAACGCCGATATATACCCGAATGACGATGACGTTTACAGACGAAGGCGTTACGTTTTTTGAGGAACAACTTCAGATATGAACGCACTCAAAATTTGTAATCTTTCAAAAAAGATAGGCAGGTGCAGGATTTTAGAGGACCTTTCGCTTACCGTAAAAAGCGGGGAAATCGTGGGCGTGGTAGGCGAAAACGGCGCGGGGAAATCCTCTTTATTAAAGTGTATAAGCGGGCTATGGCGTGTTAATTTAGGAAGCGTGGAAGTTTTCGGCAAAGATATAGTTTCGGACTATAACGACTGCCTTTCAAGGATGGGTACAATGGTGGAATATCCTGCGCTTTTCGGCGAGTACACCTTAGCGGAAAATATAGAGTTTTTCAGCGCATATTACAAAAAAGACTGCAACTTAGAAGCGGAAAACCTTATCAAACTTCTTCATATAGAGGAACTAAAAAACAGAAAGATAAAAACCTTTTCGTCGGGAATGAAACAAAAGGCGGTACTTTTAATAGTGCTTATGAAAAAGCCGGAAATTTTACTTCTTGACGAGCCGACCGCAATGCTGGATCCGAAGGTTTCGGCGGAAGTCCGCAATCTTATACGTAGTTGGCATAAAGAATACGGTACTACGGTTTTGATTTCCAGTCACAATCTTACGGAAATAGAAAATCTTTGCAGGCGCGCGGTCATAATTAAAAATGGCAGAATAGTTGGCGAAAAGGACCTGTCGGACCGTCCAAAAAGAGTTTACAAACTGAAACTTTTTAGCGCCAAAGAGGCGGAAAGAATTTCAAGACTCATAAATTCCGAAAAGGCGTGGGCGGATGGCGAATATCTCTGTCTTTACGCCACGAGCGATTTTTTGAAGGAAGTAATTTTAAACTACAACCTTGAGTTTTCGGACATGACCGTTTCAAGCGGTTTAGAGCAAAGTTTTACGGAGGTGTAAAATGCCGACTAAAATTTTGAAATTTCAACTTAAAACCTATTTTAAATCCAAAAGTTTTTTATGCGTCGTTGCGGTTTTGCTGATCTTTGCGGCAATAATTATCGGCGCGGTTTATTCGGACGAGGACACCGACGGAAGGTTTATTTACGACGTTAAGCCATTTAAAAGTATGGAAGAACTTCAAAAGGAAATTGAAAGTTCGGAAAAATTCATTTTGGAAATGGAAGAATGGCTGATAGCTTCGGAAGGGGATTTGTCTATTTCCGAAAGCGTTTTCGAAACCTACAGATCGCAGTTGTCTGCCGAGAGGCTGCGCCTTAACGTTATGTACACGTTAAGGAACGTGAACGGCGTGGCGGACGAGTATCCAAAAGTTACCAATATGCAGAGCACGAAAAACAATCCCGCAGGCGTTTTAGGGTTTATGCTCACCGTAGGATTTACTATAATCTGCATTTATTTTGCTGTGCGAACCGCGCTTATTTATCCCACGGAGGCAAAAGGCGGACAGATAAAACTTACATTTTTAACCCCGTACGGAAGGATTTTTTACTATCTTTCCCGCATTGCTTCCGAACTTGTGCTTGGCGCGATAGTTTTATTCGGCTATGCGATAATTACCTCGTTAGCCTGTATGTGTTTTTTGGGCGCCAGCGGGCATTTGATTATAGCGACTTCCGACCTCGGATTGGCCGTGAATTTCGGCGTTTCGCTGTTTTTGATTTTGGGAATTTATTTGTTCACGCTGTGCGCACTTTGTGTATTTTCGGCGACGCTGTCAATCTTTATAAAGAAGCGTATTCTTACCTTTGCGGTGGTTTCCGTTTTGGCTTTGCTATCTAAAACCCTCGTACCGCTTATCGAACTTTTCGGAAGTAAAACGGACACGCTCAACTATATACCGCCCCTATGTTTTTTTAGCGATAACGCCTTTACTTCAGGCACGGGAAATTCCGTTTGGCTATGCATTGTTATCGGCGGTATTTCAAGCCTTGCTCTTTTAATAGTACTCCTCGGCTTTTTAAAACGGCGGGATATATAATGACGCAGCGCCTGACGGCGCAGCCAAAAGTGAAAAATAGAAGAGAGAAAAGAAGCGGATTTAAAGAAATTATTAAAACGCCGTAGTGTCTACGGTAAATGAAGATGCGGCGTGCGTGCTTGTGTGCGTGCGTCGTATTGATTTTCTGAAAATTTTTAAAAGTCCGCCTATAAGCCCTTTATCGGTTAAAAACGGCTGATAAACTATTTTTAGCCCACACAACCCTCCGCAAATTTCAATGCTTGTCTTTCCCTCCCACCCCACAAACTCTCAACCCGCCGTTTTACTGTCACTCAGAGGCAATTTATTGCTGTGGCAATCCAGAAGCCCAAGAGGGGAATTTATTAAAAGTGCTGCTATAAGCCCGTTAACGACCATTTTATATAATGTTTTAAATCCGTAACTCCACACTTCATACTCAAAAAGGGTTAGGAAAGGTCGGTTTTTGAATAATCAAAATTATTTTGTATGAATAGGTTGCAAAACTTGTAAAACTGTGTTAATATTATAAAAACAAAAAGTCTTGATATTATGCCGCGATTTACGATTACACGAATGGACTTTTTTGTAAAAAGGAGACAAAAAAAGGAGATTATTATGGGCAAAAAGATCTTGGTGATGCTTTTTAGCATCTTGGCGGCAACGTTTTGCGTGCTTTCACTATCTGCGTGCGAAAATACGCATACACACGATTATACGCTTTCGGTAGTAGAACCTACCTGCACGGAAAACGGCTACACCTTGCACGTTTGCGATTGCGGAAAAAGTTACCGAACCGACGAGGTTCCCGTAGGACCGCACAATCTGCAATTTATGGACGAGGCAGAAGCCACGTGCGACGAAAATGGACATACCGCTTACTACGAATGTACGGTCTGCAAAAAATGGTTCACCGGCGAGGACGGTGCAACGGAAATTACGGATAAAGAGAGCATTTTAACGGCAAAGACTCCGCACACGCTGACTTATTTTCCGGAAATGCCTGCGCTCTGCTCCTACAAGGGGCATATCGGCTACTACGAATGCAGCGTTTGCAATAAGATGTTTTCGGACGAGAACGGAAAAGATGAAATTACCGACAGTAAAAGCGTGGAAATAGCTTTCGACGATAGCAAGCATTTGTGGGGAGATTGGCAGGTTGTTGAAGAATCCACTTGCACGGAAAGCGGACAGGAAATGCGTGTTTGCGAATACGACCAAAAACACGTTCAAACCCGCAATGTAAGCAAGCTAAAGCACAGTCTTAACAAGGTAGAGGAAGTAAAAGCCACTTGCACTAAAAACGGACAGCGTGAGTATTACGAGTGTTCGGTGTGCAAAAAATGGTTTTCAGACAGTAGCGGACGTGTCGAAACCGATAAGCAAGGCATTATAATACCTTCAAGCGGAACAGAACACACCTTTGGAGCCTGGCAGACGGTCGTGCCTGCAACCTGCTTTACGGAAGGAACGGAAAGACGGTTTTGTATCTACAATCAGGAACATACCGAGACACGTGTGGTCGCCGCTTTGGAGCATAATATCTCTCGCATAGAAGAGGTAAAGCCGACTTGCACCAAAGAGGGTCATATAGAATTTTACGAGTGTTCGTTGTGTCAAAAACTGTATTTTGACGTTAACGGGCAGAATGAGATTACAGACCCGAACATTATAAAACTTGAACGATTACCCCACGAGCTTACTCATATACCCGAAAAAGTTTCCACTTGTACGGAAAAAGGAAACATCGAGTATTACGAATGTTCGACCTGCAACAAACTGTTTTTTGACGCTAACGGGCAAATTGAGATTATAGATCAAAAAAGCGTGATAACCGACCTATTGCCCCACATTTTAGTAAATATACCTGAAAAAGCTTCCACCTGTACGGAAAAAGGAAACATTGGGTATTACGAGTGTTCGGTATGTAAAAAATGGTTCACCGATGATAGAGGAAGAAGTGAGATAGAAGACAAAAATATGGTGATAACCGACCTATTGCCCCACGAATACGTTGACGGCGTATGTCGTGTGTGCAATGTCTTGTATTCAACCGAAGGGCTACAATATTCTGAAGTTTTCGAAAATGATAAGTTAATCGGCTATGAACTTTCGGGTATAGGCACGGCAACGGACACGGATATAATCGTTGCGAAAGAGTACGACGGCTTGCCTGTTATCGGCGTAGGTATCTCTGCATTTCATAAAAACACACAAATCACAAGCGTTACCCTCCAGACCGGCATATTAAAAATCGGAAAGTATGCTTTCCAAGAGTGTACGGGACTTAAAAATATCGTAATTCCCGAAGGCGTAACAAGCATTGGATCTCTTGCTTTCAGAGGAAGCGGACTTATCGGCAATCTTGTTATTCCTGACAGTGTAACCGAATTTGGCGACTCGGCATTTAGGGGGTGCGTAGGTATTACCGAACTCACGCTCGGCAGCGGAGTACATGACTTCTACGACAACTTACATATTTCCGGCAGTGAGTTATTTATGGGTTGCACGGGGCTTACGAAGGTAACGCTAAAAGGTGCAAATGCCGCAATGATTCCAGACGGAGCATTTGCTAAATGTACGAATTTGAGAGAGGTTATTATTTCCGCCAAAGTAATGGGCTTTGGAATTGGTGCCTTTGCAAACTGTGAAAATATTAAGGACGTTTATTATTCGGGAACGCTCGATCAGTGGGCAAATATCTATTTCGAAATTGACAGAAGTAACCCTATATATTATGCCGAAAACTTCTACGTAAACAATCAATTGGTTACGGAAGCGGTTATTTCTTCGGATAAAGTCGGCGATTATGCGTTTTATAACTATGATAAACTTACAAGCGTAACCTTACTTGATACCGTTATTGCAATAGGCAGATTTGCTTTCAGAGGCTGTACGGGACTTACGGGTGTTACCCTTTCCAAAAAGTTGGATGTTATATCTTATTTTGCTTTTAGTGGTTGCAGTTTGCTAAAAGTTATAACCATTCCGGAAAGCCTGACAGGAATCGGAAGTTATGCTTTTAGTGATTGTATAGCACTTGAAAGTATAACCATACCGGACAGCGTAACCTTTATGTCAAACGGAGTGTTCCAAAATTGTACAAGTCTTATCTTTGCGAAAATAGGTAATGGTGTTGATAAAATCGGCGAAGCCGCTTTTCTTTCTTGCAGTAAACTCGAAAACGTTACCTTACCTGTCGGCTTAAAAGAAATAGGCGCTTATGCGTTTAGGAAGACAGCGCTTAAGGAAATAATAATCCCCGATAGCGTTACCTATTTGGGTAGGCTTGCCTTTGAGCAATGCAAGGAATTAGTCGGCATAACTCTTCCGAACACTGTTATGAATATTGCAGACAACGTTTTCACAGGCACCGCTTACTATAACGACCAAAATAATTGGGAGAACGACGTATTATACATAGGCAATCACCTTATACAGGCTAAAAATTTAACGGGAAACTACCAAATTAAAGAGGGAACTTTGACTATTGCGGGCAATGCCTTTATCGATTGCACAAACCTTACGGGCGTAACCATTCCCGAAAGCGTAAAGGCGTTAGGCGACAGTGCTTTCAAAAACTGCACTTGGCTAAAGGAAATAGTTATTCCCTCCGGCGTAACGGTCATAGGGGGATATGCTTTTTACGGTTGCGCTATGCTTTCTAACATAGTCATTCCCGATGGCGTTACTCGTATTGAATATCACACTTTTGAAAACTGTAAGGCGCTTGAAAGCGTAACAATTCCGGATAGCGTTACAAGTATAGATTATGAGGCTTTCGCAAACTGCTCAAATCTTAAAAGTATCCGTTTGCCCGACGGACTTACTTATTTGGCTATAAGTGCTTTTTCCGGCTGCACAGGGCTTACGAGTATCGTTATTCCTAACGGTATAAAGAGTATCGGACAATCCACTTTTTACGGATGCACAGGACTAAAGAGCGTAGTTATTCCGAAAGGGGTTAAGAGTATAGATTACGGCGCATTTAACAAATGTGAAAATCTTGAAGCCGTTTACTTTTCAGGAACCGAAGCGGAATGGCAGGTTATATCCATTGCCGACGGAAATGATGCTTTAAAATCTGCAACCGTTTACTATTATTCGGAATCCGAGCCTTCCACAAGCGAGGACGGAAGCGCTTATGTCGGTAATTATTGGCATCATGCCACCGACGGCATAACACCCGTTATTTGGAAAAAACAATAAATATTTTAACCCACCCGTTGCACGACCATTTGTTCAACGGGTGGGCGTTTTCCGTTTTAATAAAACCATACTGAAAATCTACCGTGATGTAATGAAATAATTTCACGAGATAATTTTCTATATTTTGATTTAATTGCGGGAAAATCGTTCCTTGTGTTTTGTTTATAGTTTACGGAAGCCGTAAAGTCTTCGGACGGGCTTGACAATTTATAATTGCCAGAAAAAAGTTTTATAAGGAAAAGCAAAATGAAAAAAGCAAGTTTGATAGTACTCATTATAACTGCCGCTTGTTGCGCAATCGGTTTGTGCGCTTGTAACGGCGAGCATGAACACAAATACAAGAAAACCGTTTACGAACCGACTTGTTTCGAGGAAGGCTATACTTTGCTGGAATGTTCCTGCGGGAAAAACTACGCTGTAAACGTTGTAGAGCCTAGGCACGACCTTGAACCAATAGAAGGAACACAAGGTACCTGCGAAAAATTCGGTACGATGGAACATTTTAAGTGCGTTCGTTGCAAGCGAACTTTTAAAGATAGATCCGGTGAAGACCAAATTAAAGACGAAAAAGAAATTCGAATGCCTATGGTTCATGGTTATTTAGACGGCGTTTGTACACTTTGCGGCAAAAAGCAGCCGACCGAGCTTATATATTCGACAGATTCAGATAGTTTATATGCAAGTGTAATAGGACTTAAAGACGTTACCGAAACGGACGTCGTTATTCCCGATTATTTCGGCATTTACGAAGTGGTAGCTATTGGCGATGACGCATTCTCAGGCTGCCAAAATTTGACGCACGTGGAAATTCCCGATACTGTAATGATTATAGGGGATAACGCTTTTGCGGGATGCACAAGCCTTAAAAATATAACCATTTCCGAAAAAATGGAATCTATCGGTAAATCTGCATTTATAGGTTGCAATAGTCTTGAAAGCGTTACTATCCTCGGAAAATTATACTTAATCGATAAAGCTGCATTTTCAGGTTGTAAAAGTCTTAAAAGTTTGACTATGCAAAACTACGAAAGCATATATGGAAGCGTAATTACTTCGACCAATATAAAAGAGGACGCCTTTTTAGGCTGCACCGCCCTTGAAGAAGTCAGATTCGAAGGTACACCGGAACAATGGGCGCAGATTGATTTCGAAAATGCAAGCAGTAATCCGTTGGGGTTTACAAAAAATATGTACTTTAACGGAGAGAGTCTTACCGAACTTAACTTTGAAAACGTAAGGACAATAAAACCGTACGCCTTTGTAAATTGCGAAGCTATTACGAGCATATCCTTATCCGACGGAGTGGTTACGATAGGCGATTGTGCGTTTTATAACTGCGTTAACCTAAGTGATATTAGCTTTGCGGATAGCGTAAGAATCATCGGTAAAGGCGTGGTAAATAATACTGCGTTCTACAATAATAGCGCTAATTGGAAAGATGGCGAGCTGTATATCGGTAAGCATTTAATTGAAATTAGTGATTACGGAGTAAACTATACAACTTACGAAGTAAAACCCGGTACCTTAACGATTGCCGCCAATGCGTTTAGCTATTGCTGTAACCTTATAGGCGTAGCCCTTCCTGAAGGTTTGGTAAATATCGGCGAAGAGGCTTTCAAAAATTGTGAATATCTTGCCGCGGTATTTGACGGCACAAGTTTATTCGTGGAAAAAGGTAGTAAGCGCAATGGTTACGTAGCCTACTATGCAAGAGAGATTTATAAACTGTCCGATAAGGAAAGGGTGAAAATTTCCGACGTAAACGGCTTTGCTACCTTAACCGACGGAGATAGTAAGATTTTAGTTAGATATATCGGTTCGGGAACTAAACCGATTCTTCCCGATGATATCACGGAGATTGGCAGCCGTGCTTTTTCCGGTCGTAATTACATAACCGACATTTTAATACCAAGCGGTGTAAAGCTAATAGGCGACTACGCCTTTTTCGGTTGCTATGGGGCAACAAACTTGTCTATACCCGAAAGCGTGGAAAACATAGGCTATAGTGCATTCAGAAATTGTAGCTCGATTACCGATATATCCATTCCAAGCGGTGTAAAACAAGTAGGCGATTATGCCTTTTCTCGTTGCTACTCGGCAACAAACTTAGATATACCCGAAAGCGTGGAAAGTATCGGCAATTACGCTTTTTCAAATTGTTCTAATCTTACGAGTGTAACTATTCCGGATGGCGTAAAAGTTATCGGTAAAAGCGCTTTTTATGGGTGTTCGGCGCTTGCGGATATAACCCTACCAGACAGCGTTGAAAGTATCGGTGTGGACGCCTTTCTAAAAACTGCTTATTCAGAAAATATAAACAATTGGGATGAAGGCGTGCTTTATATCGGACGCTATTTAGTATACGCTAATTACGAAATGCCCGGCGAATATGAGATTAAAAAGGACACTATTTTGATTGCCGACGGTGCGTTTGTGGACACTCGGCTAAATGGGATAGTCATTCCGAGTAGCGTTAGGTTTATAGGCGAGAAATTCCTTGATAGATATTTTGTTGAAATTTACTATTTCGGAACGGAAAAGGAGTGGAAGACGGTATCCGTTGCAGTTAGTAACGACGCTTTAAAAGCTGCGCTCGTTTACTACTACTCGGAAACCGAGCCTCCTGTTCACGAAAGCGGAAGGTACTACGTCGGCAAATACTGGCGCTATAGCAGAGATACCGGTAAGCCGGAGGTTTGGATAAAGAATATGCATTATTAAGATTTCTGCATACTTAAATTATATAATTATGGGCTGAAACGCTTCTTAAAATTTTGGTTAAGAAGTCGTTTCAGCCTTTTTACTTGCAGTTTAACTTAAAATAAATCGCAAACGGCTTTAAAAAATCTCGCAGTACTACTGAAAGATTTTACTAAACCACCAAAAATCTTTCAGTACTAATGAAAGATTTGCTTGCAATAAGTATCATGTCAAAATAAAAAAAACGTTCAAAACTAATGAAATTCGGCGGCGGAAGTGTTATAATGTCTTTGTTGTCAATTAAAATCAGGTTATAAGGGGGAGCAATGAGTAGATACGACATTTTATGAAAATACGTGAAGGATTGCGGCAGTGAGTCTTTTAAACTTACTTTCGAGGAAATTGCAAAATTTTGCGGCGTACAAATAGATCATTCCTTTTTAAAATACAAAAAGGAACTTTTGGATTACGGATATGAAGTTCAAAAAATTTCATTAAAAGAAAAAACCGTTGATTTTAAAAAAATAGATTAGCGTTGGTTTATTCGGTTCAACAAAATCCGCTATAGTTCGACAGATTTTTTCAAAATTACCTTTTATAAATTTTGCAATAAATTCTAAACCCAAATTAGGGCGCATAGATTAAAGCAGAAAATCAATTAAGAGGTGAAAAATGTCAAGTCAGGATTATGCGGAAATGATTGAAATACCCGTATCAAGTTGCGAAATGGTTACCGAACCCGTTACCGAAAAAAAGCGCAGTAAAAAACGCCTTATTAAAAAGGTAAACGGCAGGTTTCCGTTTTTTTCGAAAAAAGCTCGTGCGAAAAAGGAAGCTGTAGAAAAGTCGGATTTAACTTCGACAAAGGTTGATGCGGAAGAAGAATTTACTACCTATAACGTTACGGGCGAAACTCCTAAAAAAGCGGGCGGAAAGATAAAATTCAATCTTGTAACTGCTCAGATAATAACCGTTTTCGTGCTTGCGGTAGGAATACTTTTGACTAATATTTTCTGGAAGGACAGCGGTATCAACAATCTTTTGAAGTCTGTATTCGCTACTGATACCACGGTAACAGCAGACGAAAGGGGTTACGAAGTTTTTCAAGCCTTTGCGCCTTCCAAAAACGACGTTCAGTTACAAAGTGGCATAATGAAAGTTGAATCGGGTGCGGTTTACAGCCCTGCAGACGGCAAGGTGGTATCTTGTAAACTTTCAAACGGCAAATACACCATTACGATTTCGCACAGCGATAACTATAAAACCGTAATTACGGGCGCGGATTATGCTTACGCGAAAGAAGGGGATAAGGTGTTTACCTCTACGCCGGTGTGCTACTCAAAAGAGGGCGGCGTGGAAGTCGCTATGTACGATAAGGACTCTTTGATATCCGGTTACACGCTTGACGGCGGTAAGGTTGTATGGCAAAATTAAAATTTGTAATTCATCCGCTTTTTATAATTTTCGGAATATACTTTGCTATCACAGGCAAAGTATTTTCTTTTCTTATCTTTACCTTATCGGCTGTTATTCACGAACTCGGCCACTCCTTTGTCGCGGAAAGAAGGGGGTATCAGTTAAAACGGCTTGTTTTAATGCCTTACGGGGCGGTTATCTACGGCGATACTACCGATATGCCTTATAGCGACGAGGCAATTATTGCGTTAAGCGGGCCGTTTATAAGTCTTTTTATCGCTTTGTCGCTTGTATCGCTTTGGTGGCTTGTGCCCGAAGCCTATCCTTATACGGAAATCTGCGTTCTTGCTAACCTTGCGATAGCGACGATTAATCTTTTGCCCGCATACCCGTTAGACGGCGGTAGGATTTTGTACGCTATACTGTCATGCTACATAAAAAGAAAAACCGCACTTAAAATTTGTAAGGGGATAGGAATTTTTGTTGCAGGGCTTTTTATTTGCCTTTTCGTGTATTCGGTTGTAATAAAAACTATAAACATTTCCATTTTGTTTTTCGGGCTGTTTATACTTTTCGGTAATATTTTTGTTTCAAGGGAAAACAGATATGAAAGAATTTTATCATATTTTACCCTCGGCAATCTTACGCGCGGCAAAAAAATCAATAAAATTGCCGTAAACGATAACGTTACCGTAAAGCAGATTCAAAGCCTTTATCGCTTTGGCGAACTTATGGAACTTTCAGTTTATAATGATAGCGGAAGAAAAATTTTAACGCTTTTTCCGGAAGACGTTATTAAAATTTTATCGGACGGGAATCTTTATTGTAAGGTTACGGAAGTTTGGAAAAAACTGCGATAACGGTCCTATAGCCCTACTTTTGCGTATTTAGTAGTTTTACTGTAAAAAAATAAGCTCACAATGCCGCTATTAGTCTTGACAATTTTAAAAAAGTAAACTATATTATACTTGCTATGAAAAAACTAAAAGATTGTATTAGATTATTTTTGATTTTCTTCAAAATAGGATTGTTTACTTTCGGCGGTGGGTACGCAATGATTTCCGTCATCACGCACGAGGTAGTGGAAAAGAAAAAATACATCGATTCGGAAGAATTTTCTGACGTCGTTGCCATTGCGGAATCCACTCCGGGGCCTATCGCCATAAACAGCGCAACCTATATAGGTTACAGAAAAGCGGGGGTTTTAGGGGCTATCTCGGCAAGTATAGGGGTTGCCCTTCCGTCGCTTATAATCATTTATTTAATCTCGCTGTTTTTTGCAAAAGTTTTGGAATATCCGCTTGTCAAAAGGGCTTTTAGCGGTATTCAGTGCGGGGTTTCCGTGCTTATTATTACCGCCGGCTTAAAGCTTCTGAAAAACGTTAAAAAGAACGCTATATCGTACGTTCTTATGGCGGCAAGTTTACTGCTTTTAATCCTTATTAACTTTACAAACGTCGGTATTTCCACCATTTATTTCGTTATCGTCGGTGCAATTTTGGGTATTGCAATCTATTACACTCCTAAGAAAAAGGATACTGCAAAAAAACAAAAAAACGCAAATAATCGACCTATAGGCGGGGATTTAGATAAAAACGGTGCGAGTTTAGATAGCGAAAACGAAGCATTAAATGCCTCTATAAAAAAAGCCAAAGTCCGTAGACTTGTAAATATTGTAACGCTAACGGTTACGGCCTTAGTGATACTTACCCTTTTATACTTTGGCGCAATTTACAAGGTCGTAGGTAAAGAGGTGATTTTAAATCTTTCAAACAGCCGTTTTTACAAAGGATTTTTGAACGTATCGGAACTTTTTGCAACCTTTTTCAAGGTCGGGCTGTTCTCATTCGGAGGCGGATACGGAATGCTGCCGCTTATGCTTGAAGAAACGGTCGGAAACGGTTGGCTTACGGAACTTGAATTTGCAAACTTCCTTGCCGTGGCGGAGTCCACGCCCGGGCCTATTGCGGTAAATATGGCAACCTACGTCGGCAGTACTCAAGGCGGACTTTTGGGTTCTATAATGGCAACTATAGGGGTTATCACTCCGTCTGTTATAGTAATCCTCATAATCGTTGCGCTTCTTAAAAATTTCCTGCAATACACTATAGTACGTTCGGCGCTTTACGGTATGAAGCCCGTTATCTGCGGAATGATTCTCGCAACCGGTATAGACCTCGCTGTAACCAACGTTTTTCCGAAAATCGAGGAGTTTTCCTTCGTCGGATTCAGTCCTGCCGCACTTTGTATCACCATGGTGATAGCCTTTATTACCGTTTTAGTTAAAAAGGTTTTCAAAAAGAACGTTTCGCCAATACTTCTTATCGTGGTTTCCGCCTGCCTTGGCATGCTTTTGACAATTTAAGCAAACATAAGCCTAAAGTCGTTGCTTTTTTGAAAAAACAGTCGGAAAATTTCGCCGTTATTCACAAAAAAAACCATTATAGTTAATTTATAACCGTATTTATGCCGAATTATCATTGACAAACACAAGATAAAATGATAAAATACAATTCAGCATTTGACGTGTTCGAAATTCATTTTCGGCACTTTTTATGGAGTTATCATGAGAAAAATATTGAACTATGTACTTATTTTTGCACTTTTGGTAAGTTGTTTTACGCTTTTTGCCGCTTGTAACGATAACGGCACCGAAGCGGAAAAGAAAGACCCCGGCTTTACTTACGAACTTGTTACCGGCGAAACCGAAGAAGACAGTTATCTTAAGGTTACCGGCTACAACGTAACAGACGAAGTTGCCGACCTTGTTTCAAAGCAGAATTTTGCTTCCGAAAAGGTACAAGCTGTTTCCAAGATCGAAATTCCTTCCGAAAAGGTGGAATACAAACGTAACGGCACTGTGGTCGGTACTTACCCCGTTAAGGAAATTGCGGAAAGTGCGTTTTCAAATATGTTGTTCATAAAGGAAGTCGTTATCCCCGCTAACGTTGAAACCATCGGTAACGCTTGCCTCGCAGGTTGCACGAGACTTGAAAAGGTAACCGTTCCTTTCGTTGGTAATAAGGCGACCGGCAACGTCAATTCCAAAAAGACTTTTGCATATCTTTTCGGTGTTTCCGAAGCTTCCGGCGCAACCTCTTCCACTATAAAATATAACGCTACGGGTTCCTTTACTTGCTATATTCCCGACAGTCTTAAAACCATCGTTTTAACCGGTAATACCGTTTCCGATTACGCTTTCTACGGTCTTACGAAAGTTGAAGAAATCGTTCTTCCCGAAACTGTTACGGAATACGGCGCATATGCGTTTTCAAACTGCTCTTCACTCTATAAATTTTCTGTAGGCGAAACCGTTACTAAAATCGGCGAAGGCGCTTTCAACGCTTGCACTTCTTTAGTAAACGCTAAACTTAACGACGCAACGGCATTAGAATATATCGGTAATTCCGCATTTAACGGCTGCTCGCTTTTGTTCTACAGCGTAGATAACGGCAGTTACAATTTAACCGCTAACCTTACCTACGTTGGCGAAAAGGCTTTTGCGGGCTGCACTTCTTTAAAGACGGCTAACCTTACCGCACTTTCCGGAAAGACCGCTACCATTAAGCAGAGCGCTTTCAGCGGCTGCACCGCTTTAACAAAAGTAATGCTTCCTACCGATAACACGAACATTACGTACGGTAACCTCGTTTTTACCGGCTGCACCGAATTAAAGAAGGAAGGCGTAACTAACTATACTAACCTTCATATCTTCGATTTCGACTACGAAGCTTAATTTAAGAAATAATTTAAATATGTATATGAAAAACGAACGGATCCTTTCGGGTTCGTTCGTTTTGTTTATTGTAAGTAAAGATTGTTTGATTGTGTGTTACTCGTGCTTTGAGTGCGGGAAAAAGAATTTTCTATTCTTCAATAGGTTCGTCGATGGCAAGGGCGGAAAGTAAATTTTCATCCTGTCCGACTGTATCTATTTTTCCGAAAAACATGGCTATAAGCCCGAAAACGGCAAAAAGCACACCGCTTACGACGTAATAAATCGGGTAGAAAACGATAAAACTCATTGCAATAAGAGTTATACCGTAGATTAGAAAGCGACCGCCGTTAGCCTTTTTAAACAGCGCCTTAAAAAGATTCTTCTTTTTGATTTCCTGCTTTTCGTTTTTTGGCAAAAGTCCGTATTTGTTAAGTAAGGGGACAACTGTTTCCGTTGTAATTAGTATAGCCTTTAAACTGCCGCTGTAAATTTTTACCCCTTCTTTAAAACCGTCGGAAATAATCAAAAATTTTTCTGACTTAAAAGGGGAACTGTCCACAGTTTGCTTTATTTCGTTATATCCCAAACTTTCTGGCAGGCAATACGGGTACACCGTTGTATCACTTACCAAAAAATAGCCTTGTTTTTCCTCTGCGGGCTGCTTCAAATTTTTAAAAAGTGCGCTGAAAATTTCCGTAATTTGCGAGCGTCCAAGGGTGTTTAAAAGCATAAGGTCGCAGGCAAGTTGTTTTTTTGACTGCTTTATTTTGGTGCGGTAAATGCTTTTCGATCTCCACCTTATAAAAGCAAGTGCGCTTACAGCACAGGATAGCATGATTGCAAGAAGTATTTTTAGCCAAATGGGAATCCGCAAAAAGGAAAGTCCCAATAAATTTACGGTAAACAAAAGCGTAAGCAGTATTATAGTATTTAGAAAAAGTGGCAAACTAATCTTCATATTATAATTATTGACTGCAAAACCTACGATTATCCTTGAAATTACGCATTTTTTGTGTTAAAATATAGTCGATATGAAAATAGGAATTTACGGCGGTTCATTCGATCCGCCACATAAAGAACATATAAACGTTGCAAAATACGCATTAGCCGAACTTGGTCTTGACAAGTTGTTCGTCCTTCCTGCATTTATGCCGCCGCATAAGCCGAATATAGCCCTTGCAGAAGGCTTTCACAGGCTTAATATGCTTAATATTGCATTTTCGGACTGCGACGATAGGATTGAAGTTTGCGACTACGAACTTAAAAGCGAGGGTAAAAGTTATACATACCTGACGATAGACCGGTTTGCAAACCTTTATAAGGATGCCGAAATTTATTTTTTGGTCGGAACCGACATGCTGGAGAATTTTCCGCAGTGGAAAAACCCGAAAGATATTTTAGAAAAAGCAAAACTTTTCGTCGTCGGGCGTGATGGCGACGACTTAAAAAGCGCTAAAGAAACCTTTTTAGCCGCTTTCGGTAGCACAAATAGGCTTGTTTTTTCGGACTACACAGGCAAAAATATTTCCTCGACCGACGTAAGAAACAGGCTTATGCTTGGCTTGGATCTTACGGGAAAGGTTGACGAAAAAGTGCTTTCCTATATTCAAAAAAACGGTTTGTATAAAGGCGGCAAGGAAGCGGAGTTTGTACGCAAAAACCTGCCTATAAGTCGATTAACGCACACTTTAGGGGTTATGAACCTTGCAAAAACTTACGCAAAAAGGCTTAAAGCAGATGAAAATAAAGCCGTGCTATCCGCAATGCTTCATGACGTTGCCAAATACCTTGACCCTAAAGACTATAAGGATTTTAAATTGGACTGCGAGGTTCCAAAGCCTGTCGTGCATCAATTCCTCGGCGCCTACGTTGCCAAAAATCTGCTTGGCGTAAAGGACGAGGAGGTTTTAAACGCAATTCGCTATCATACTACAGGCAGAGAAAACATGTCCGATTTAGAAAAAATCGTATTTACCGCAGACCTTTTGGAAGAGGGCCGCACCTATCCGGAAGTAAACCTATTAAGAGATGCGGTAAACGAAGATTTTAACGAAGGATTTAAACTTTGCGTAAAAAGGCTTATGCGCCATTTAAGCGCTACAGGGGATAACGTATATTACCTTACCGCAAAATGCTACGATTATTACGCAAAATAATATTATTAAAGTAGTTACGCCTAGGAAGGCTAAAAATAACAAAAATTGGAGATATTATAATGGAAGCAAAAGATTCGATGCAGTTTGCTGAAAAAATTTGCGAGTTTTTATCGCAGAAAAAAGCACAGGATATAGTTAAAATCAACGTTGCGGATAAAACCGTGATTGCAGACTATTTCATTATCGCAAGCGGAAGGTCCACCACGCAGGTGCACGCCCTTTGCGATAACCTTGAAGAATTCTGCAAAAAGGAATATTGCCTCGATGTTCTTCGCTCGGAAGGCGTTCGTGAAGGAAGATGGGCGGTTCTCGACTTCGGCGAAGTAATCGTTCATATTTTCGATGACGAACACAGACTTTTCTATCATTTGGAAAGACTTTGGGGCGAAGGCGAAAAGTACGAAGATTGAGGCGTATACTCCCGCCTGCACCAATTATTTTAGTGGCAAAACGCTGTGATAAAGCCGCAACTTGAAAAGTTGCGCTAAAGTCGCAAAGT